>DASWCJ010000302.1:0-11326 GCA_036390155.1 Anaeromyxobacter sp.
TCGGGCCACCCGACCGTCCCGAAGGTCGGGCGGGCCGCGAAGCCGAGGGCCCGGCCCGGGCGGCCGGTGAGCGCGAGACGCGCCTCGACCAGGCGGCGGTCCTTCACGGCGAGCGAGGCGCCGAGCCGCGTGCCGGCCCGCAGCGGCGCGGCCGCCGGGTGGTCGAGCGGGAGCGCGCGCGTGATCCAGGTCGAGCCGAGCTTCTTCGGCCACCCCTGCAGGAGGCCGCGCAGGAGCGAGACGTCCTGGTCCACGTAGACGAGCGGGCAGAAGTTCGCGAGCGTGCCGTCCGGCCGGCGCACGTCGAGGAGGACGATCGTCTCGCGGTACTGCGCCTGCACCGGGTCGAGGAGCTCCGAGCCGTCGGTCGTCGCCTGCCAGTCGGCGAAGTGGATCGTACCGGCGCCGGTCGCGGCGCCCACCGCGGAGGGGACGAACGCGGCCGCCCGCGCCGGGTCGCACTCGAACGCGACGCTGAGGAGCCAGCCGGCGTAGTGCCACGGCGGCGGGGCAACGAGCGAGGCCGTCCCCCTGGGCGTGAACGGCGGCGTGAATCCACGGAGCACGGCGCACCTCCAGCCCCGAGGATAGCCCGTCCCGGCGCGCGGGGACCGGCGATCGACCGGGCCCGCGCGCTCCGGCTCACAGCGAGCGCAGGAAGTTCAGGAGGTCCTGCTGGTCCGAGGTGGAGAGCTGGTAAAAGTTGGCGACGATCTGGTTCGCCTCGCTCATGGCTCCGGCGTGCGAGTGGATGGCCGTCACGAGATCCGTGGTCCGGCCGTCGTGCATGAAGAAGAGGCGCTGGCCGACGCCCCAAAGTGGCGCGGTGCGGAACTCGTTCCCGGCCGCGAGCCCCTGGCTGATGCCGTCGGCGAGCCCGGTGCCCATCCGGTGCAGGGCGAGGTCGGAGTAGAGGTTCACGTCCTGGTTGCGCAGGGCAGCGCTGTCCGCGTTGCCCGTCTTCAGCGAGGGCGTGTGGCACAGGGCGCAGCCCACCGCCGAGAACAGGGTGCGGCCGTTCGAGATGGGCGGGGTGGCCGGCTGGGGCGGCGCGAGGAACCGCGTGAACATGGCGAACTTCACGACGTCGGGGAGCCCCTCCAAGACGCTCGCCGCGGTGAAGTCGGTGCGGTCCTCGGGGAGCGCGTTGAACAGGCACGCCGCGGCGGTCTCGTCGCGCTCCGTCGGGAACAGGTCGCTCGTCACCCCCTGCTCGACGTTGTAGGCCTCGGCGGCGAACATGAGGAGCGACTTGTTCTGCGCCTTCCAGCCGAAGCGGGTGACGGTCCCGTCGTTGCCGCTCCGGTTGAGGCGCCCCGAGATCCCGAGCGCCTGCTTCACGTCGGCGTACGAGCCGAGGTTCGCGACGAGCGTCGCGTCCGGGATCGCCTCGATGAGCCCCGCCCCGAACACCGGCGTCGGGATTCGGAAGATGATGTTCCCGCTCCCCCCCTGCCCGGTGAGCCCGATCCCGGGCGTCCCGAAGTCGGGCTGCCGGAGGACGGCGGTCGTGCACCCGGACGCGTCGAGGCGCCCCGCGATGGTGAACAGGTCGTGCACGCCGCCGTCGGGGTACCCGTCGGCGGTCCGCTTGAACCGCGCCTCGCGCACGGGACCGTTCGGGACGATGAACCAGGGGACCACGTTCGTGGCGCCGTCGAGGTTGGCGATCTCGATCAGCGGGTTGAGGGCGGGGCTCGTGCCGCCCACCGCGGGCTGCGAGTGGCAGGCGGAGCAGCTGTTGGCGTTGAACCTCGGGCCGAGCCCGGCGCCCCCCTCGTCCGCGATCCCGCCGGAGACGGTCTGCGGATCGGCGAACTCGTCCTGGCCGGCGTTGAACTGATCGAGCTCCGCCTGCGTCAGGGACGGGAGCGGACCGCCCGCCGCGGCCGGTCCGGCGCGGGGACCGGGATCGGTCGCTTCGGCGCGCGCCTGCGCAGGAAGGACGAGGAGGGCCGTGGACAGGGTGAGCGCGGCGCGGAGGCTGGAGGGGCGTCGAGCGAGAAGGCGCATGGACCGCGAACTTTCGCCCGGGCGGCCGGTCGGACAACGGCCCTTCTCGGCGGTCCCCCGCATCGATACGGGCGGCCGGTGCGAGCGCGGCGCTCCGTCGTCGACGCGTCGCCGGATTCCTGCGATAACCCGGGCCCCATGGGACGCATCTTCGAGACCCGCAAGGCCACGATGTTCGCCCGGTGGAACCGGATGGCGAAGGTCTTCACCCGGATCACCAAGGACATCGTGATCGCGGTGAAGACGGGCGGCCCGAGCCCCGACACGAACGCGGCCCTCCGGCGCACGCTCCAGAACGCCCGCGGCGCGAACATGCCGAAGGACAAGGTCGAGGCCGCCATCAAGCGGGCGAGCGGCCAGGACCAGAAGGCCTACGAGGTCGTGTTCTACGAGGGGTACGCCCCGCACGGCGTCGCCGTGATGGTCGAGACCGCGACCGACAACGGGACGCGGACGGTCGCGAACGTCCGGTCCGCCTTCAAGGACCACGGCGGGAACATGGGGACGACCGGCAGCGTGTCGTTCCAGTTCAAGAAGATGGGCGTCTTCCGCCTCTCCCCCGACGGGATCGACCAGGACGCCCTCGAGCTCGACCTCATCGACCACGGCCTCGAGGAGATGGGCGAGGGCACCGGCGAGAAGGGCGAGAAGCAGGTCGTCATCCGCTGCGCCTTCGAGAGCTTCGGTCAGATGCAGCACGCGCTCGAGGAGCGGAAGCTGCCTGTCGTCTCGGCCGAGCTCGAGTTCGTCGCGCAGACGCCGGTGCAGCTCGCGGAGGACCAGGCGAAGGAGGTCCTCGCGATGATCGACGCGCTCGAGCAGGACGAGGACGTCCAGCGCGTGTTCCACAACCTGGGGTAGCGGAAGAGATCAGGTCCAGGTCGCTCGGCTCACGCTCACTTCAGCGGTGGGATCGGGATCACCCCGGGGAACACGTACGCCTGCAGCATGGCGATGATGCCGATCACCGCCGCGCCCGCGATGGAGTGCCACCAGACCGTGCGGAAGATGGGCCCGAGGGCGTGCGCGCGCTCCTTCGGATCGTCGTAGCAAGCCGCGCACGCGACCATGATCGACTGCGCGTCGATCATCTTTCCCATCACGCCACCGGTGGAGTTGGTCGCGACGATCAGGATCTCGTTCAGCTTGAGCTGCTGCGCGGTGATCCGCTGCAGCGAGCCGAAGAGCGCGTTCGACGCGGTGTCCGAGCCGGTGAGGAACACGCCGAGCCAGCCGAGGTACGCGGCGAAGAACGGGTAGGCCCAGCCGGCGCGGGTGAACGCGAGGCCGAGGACGGCGTCGGTGCCGGAGTAGCGGGTGAGGAACCCGAGCCCGAGCACCTGCGCGATGACGAGGACCGGCGTCTTCATCCGGCGGGCCGTCCGCGAGACCGCCTCTCCCCACTGCGCGGCGGACATGCGGAGCACGAGCCCCGAGAGGAGCGCCGCGACGAACACGCCCGTGCCCGCGGCGGAGAGCCAGTTCATCGAGAAGCGCGCGGCCTCGGGCTTCGCGTTCACCGCCGCGACCGGCGGCATGCGCTGCACGAGGTTGTGGAGGGCCGGCATGTCCCAGGTCGGCAGCGAGAGGGTGCCGCCGATCTTGGCGCCGAGGAGCGAGGCGTCGAGCTTCACGCCCGCGAAGAGGGCGTTGAGGGCCTTCTTGAACTCGGGCGCGCCCCAGAGCGCGCAGCTGGCGATGAGGATCGCCCAGGGCAGCCAGGCGTAGACGGTCTGGCCGATCGAGTACGGGTACTTCCACTCGGTGCGGGTGATGGTCTCGGTGGCCTTGCCGGCCTCGCGCTCCGACTTGAGGAGGAAGCGGGTCCTCGGGTGCCACACGAACCGCAGGAACAGCGCGGTGCAGACGACCGAGGTCACGCCCGCGACCACGTCGGTCATGAGGTGGGTGGGGGGCCAGCCGGAGAACAGCCACTGCGCGATCGCGAACGAGACGCCCGAGACCGCGGCCGCCGGCCAGACCTCCCAGACCTCGCCCCAGGTGCCGCCCTCCATCTTCACGAACGTCGCGACGAGCCAGAAGGGGACGAGGACGGAGACGAACGGCAGCTGGTGACCGGCCATCGCCGAGAGCGTGACCTGGTCGAGGCCGCTCACCGCGGCGAGCGTGACGATCGGGGTGCCGATCGCCCCCCACGCGACCGGCGCGGTGTTGGCGAGCAGGTTCAGCACGGCGGACTGGAACGGCCGGAACCCGAGGCCGACCATCACGGCGCCGGCGATCGCGACCGGCGTGCCGAAGCCGGAGGTGCCCTCGATGATCGCGCCGAACGAGAACGCGATGAGGAGCACCTGGAGCCGCCGGTCGAACGAGATGTGGATGATCGACTCCTTCACGATCTCGAACTGACCGGTGATGACGGTCATCGTGTAGAGGAACATCGCCCCGAGCACGATCCAGATGATCCCGAGGAAGCCGGAGAGCACCCCGAGCCCGAACGCGGAGCCCGCCGACGCGATCGGCATCCCGAACGCGAGGCACGAGACGACGAACGCCGCGATCACGCCCAGGAACGCTGCCTGGGGCGCCGCGATCCCGAGGTGGCGCACGCCGTCCTTGTCGCGGTGCGGATGGAGCGCGATGAAGTAGAGCAGCGTGAGGATCGGGACGGCCGCGACCAGCGTGGAGAGAAACGCGCTGCCGAACGGATCGTAGTTCTGTTGGTACATGGACATGGACACCTCGCGCGCGACGTTCACGTCGGGTCAGACCAGCACCGAGGTGGAATGATTAGCCCGACCGATCGCCGGACGGTGAACGGTCCGGCGGTTCGACCCATCGGGGATTCGGCCCCGATGGGGCCCGGGCGCGTCAGTTCGCCTTGCCGAGCACGAGCACGATCCGGGCGCCGACGTCGTCCCCCAGGAAGGAGGGGAACGCCATCTTCGACGCCACGCGTCGGAGGCAGCCGCCGAACGGAGAGGCGTCGAGGTCGGCGTCCTCGAGCGCGGCCTCGGCCCTCCCGGTCGGCGCGATGAGCAGGAGCAGCGCCGCGCGTCGGCCTGCGAACGAGGCGGTCACCGGATCCTGGAGCGCCCGCTCTACGCACGCGTCGAACGAGGGACGGCTCTTCGCGATGATCGACTGCATCGTCGAGGGATCGAGCCCCTGAGACGCCTTCCTGGGCGCGGGGGCCGGAGCGGGCGCGGCGGCGACCGGCGGCGGAGGGGCGGGAACGGGCGCGGGCCGCGGAGGCGGCGGCGCGACCGCGACGGGCGGAGGTGGAGGCGGCGGCGGCTTCTCGACCGCGGGCACCTTCACGGCGCTCGCGACGGTGGCCGCGGCGGCGACCTTCGCCGTGGTCTTCGCGGGCGGCTCCGCCTTCTTCGGCTTCTCGGGCGGAGGCTTCGCCTTCGCGACAGCGGCCTTCGGAGGCGGTGGCGGCTCGGGGGTGGGCTTCGGCTTCGCCACCGCGACGGCGGCCGCGGGAGGCGCGACCGGCTTCGGCGTAGCGACGACGGGTGGAGGAGGGGGCGGAACCGCCGCGGCGGGGGGAGGCGCAGCCGGCGCCGAGACGGCCGGCGCCTGGACGGCCGGCGACGGGGCGGCGGCGACCGGCGGAGCCGGCGGAGCCGGCGGAGCCGGCGGCGGCGCCTGGGACGGGGACGGGGCCGGTGCGACCGGGACTGCGGCCGGCGCGGGCGCGCGCGCGGGAGCCGGCTTCTTCGCCGGCGGAGCCGCGGCGACCTCCGGTCGGGCCGGCTCCTCCCACGCGAACAGGTACGCGTAGGCCCCGCCTGCGAGGGTGAGGACCACCGCCGTCGCGATGGCCGGGACGAGGACCCGCGACCGCTTCTTCGGCTTCGGGAGCGCGTACTGCTCCGAGATCGAGAGGTCGACCGGCTCTTCCTCGCCGCCGGGCGAGCTCGGCCCGGTGGTCACGACGGGCGCGGTGGTGTCGAACGGATTCGTCCGCGCGGCGTGGGCCGCGGCTGCGGCGAAGGGGTCGTCGGCGGGCGGTGGCGGAGAGGGCTGGGCCGAGGCCCCGGACGACGCCGCGGGAGCGGGCGCGGCGCTCTGCGGCTCCGGCCGGGAGGCGTTGGGGCGCGTCACGCGCGTCGGCGTCCGCGTCGAGTCCGAGAGCGGCGCGGGCGCGGAGACCTCGGCGGTCGTCTCGAACGTCGTCCCGAGCGTCGGCGCGGGGCGCGGGAACGGCTGCGGCGTGCCGAAGGTGGACGGCCTCGAGAACGGCGAGGGCGCGGGCGCCCGCGCGGGCGGCGGCGCAGGATCCGGCATCGCGAGGTCGAGCTCCGGGATCGGCGGCTCCGGCGCGACGCCGAGCTCGTCCATCGGGGTCGCGGCCGGGTGCTCCACGTGGGCAGGGCGCGGGACCGCGCTGCGCAGGCCCGTGCTCGAGCGGGTCGGCACGGGCGTCGTGCCGGTGGAGGTCCGCGACGCCGGTGGGAACGCGTCGGCGACCGCCTTCGCGGCTGCGGCGGCGACCGCGGTGGGAGTGTGCTCCGGCCGCGGCGCCGCGCGGGAGACGGCGGCCGGCGTCCGCTCGGCGATGCCGGCGGCGCGGGCGGCGGCGAAGGGATCGTCCAGGTCCGCGGCGCCCAGCGACGGGTGCGTGCCCTTCGGAGTGCGGGACGCAGCGTGGACGCCGGTGGTGTTCCGGGCGCCCCCGGGCACGTCCGAAGCCGTCACTGCGGGCACGGTCCGGCGCGGCACCGCCGGGTCCGAGATCCGGGCCGGCGCGTTGATGTGGACGCGCGAGGTCGCGTCGCCGGCGGAGATCGCGGTGCGCGGCGCGGGCCGGGGCGGCATCGCGCTCGGCGCCGCGCTCGGGGTGGCCATCGCGCCGGTGATGCGGGGCCGATCGAGGGGAGGCAGGCCGCCGGGCCGGGTCTTGGCCTCGGGGTCGGCGTGGGGCGCGGTGATGTGGATGACGTTCCCGCACTTGCACTTGATGCGGTACACGCGCCCAGCGGACGGCTCGTCCACGCTCGCGAAGCGCTTTCCACACCGCTCGCAGGTGAACTTCACTGGACCTCGCAGCCTCCGGACGCGGGCGGTTCCCCTCCGGAGCCCGGTCGCGTACTAAGGTACCCCGGGAGTGCACCCCGGATCGAGTTGCTGGTAGAGTCCGCCAGGTATCGCGTGATGCCGGGCGAAGTCGGTCCGGGGACTAAGGGCGCATGGGCGCCCCCGGCGGGCGTGGGAGGGCGGGGATGGGCGGGGTGTCGCAGAGCGCGCCGCGGGCGCGTAGCGGGCGGCCGAGACTCTCGGGCTTCCACCAGCGGATCGCGGCGGAGGCGCTCACCGCGCGCGGCGGCGCCGGCGCCTCCGGCCTCGCGCCCGCGCTGGCGCGGTCGTCGGTCGACCTGAATCCGCACCAGATCGAGGCGGCGGCGTTCGCCCTCGCCGCGCTGCCGACCGGCGGCGCCGTGCTCGCCGACGAGGTGGGGCTCGGCAAGACCATCGAGGCGGGGCTCGTCCTCGCCCAGCTCGCCGCGGACGGCAAGGGGCGCGCGATCATCCTCGTCCCCGCCTCGCTCCGCGCGCAGTGGCGGGAGGAGCTCTCCTCCAAGTTCGGACTCGAGGCCACCCTCGTCGACGGCGACTCGGTGCGCGCCGCGGAGCGCGCCGGGCTGCGGACGAACCCGTTCGACACGGGCGGGATCGTCATCTGCTCCCACCCGTTCGGCGCGATGCGCGCCGGGGAGGTCGAGAAGGTCCCCTGGGACGTGGCGGTCATCGACGAGGCGCACCGCCTCCGCAACGCCTACCGGCGCGACCACCGCACCGGACAGGCGCTCCGGCGCGCGCTCCGGCGCTGCCCGAAGCTCCTCCTCACCGCGACGCCCCTCCAGAACGACCTCATGGAGCTGCTCGGCCTGGCCGCGTTCATCGACGACTCGCTGCTCGGGACCGAGGAGTCGTTCCGGCTGCAGTACGCGTCGGGCGAGCTCGACGAGGATCGGGCGGCCGACCTCAAGGCGCGGCTCGCGCCGGTCGTGGTCCGGACGCTCCGGCGGCAGGTGAAGGAGTACGTGAAGTTCACCGCCCGGCGCTCGATGGTCGAGGACTTCGCGCCGAGCGCGGAGGAGCAGTCGCTCTACGACCGGGTCTCCGACTACCTGCGCCGCGAGGACTCCCACGCGATCCCGCTCGCGCGGCGCGCGCTCTTCGTCCTCGTCTACCGGAAGATCCTGGCCTCCTCCTCCTTCGCGCTCGCCGGGACCCTGGAGAAGCTCGCGGACTCGCTCGACGAGAAGCTCGCCGGCGTCGAGTGCGCGGCGCAGGGGGACCTCCTCCTCGACCTCGACGGCTTCTCGGAGGAGGCGGAGGAGCTCTTCGACGACGGCGCGCCGCGCTCCCGCGCGGGGGCGGCGGCCCGGTCGATGAAGGCGGAGCTCTCGGAGCTGCGCGCCTGCGCGAAGCTCGCTCGCTCCATCAAGACCAACGCGAAGGCCGACGCGCTCGTCCGCGGGCTCGACCGCGCCTTCACCGTCGCGAAGGCCTGCGGCTGGCCGGAGAAGGCGGTGGTCTTCACCGAGTTCCGCCGCACCCAGGACCACCTCGCGAAGCTCCTCGCCTCGAAGGGCTACTCCGTCACCTGCCTCTCCGGCGACGTCTCCGGGGCGGAGAAGCGGCAGGGGCTCGTCGAGGAGTTCCGGAACCGCACCCAGATCCTGCTCATGACCGAGGCGGGGGCTGAGGGGCTGAACCTCCAGTTCTGCAACCTCGTCGTGAACTACGACCTGCCGTGGAACCCGCAGCGGGTCGAGCAGCGGATCGGCCGCTGCCACCGGTACGGGCAGCAGCGGGACGTCCTCGTCCTGAACTTCCTCAACCGCCAGAACGCGGCCGACGCGCGGCTCTACGAGCTGCTCGCGCAGAAGCTCGCCCTCTTCGACGGGGTGTTCGGCTCGTCCGACGAGATCCTCGGCGCGCTCGGGAGCGGCCTCGACTTCGAGCGGCGGGTGCTCGACATCTACCAGTCCTGCCGGTCCGCCGAGGAGATCGACCAGGCGTTCGCGGCGCTCCAGGCGGAGCTCGACGGGCGGATCACCGCCCGGCTCGCCGCGGCCCGCACCCTGCTCTTCGAACGGTTCGACGGCGACGTCCGGGCGCGGCTCCGGCTCGCGGAGCAGACCGCGAAGGACGCGGTGGCGCGGCGCGAGGCGGACGAGGACGCGCTCGTCGAGGCCGTCTTCGAGGACGGCCCCGCCGAGGCCGACGCCGGCCGCGAGCCGGCGGGGCGGGGCCGCTCGAAGCGCGCGAAGCTGGTCCGCGCCGCGGCCGAGAAGGTCCGGGCCCGGCCGCAGGACGCGGTCGCGTTCCTCGAGGTCCCCTCGCGCGAGCTGCCCGCCTCGCTCGGCGCGCTCGCCGGCCGCGAGGGCTGGTGGTTCGCCTACAAGTTCTCGTTCGACGCGATCGTCTCGGAGGAGAAGGTCGTCCACCTCGTGCTCTGGTTCGACGGCGAGAAGTTCCGGGCGCTCCCGGCCGAGGAGGCGGATGCGTTCGCCGGGCTGCCGGCGGAGGAGGTCCGGGGCGGGCCTCGCGGCGCGACCGTCTCGATCGGCCCGGCGCAGGAAGAGGCGCTCCAGACGCTGCACCACGCGCTGCTCGCGTCGGTCCAGGAGCGGAGCCAGACCGCCTTCGACGCCTCTCGCGAGCGGTGGGACCGCGCCGTGGAGGACGCCCTCGCCGCGCCGCGGAAGGGCGCCGAGGACGCCCGCGCCGCGTGGGCCCGCGCCCGCGCCGCCCTCCACGACGAGAGCCCCCTCCCCCTCCGCGATCGGCGCGCGCTGCTCGAGCGGGCGGAGCGGGAGTTCCGCCGCAAGCTCGACGACCTCCGGGCGACCGAGGCGCAGCGGTACGCGGAGAAGGACCGCGCCGTGACGGACCTGCGCAAGCGCGCGGAGCCGAAGGAGCGGCGCACCCTCGTCGCGACCGCCTACTGGCGCTGCAGCTAGCGACGCCACGAGCGGGCGCCCGCCCGGCCGGCCTCCTGGCGGAGTGCAGTACCATCGGGCGGTGCGCCTCCTTGCGATCGTGCCCGCGCTCGCCCTCGCGGCCTGCAGCCGCTCCGGCGACGTCGCGCCGGCCCGCGAGCGCCCCGCGCTGCCCGCGTTCGAGGCGTCGCTCGCCTGCTCGGGGGCGAGCGGCGCCGGGTTCACCACGCTCCAGGTCGGCTTCGCCGGCGGAGACGCGACGGCCGCGAAGCCCGGGTTCGACGTCCGCGCCCAGTACGTGGCCGGGGTGCTCGCGCCCGACCCGGAGTGCCTCGCCGCCACCCGCGCCGACGCCGTCGGGTGCGGCGCGCAGTGGTGGGGGACCTGGCAGTCGGAAGCGGATCCCCCGGGCGCCTTCGTCCGCGGCTTCGTCGCGGACGCCGCGGCGAGCGGGCTCGTCCCGATGATCACCTACTACCTGATCCTCCCCGCGAGCGGCGTCGCGGAGGGCACCGCCGAGGCGACGCAGGCGGCGCGCGACGCGGCCTTCATGGCGCGGTACCTCGCGGACTACCGGTTCCTCCTGCGCCAGATCGGCAGCGCGCCCGCGATCGTGCACGTGGAGCCGGACTTCTGGGGGTACGCCCAGCGCGCGGCGTCCAACGGCTCGCCCTCGACCCTCCCCGCCGCGGTCGCGAGCGCGAACCCGACCGACTGCGGGAGCCTCGCGAACACGATCGAGGGGCTCGGGCGGTGCTTCGTCCAGATGACGCGGACGTACGCGCCGAACGCGAAGATCGCCCTGCACGGCTCCCAGTGGGCGAGCGACGCCGACTGCGTCACGAATCGCGACCCGGGGCTCGACGTCGCCGCCGAGGCGCGGAAGACCGCGGACTCCCTCGCGGCGTGCGCGCCCGGCGCGGACCTCGTGGTGGTGGACATGGCGGACCGCGACGCCGGATATACCGCCTCGCTCGGCCGGAGCACCTGGCTCGACGCGACCGACGCGACGCTCCCGAGCTTCGCGCAGGCGTTCCGCTGGTCGCGCGCGCTCGCGGACCGGGTGGCGATGCCGATCTTCTGGTGGCAGCTCCCGGTCGGCAACACCGGCCTCGCGAACGCGCCGGGCGGGTGGTGGGACGACCGCGTCGAGTACTTCTTCGCGCACCCTGCGCGCGTGGCGGCGAGCGGCGCGGTCGGGATGGCGTTCGGGTCCGGCGCCTCGGGGCAGACCACGCCCGAGAGCGACGGCGGCTATCTCTGGGCCTGCGCGGCTGCGCTCGCGCTCGCCGGGGGCCAGCCCCTCTGCGTGCCGTGACGGACGCGCCGTCGCGCTGCTATCCTCTGCGGGGCGACTCGCTTCACGCCGGGGCGGCCGTGGAACCAAGGAT
>DASWCJ010000303.1:0-8694 GCA_036390155.1 Anaeromyxobacter sp.
GGTCCGACGAAGGTGTACCCCGCGGCTTGTACGTCGCCGACGATCTGCTTCAGGACCGACAGCGGATAGTACGGGTGGAAGTAGAAGCTGGCGAAGCCGTCGCGGACGACCCTGGCCGCGTTCGCGTTCCGCAGCAGATCGGCGGGCAGCCGGGCAGGGTGGTTGTTCACCTGGACGGGCACGTAGTTCCCGAGGTTCTCCGGGAGCACCTTCCAGCCGTAGACGTCATGCACCGCGTAGGGGAAGAACTGGCCCGCGAGGTGCGAGGGGACGTCGGGTCCGCCCGTGAGCGCGCCGCCGAAGTAGAGCCCGCGGTGGTACGCTGCGGCGAAGCGGGTCGCGAGCGTCCGCGCGTCGAGGGCTGAGCCGGCGTAGTGCGGGAACTCGAAGATCTGCGGGGCAGGCAGCGCGACCGCAGCCATGTCGGCGAGGCCCTGCTGGATGCGGCTCGACGCGTAGGCGGCGGAGTCCTCCGGGATCGGCCCGTCGAGCACCACGTCGTTCTCGGCATCGACGTGGGCGATCCAGAACTCGAAGTCATCCGCGCTCGCGCCCGAGTAGGGGTTCGCGACGTTCGAGTACTGATGCGTGAAGCCGTGCATGAGGAGCGTACCGCCACGGGACACCATGTAGTTCAGGGCGCTCACCAGCTCCGGAGCGCCCTGCAGCTCGATCTCGGCGCCGAAGCCGTAGGCGTCGAGCGGGTCGACGTACCTCGGGATCACCGCCACGCTGAACGGGACGTCCTGCTCGTACAGGTAGTCGGCGATGGCCCGCAGCGAGGCCGGGTCGTCCGTCGCGTTCACGTCCTCGATGCGCACCAGCGCCCGGTGGCGCTCCGCGGTCGAAGGGGCGAGCGCGTCGAATAGCAGATCGCAGAAGACGAGGTAGCGGTCGGTCTCGTCGATGTACGTGAACGGGTTCTCCCCGAGATAGGTGAGCGTGCCCGACCGGACCGCCCACGGGAAAGACGTCCCGTCGGGCCTGACCGCGTCCGCGAGGACCTGGGCGCGCGTCGGGTCGAGCACGCTGTACGTCATGATGCCCGGGTTGGAGGACGCGGCGCGCGTGAGGGTCGTCCCCTTGTACGTCACGCCGGTGACGGCCGACGTGTCGAAGTCCCAGGGGTCGAACCCGTAGGTCGCCGCGAACGTGGGGGCGCGGTTCGCGAGCTGCCAGATGTTGTCGCGGATCCAGATGACCGGGCTCGTGCTCGCGAGCACGTCGTCGAGGAACGCCACCGGGAGCGGCTGATCGAAGGTGCTGCCGATGTAGATCGTCGCCGTGTACTGGCCGAGCTGGCCGGGCTGGTACCGGGCGACCGGCTCGACCGCCCAGCCTCCGAAGTGCGACGCGAGGTTGCCGGCCATGATCGCGTACAGCTCGCCGAGGTACCCCCAGGTCCCGCCGTCGTCGTAGAGGACGAGCGTGTTCGGGCCGGATCCGGCCGGCGTCACCACGGTCGGTGGGGGCACGGACGCGATCGGCTCGCTCGCCGGCGGCCGCGTGTCAGTCCCGCGCTCCTGCGGGACGACGCCGGTGTCGCCCGGGTACGCATTCACGGGACCGGCGGCGCCCTCGTGCGCCGCGGGCGGGCTCGCCGAGCGCGGGTGGCCGGAGCCGCACGCGGTCGCGAGGAGCGCGAGCGCGGCGACGAGCGGGATCGGTCGACGGAGGCGCGTCCTCATCAGGTCTCGGGCACGTGACGGCCGGGCATGCAGGCCCTCGCCCGTCGAGCATGCTATCGGGGTCAGCGAGCGGACAGGGGGCTGCGCGTCGGTTCCATGGGGCTTCCATGCGCCGAGGACACGCTGAAGGGCGCCCCGCGGGGACGGCACACCCGTTGTGGGGAGCGCAAGTCCCCAAGTCCCCAGTCACCCGATCGGCTCATCCCGAGCGATGGGGGCCGGCACCCGTACACCTCAAGCCGTGTCCCTGCAGCGTGTGAATTGCCGTGATGCCTCGAAAAGGCCAACCTCTGGGAGCAGACACACGTTCGCTCGGTCGGCAGCAGACCCCACGTCGGGCGCGCGCTGACGTCTGGGTGCGCTTGAAGGGGAGCATTCATGGTGCGACGCTGCGTACGCTTCGGCCCCGCCCGATCAGGGATCGGCCCGCCCCTGGCGTGCGCGCTCGCGGTGGCGCTGGGCCTGCTGGCCCCGGCCGGCTCGCGCGGCGACGAGCTCGCGCTCGGATCCCCGCGCCCGGCCGCGAACCGCGTGTGGACCGACGTCTACGCGGAGAGCTTCGGGTGGTCGCGCGCGAGCGGCGCGAGCCGCGATCCGGACGTCGTCCCGACGCTCCGGTTGCGGGGACTCTACGCGCTGGCCCCGGAGCTCGGGCTCGACCTGCACGCGTACTTCGGCGTCCAGATCACGCGCGACGTCGCCTCGCGTGCGGCGGGCGTCCTCTCGACCATCTACGCCGACGACCGCGCCATCATGGCCCCGGGCCTGCTCCTCCGCGCGTGGAGCGGCCGCGTCGGCCTCTTCGCGCAAGCGGGCGCCGCCGTGGACCTCCTGGGCAAGGCAGGGACGCGCTTCGATGCCCGCGCCGGCGCCTTCCTGGGGATCGAGTCGCAGCGGTGCTGGGCGCACGCAGGGTCCGGGGTGGAGCTGCGCGTCGACCCCTGCGCCGAGGTCTACTCGGAGGCCGTCTACCTGAGCCGCTTCCAGGACGACGTGGTCGGGTTCGCGCGCGGGCGGCTCGGCGCCTCGTACCTCGTCACCGGCCCGGTCTCCTGGGGTCTCGTCGCGCAGGTTCGCACGGGCGCGTCGCGCAACCAGAGCTACTGGGACAACTACGTCGACGGGGGCGCTGGCGTCCGCTGGCGCCTCCTCGCGCCGTTTCACGCCGACCTCCTCGCGACGGTCGACCGCGGCACCTACTACGGGGTCGCGGCGCGCGATCCCGCCCCGTCACCGCTCGCGTACACCGAGCTCCGGCTGCTCTTCTCGACGTACCTCGAGTACCGCCCATGAACCTGGAAGCGCTCGATCTCGTCGTCCGGACGGTCGCCTACCCCGTGAGCGCGGCCATTTGCCTCAACCAGGTGGAGGAGCTCTTCATCGACGCGAGCTACTTCGCCCGTGGGCTCCACCGTCGCGACCGCCGGCGCGTCTCGGCGGAAGAGCTGCGCGGCGTCGAGCAGAAGCGCATCGCCATCCTCGTGCCGGCCTGGCACGAGGCGGGCGTCATCGACCAGATGGTCGAGCGCAACGTGGCGAGCATCGACTACGACGCGTCCCGGTACACGTTCTTCATCGGCACCTACCCGAACGATCCCGAGACGACAGGCTGCGTCGAGGCGCTCGCGCGCCGCTTCCCGAACGTCCGGCCGGTCCAGGTCCCCCACGAGGGGCCGACCTCCAAGGCCGACTGCCTGAACGCGGTCCACCGGGCGATCTGCGAGGAGGAGCGGCGCCTCGGTGGGCGCTACGACATCCTCGTGCTGCACGACAGCGAGGACGTGATCCACCCGCTCGCGCTCCGCCTCTACAGCCGGCTCATCCCCCGCTACGAGTTCGTCCAGACGCCCGTCTTCTCGCTCGAGCTCCGCGCCCGGAACGCGGTCGGCGGGACGTATATCGACGAGTTCGCCGAGCACCACCTCAAGGAGCTGCGCCTCCGCGAGGCGATGGCGGGGGTCGTCCCGTCCGCAGGCGTGGGCACCGCCTTCGAGCGCGCCGCCTTCGAGGAGGTCGCCGCCGCCTCCGGCCGCGAACCCTTCGACCCGACGAGCCTCACCGAGGACTACGAGATCGGGGTCAAGTTCCGCCTGGCGGGGCGGCGCGTCCACTTCGCCTGCGCCACGGTCGAGCGCGAGGTGGTGAGCGGCGCGCGGCGGGAGATCCGCGAGGACTTCATCGCGACCCGGGAGCTCTTCCCGGACCGGTTCACGGCGTCGGTCCGCCAGCGCGCCCGCTGGACCCTCGGCATCACGCTCCAGTCCTGGGCCAGGACCGGGTGGCGAGGCCCCCTCCCGGTCCTGTACTCGCTCTGGCGCGATCGCAAGGGGCTCGGCAACGCCCTCCTGATCGTGGCCGCCTACGCGCTCGTGCTCTATGTCGCCGCTCGGTATGCGCTGACCCGCTTCGCTGGCGCGCCGGCCTCGGCCCTCTGCCCGCCGGGGAGCGTGCTCGAGGCGCTCTTCCTCGTGAACCTGTGCGGGATGATCTGGCGCGCGGCGATGAAGGGCCACTTCGTCTACCAGCTCTACGGGGCGACCCAGGCCTTCCTCAGCTTCCCCCGCGCCGTGCTCGGCAACTTCATCTCCGTCGCGGCGACCTCGCGCGCGGTGGTGACCTGGCTCGGCCACGTCATGGCGGGAAGGCCACTGCGCTGGGACAAGACGACGCACGCCTTCCCGACCCCGGCGCAGCTCGCCCGGCGGCCGCGGCTGGGCGAGATCCTCGTCGGCCGCGCCGTCGTCAGCCAGGGAGATCTCGACACGGCGCTCCAGGCCCAGGCGCGCTGCGGGCTCCCGCTGGGCGAGGTGATCGAGGCGTCCGGGCTCGCCACCGAGCGTGAGGTCGTGAGCGCGCTCGCGGAGCAGCACGCGACCTCGCTGGGCGCGCTCGACCTCGCCTCCATCCCGCCGGACCTGCTCCTCCGCATGACGGAGGCGGAGGCCGAGGCGCTCGGGGTGCTGCCCATCGCGCGGATCGCCGATACGGGCGAGGTCGTCCTCGCGACCAGCCGCCCGCTCTCGGAAGAGGCGCTGGGGCGCGCGGAGCGGCTGCTCGGGGCCCCGGTGCACAAGCGTCCCGCGATGGAGCGGCAGCTCCGGCGCGCACGCAGCCTGGCCTACCGCACGGCGGCCGCGAGCGCTCCCGCGCGGCGCCCGCTCGGGGACCGCCTGGTCGCGGCGGGCCGCCTCTCGCGGCACGAGGTCGACCGCGCGCTCGACCAGGCCGCCGAGACGGGCGAGATGCTGGGGGAGTTCCTCCTCCGCACCGGTCTGACCGACGAGCGCGACATCTCCGAGGCGTTCGCGCCGGACGGGCTCGGCTACCGCTCGGTGTCGGCGGAGGAGGGCGATCCGGCCGCGGTCGCGCTGCTCGGGTACTCCTTCTGCGCTCTCCACGAGGTCGTGCCGCTGCGAACCCGGGCGCCGGACGGCGCCGTCCTGCTCACCTGCGTCCGCCCGCTGCACCGGGTGCACGAGCGGGACGCCGCCGCGGCGCTCGGTGCGCCGGTGCGCCTCGCGCTGGCGCCCGCCGTCCAGGTGCGCGTGGCCCTCGCGGTCGCCATCCGACGTGCGCCTGCCGGCGCCGCGGCGAGCCTCGACGACGAGGAGCTCGCGGTGCTCGCGCGGAAGGGGATGTGCGGCGATCGCACCTTCCTCCTCCTCGAGGCCCAGCACCACGGCGTGTCGCCCATCGACCGTCTCGCCGCGCGCGGCGAGCTCTCGCTGGCCACGGCCGCCGCGCTGCGGGCGGAGGCGCTTCACCTCCCGGTCGCGCGGGGCGAGGGCGCCGCCCTCCACCCCGACCTGTTGCCGCCGGCGCTCGCCCGCCGCGGGGTCGTCGTCGAGGAGGCGTCGCCCGGGGAGCTGCTGCTCGCGGCGGCGTGCCCCACCGCGGAGCTCGCGCGCGAGGCCGCCTTCCTCTTGCCCGGGTGGCGCCTCGGCTGGCTCGTGTCCGATGCGTCCCGCTCACCAGGAGAAGGAATCGCCCATGCGTAGCTCCGCCTCTCACCTCCGCAGGATCGCGCTCCTCGCCGGCCTCGACGATCGGCACGGCCAGGTCCTCGCCGGCCACCTGGAGAGCCTCGGCTGGACGGTCAGGGCGGTCGCGGGCGGAAGGGAGTGCCTCAGCCGCTGGAGCGAGCTCGAGGCCGAGGTGATCGTCACCGACCTGGACGGGCGCGCTCACGACGGGCTCGAGCTCGCCGGCGCGCTGGCGGCGCTGCAGCCCCGTCCCGCCGTCGTCCTCTGGACCGGGAACCCCTGGGCGGCGAGCCTCGACCCGGCGACGCTCGGCCGGATCGGCGTCGACGCGGTCGTCGCGCGCCCGGCCCGGCTCGAGGCGGTGGTGGAGGCGCTGATCCAGGCCGCGGACGTCGGCGCGGCGAGGACCGCCGCGGCCCGCGCCGTTCGGCCGGTGTCCGGCGAGACGCCAGCGGCGGCGGGCGGTCCGTCCGCCCTGGTGGCCGCATGAGTCTCGGAGGGCCGATCGCCGTCGTCGTCGGCACGAGGCCGGAGGCGATCAAGCTCGCCCCGGTGGTCACCGAGCTGAGGCGCCGAGGCGAGCAGACGCTGCTCGTCTCGACGGGGCAGCACCGCGAGATGCTGGCGCAGTCGCTGGCGGTCTTCGGGCTCGTCCCGGACGCGGAGCTGGCGGTCATGACGCCTGGTCAGGGCCTCGCCGAGCTCACCGCACGGACGGTGGAGGGGATGACGAGTGTGCTCGTCGCGCCCCGGCCGCGGTGGGTGGTCGTCCAGGGCGACACCACGACCGCCTTCGCGGCGGCGCTCGCCGCCTCCTACGCGAAGATCCCGGTCGCCCACGTCGAGGCGGGGCTCCGCTCGGGAGCGCGGTACTCGCCCTTCCCGGAGGAGATGAACCGGCGGCTCATCGACCAGCTCTCGGAGAAGCTCTTCGCGCCGACGCCGCAGGCGCGCGCTCTCCTGACACGGGAAGGGTTCGCGCCGGCGTCGATCGAGGTCACGGGCAACACGGTCGTGGACGCGCTCCTCGCCGCGCGCGAGCGGGTGCGAGTGGAGCCGGTCGCGATCCCGTCCCTCGGGGCGGCCCTCGCCGGCCGGCGGATGGTCCTCGTGACGGCCCACCGCCGCGAGTCGTTCGGCGACGGGCTGGCCTCCATCTGCCACGCGCTCCGCGCGATCGTGGAGGCGGACCCGACGGTGGTGGTCGTCTACCCCGTCCACCTCAACCCGAACGTCGACGGGCCCGTCCGCAGGATCCTGGCGGGCGCGCCGCGCGTGGTGCTCCTCCCGCCGGTCTCGTACCTTCAGTTCGTCCACCTCCTCGATCGCGCGCACCTCGTCCTGACCGACTCCGGAGGCGTGCAGGAGGAGGCGCCCACGTTCCGCAAGCCCCTCCTGGTCATGCGCGACGTCACCGAGCGGCCGGAGGGCATCGCCGCCGGCGTGGCGCGCCTGGTGGGCACCCGGACCGAGACCATCTTCGCCGCGACGATGCGGCTGCTCGGCGATCCCGAGCTCTACGCGGTGATGGCGTCCGGGTCGAACCCCTACGGCGACGGCTTCGCCTCCCGGCGGATCGTGGACAGCCTGGTCGGCACGCCCGCCGAGGCGCAGAGCCCGGTGGCCGCCTGACGGGGCGGAGCGGGCCCTGCTTCGCCTCCACGATCGAGAGCGCATCAGCCCGCCAGCCGACGCTCGACCCCGCCATCGGGCCCGACCTGCACCGCGAGGGGCACCACCGCCACGCCGTACTTGCGCGCCAGGTCCGGCCGGCGCGACACGTCCACCAGCACCGGGGCGCGCCCCTCCCCCGCGAGCCGCCGCGACAGCTCCTGGCAGTCGGCGCAGAGCGGGTGGGTGAACTGCACGATCGCGCCCTGCCCTGCCGCAACGCCCAGCTCGGCGAGATCCACCCGGTCGATGCCGCCCGTGCGCACGCCGCGCAGGCCCGCGCCGATGCGGTAGAGCACGCAGCCCGCGCAGAAGCCCGTCGTCGCAGCCAGCAGGGCCAGCGCGGCCACGATTGCTCCGAGCGCGAGCCCAACCGAGTGCAGGCCCAGCGCGCTCGCCAGTGTGGCCGCCCCGAGGAAGACCGCGCCCACCTGGTTCGCGAAGCGCGGCGGCCGGCTGTCCTCGAGAATCCCCTGGCCGAGCCGGGGCTGCACCACCTCGAAGTAGAAGACGCACGGCAGGCACCAGCGACGACCCAGCGTGAGCCCCAAGCTGAGCTGGACCGCGAGCAGCGCAAACAGCCCCCACCAACCGGTGAGCACTGCGACGAGCGCGACCACTCCCACGGTGGCCTGGTTGAAGCGCGGCGCCCGCGCGTCGATGACGGCGAGGTCGCGGTACGGGTCTGCGGTCCGGTCGGCCATGGTGCCTCTCGAGGGGACGGTGGACAGCGCTCTCGCTTCCGCATCAACAGCGAGTCGTCCGTTATGACGGCCGTAGCGCCGATCCGCTCTTCCAACCCGGAAGGACCCCCATGAAGGCCGAGCTCGCGCGCCAGGCGCACCGCGCCCGCCAGGTTGATGCCGCTCGAGCTCCCGAGGACGAGCCCCTCGTCCTGGACCAGCTCGAACACCGTCTGCACATCTCGGTCATGTCCGTATCACCCTCCGTCGGTGCGCCCGTCCCTCCGGTTTGGGGCGAACTCGGTGCTCGCGGGGCTCCCGGCGCTCGGGGGGCTCGCGCCGGGCGCGGGCTCGTCCTCCACCTTGATGATGCCCTGGATCTCGCCCGTCGGGCACGTGTAGGGGAACTCGCCGGTTCTACCTGCGGTGAACGTCGTGGCAAACCGCTCGTTCAACGGAAGCGCATTCCAGACGAGGAACTCATCGATGCGCAGGACCTTCGCGCAGGTCTTGTCCGTCTCGCGCGTGAACACCAGCCGGACGCGTTCATGCTTCCTGAGCGTGATCTGGGCCGGCTCGAATCCCTTCTCGGTGACGCGCACGTCGATCGTCCTGAGCGGCACGTCGACGAAGGCGTGCGGCGCCACCGCGGGTTCGGGGGCCTTCTCG
>DASWCJ010000304.1:0-10305 GCA_036390155.1 Anaeromyxobacter sp.
GAAACGCAGATGCCGGCGCACGCCCGGGCGTGCCAGCGGCCCACGGCACCGGAACCGGACTGCGACCGGCACGGCGCAACCAGTGAGGGCGCCACCGAGGACGAGCGGGTCCGGCGTGTGCCGCTGTCACGCCGCGTGCACGCCGGCGCCGTCGCTGCGTTCGGATACGGGGTCCGTACGCGAGCCGGCGTGCACGCGGCGTGACAGCTTCGCGCGTCGGACCCGGTGACCGTTCGGGGCGCGCCCATGGCGCTCGCCGTGCCCGCCACCGTACGGGAACGCTCTCGCGGGGAGCTGGCGCGCCCGGGCGTGCGCCGGCGTCCACGTTTCTGGACCCGCTCGACCGTCCGGTGCCGGTTGCGACTCGGGCGGCGGCGCAGGAGGACCGGGGGCCATGCCCGAGGCCCGACGGGAGCGTTCGCCGTTAGCGGCCGGCCGCGAAGTGACCGGCATTGCCGCTAGCGGCCCTTCGCGCACCGGAACCCGAGGTCCGCGCCGCGATCGTCCGGACGGTTCTTCGCGACTCGGCTCACGCGGAGGACCTCGGGGTCGTGATCGGCCCACCCGCCCCCGCGCGCGATCCGCACCGGCGACCCGCCGAGGCCGCGGCTGTCCGCGCCCACGACGCCCTCGGTCGAGGTCCACTCCCAGACGTTCCCGGCGAGATCCTTCACGCCGAGGGCGCTGTCGGCCTGCGGGTGGCTCGCGACCGGGCAGGTGCCCTCGCGCAGCCCCTCGAGCGCGGCCCGCGCGGCGGGAGACTCCTCCTCGTCGTCGCTCGACTTGAGGTACCGCTCGAACCAGGACTTCTTCTCGGGCTTCGTGTCGCCCCTCGCGCCGCTCCAGCAGGGCCGCTCCGCCGGGGCGCCCTTGCCCCACGGGTACCGGGTCCCCTTCTTGCCGTTCCGGGCCGCCCACTCCCACTCCTCGGAGCTCGGCAGCCGCTTCCCGGCCCACGCGCAGTACGCGCGAGCCTGCGCCCAGTCCACGCAGTTCACCGGGTGATCGGCGCGGTCCGCGCGGTCGCGGTTGCACATCGCCGACCAGACCTCGGGCGTCTCCACGCCCGTCCACTTCTTCTGGATGGTGGCGGACGCGGGCTGGCACGCCTTCGCGCGGACGCAGGCGGCGTACTCGCCGACGGTGACCTCGGTCCTGTCGAGGTGGAACGGTGAGATCCGGACGATCGCGCCGGTGTCCCCGTAGCTGCCGCCGACCTCACCCATCGTGTAGGTGCCGCCGGGGATCTCCACCATCGCCGGGCGCGCGGAAGCGGTCGTCGTCGCCATCGACGGCTGCGCGCCGGCGATCGTGGTCGCCGCCTCGGGCTGCGCGGTGCTGGCGGCGACGTCGGGCTCCGCAGCCGCGGCGGGGATCGCGGCGAACGCGAGGGTCGCGAGCAGGGTGTGAAGACGCATCCGGCCTCCTGAAGAGGCCGGGATTCTACTCCCCGGAGGCCGCGCGCAGGCGATCGAACCACGCGGCGGGCCGGGGGTCCGCCTGCCGCGGCTGGCGCGGCGCGCAGAGGAACGTGACGCCGGCCGCGAGAGGCGGCGCGCGCCGGACCCACGCGACCTGGCCGTGGACCACGAGCGGCTCGTTCTCGGGGCCCATGTCGAACGCGAGCTCGACCATCGCGCCGAGGTGGAGCGGGCGCTTCAGCGCGATACGGCAGCCGCGCGGGCTCACGTCCTCCGTCGAGGTCGCCCAGGTCGCGAGCTTCTCGCGGACCTGCACGTCGAACCGGCCCGGGACCCGCGCCGTCTTCCTCTTGTCTCGTCCGCTCACCACTGCACCGCCTCCCCCGAGCTGGACCGCCCGTTGGCATCTAGCTTGGCGTACCTGCGTGCGCGGCAAAATCGCGTGACGACGTGTCACCGGGCCGGGGTTGTGGACGGCGCTCCGACACCTCTTCTATAAGAGGGTGCCTGCTCACGAAGGAGCTGCACACCCACATGGCCAAGGAACACACGAAGGAGCTCCTGCTCGACTTCGGTCCCGACGGGAAGACCCTCCTGCCGGTGGTGACCCAGGACACCCGGACGAAGGACGTCCTCATCCTCGCTTTCGTGAACCGCGAGGCCTTCGACGAGACGCGCCGGAGCGGCTTCGCGACCTACTGGAGCCGGAGCCGGAACGAGCTCTGGAAGAAGGGGCTCACCTCCGGCGACCTGCTCCGGGTCGACGAGATCCGGATCAACTGCGAGCAGAACTCGCTCGTCTACCTCGTCACCCCTCAGGGGAAGGGCGCCTGCCACGCGAAGCGACCCGACGGGCTCCCCTACCCGACCTGCTACTACCGGCGGATCGAGCCGGACGGCACGCTCGCCTACCTCGAGCCCGCCCCGCCCACCCGCTGAACGGAGAACGCTCGTGCCCACCCAGCTCAAGATCGGCATGCCCGCCGGCTCGCTCGCGAGCGCCTCGCGCGGCGGCAACCTCGGGGACCTCCTCGCCGCCGCGGGGTTCCGCACCTCCGGCTACGACAAGGGCGGACCGACCCAATTCACCGGAACGAGCCTGCTCTTCGGCTGGGACGGGCGCCCCCAGGAGTTCGGGGCGCAGCTCGAGATCGGCGAGCTCGACGTCGCGATCGCCGGGGACGACTGGATCCAGGAGCGCGTCCTCGAGATGCGGATCGAGCACGGGGTCGAGATCAACCTCGACCGGGTGCTGACGCTGAACCGCGGCGAGGTGCAGATCGTCGGGATCGTCGCAGACCCGTCGTACCGCACCACCGAGGACTTCCTCCGGGCGGTGACCCCGAAGAAGCCGCTCCTCGTCTGCGCCTCGGAGATGCCCTACCTGGCGCTCGACTGGCTCCAGCGGAAGCTCGCCGCGATGGGGCTCGGCGAGCGGTTCCGCGCGCACTCGGTGCAGAAGTACAAGACGCCGCCGCGCATCCGCGAGGGCGTCCTCGTCTACGAGTCCTGGGGGAAGACCGAGGCGAAGGTGAAGAACGCCGCCGTGGACGTCGGCCTCGAGATCACCCAGACCGGCAGCGCGATCAAGAGCTACGGGCTCTCCATCGTCGAGACGGTGCTGCGCTCCCAGACGAGCGTCTACACGCACGCCTCCGTCCAGAAGGACCCCGAGAAGCGTGAGCTCCTCGAGATGTTCCTCCTGAACCTGCACGGGGCCGTGAACGCGGAGAGCAAGGTGATGCTCCTCTTCAACGTGCCCAACTCCGCCGCGGACGCGGTCGACGCGTACCTGCGCTCGAACAACCTGTTCGGCGAGGAGCCGACGATGAACCGCGGCCGCGAGTACACCGAGTACAACATCCAGGTGGACGCGGCGGACTCGTCGAAGCCGGTCGCCCTCGTCCGCTACACGCTCGCGAAGCTCGGGGCCACGTCCATCAACACGGTCCCGGTCACGTCGTCCATCCCCGGGATCCGCGCGGTGCGGGGCCGCTAGCGATCGCACGGAGGCCGCGCCATGGCGCTCTACGGCTTGTTCACGGGGCCCGGGCCCTCCGGGTTCGGCTGGAGCTCCACCGCGGAGGAGGTCACCGCCGGGCTCGCGCTCGGCGGCAAGACCGTCCTCGTCACCGGCTGCACGGCCGGGCTCGGCCGGGAGACGTTGCGCGTCCTCTCGCTCCGCGGCGCGAAGGTGCTCGGCACCGCGCGCACCCTGGAGAAGGCGAAGGCCGCGTGCGACGCCGCCGGCGCGGGGCGGGCCGTCCCGCTCGCGTGCGAGCTCTCCGACCCGCGGAGCGTCCGCGCCTGCGCCGAGGAGGTGCAGCGGCGCGGCGAGCGGCTCGACGCAATCGTCTGCAACGCCGGGATCATGGCGCTGCCCCGGCCCGGGCGGATCCACGGGGTCGAGCTGCAGCTCTTCACGAACCACGTCGGCCACTTCCTGCTCGTGACCTCGCTGCTCGACGCGCTCGCCGAGGACGGCCGGGTGGTGGTCGTGAGCAGCGAGGCGCACCGGCGCGCGCCGCGGGGCGGGATCCTCTTCGACGACCTCGGGGCGGAGCGGAGCTACTCTCCCTGGGGCCACTACGGCCAGTCGAAGCTCGCGAACATCCTCTTCGCGCGGGAGCTCGCGCGCCGGCTCGCCGGCTCCCGCCGGACCGCGAACGCGCTCCACCCGGGCGTCATCAAGACCGAGCTCTCGCGTCACATGCCGGCGCTCGCGAAGCTCGCCTTCGCGCTCGCCGGTCCCATCGCGCTCAAGACCGTCGCGCAGGGCGCGGCAACCGAGACGTTCCTCGCCGTCCACCCCTCGGTGGCGACCGCGACGGGCGCCTACTGGGTCGACTGCAACCGCGCACCCGCCCGGGAGGACGCGGACGACCCCGCCCTCGCGAGCCGGCTCTGGGACGTCACCGAGCAGATCGTCGCGCGGCTCCCGCGGTAGCCGCTGGGCGGAGGCGCGGCGCGGATCACGGGGCGCCGGCGGCGCCGCTCGCGGCGAAGCACACGCTCGGCAGCGTCTCGCACGATCCGGAGAGTCGGCTCCCGTCGCTCCCCGAGGGCCCGCGGATCGCCTGCTCGAGGATCGCCCGCTCCTCGCGCTCCAGGTTCGCGAGGCTGACCGGGTCCTCGGGCACGCGCCACTCGCGGAGCGTCGGATCCCACACCTCGCGCGTCACCGTCACGCGGGCGCGCCGGTAGCCGAGCTTGACGCTCGTGGATTCGCGCGCGAGGCAGGTGCTGCCACCGCACGGCGCGTCGACCTCGACGGACGCGGTGGTGACGAGCCCGAACACCGGATCGCAGGTGACGAGCTCGTAGCCGCGCGCGCGGACGGCCCGGACGACGCCCTCGAAGACGGTGTCGAACCGCTCGGGCGCGAAGGGCGCGCGAGCCGCCCGGGGGAGCTGGATCGGGACGTCCGCCACCGCGTGCAGGGAGCTCGGCGGCGGCGCGACCCGCGCACAGCCGGTGAATGCGATCGCCGTCGCGGCGACGAGGACGGTGCGCATGCGCCCATGATCGGCGCGGCGATATCGCACGCAAGTATTCTGGCTCCACCTCTGCGCACATCTCCCTCCATCGGCCGGCGACCTTCCCGGCGGTCCCAGGTCCGTGAGATCATGACGATCTTGTCGAGGCTCCCCTCCCTCTCGCTCTGCACGCTCCTCGTCGCCCTGGCCGTGGCCGGCTGCAGTCCGTCGTCGTCGAAGACGCCGGGCAACGACCCCGGCGGCGGCGGCGGGCACACGTGCAGCGAGCCTCTCCCGAACGACTGCGGCGGGACCTGCGTGGCCCTCGCGCTCGATCCCGAGAACTGCGGGACGTGCGGGAACGCGTGCGGGGCGACGCTCACCTGCACGGGCGGGACCTGCGCGTGCCGGGAGGGCGACACCTGGTGCGACGGCGTCTCGGCCTGCGTGGACCTGAACGGCAGCGACGTCGCGAACTGCGGCGAATGCGGCCACGCCTGCACGAGCAACGGGGTCTGTGTCCTCGGAGTCTGCGAGTGCCCCAACGCCCTCCCCGACATCTGCCCCGGCACCGGGGACCAGCTGTCCGTCTGCACCGATCTCGGCAGCGACCCCCAGCACTGCGGCGGGTGCGACGTCGCCTGTCCTGCGGGGGCCTCCTGCGTGCAGAACAAGTGCACCTGCGCGCCCGGGGAGCTCGCCTGCGCGGGCGCCTGCGTGTCCCTCGCGACGGATCCGCAGAACTGCGGCCTGTGCGGGAACGCCTGCGCGACGGGCGGGAGCTGCGACGGCGGGGTCTGCGGCGGCTGCCCGGTCGGCACGAGCTGCTCCTGCCCGGGCGGCGGGACGGTCTGCGGCGGCGGCGTGTGCGCGGACACTGCGACCGATCCCCGCTACTGCGGCACCACCTCCTGCGGAACGGCCTGCCCCGCGGACGAGCGCTGCGCAACGGGCGCCTGCGCCTGCCCTCCGGGATTCGACCGCTGCGGCGGCTCCGCCTGCGTCTCGCTCGCGATGCTCGCGAGCTGCGGCGGGTGCGGGAACGCCTGCGTTCCGGGCGGCGCGTGTGGCTTCGATCCGGCGACCACCACGACGTGCATCGGGGCGTGCAGCGGAGACTCCTTCGCGCCGTACTACGACGTGACCGTCGGCGGGGGGCCCGCCGGGATCGCGATCGGCGACCTCGACCGGGACGGCACGCTCGACCTTGTCGTCGCGAACGTCGCGTCCGACTCGGTCAGCGTCCTCCTCGGAAACGGCGACGGGACGTTCCAGACAGCGCGCGTGGTCTTCACCGGCGTGTCGCCGATGACCGTCGCGATCGCGGACCTCAACGACGACGGGAGGCCGGACCTGGTCGTCGCCGAGCAGGGCGGCACGATCGGAGTGCTGCTCGGGATGGGGCACGGGACGTTCCAGCCATGGATCGGGTTCCCGGCGGGGGGGCACCCGTTCAGCCTCGTCGTAGCCGATCTCGACGGCGACGGCCGGCCGGACGTCGCAGCGGTCGATGCCATCGACGACCAGGTGCTCGTCCTCCTCGGAGACGGTCGGGGCGGGCTGGGCCTGCCTCTGCCCCTGCCAATCCCCGCGGGCTCGCTCGCGCGGTCGATCGTCGCCGGGAAGTTCGACGGCGACGGCAGGATCGACCTCGCGGTCGGGACGGCGACCGGGGTGGCCCTCCTGCGCGGGGGCGTCGTCCCCGGCACGTTCTTGCCGTTTGAGCCGTCCGACTTCACGACCACGCAGACCACCGGGATCGAGTTCCTCGCCGCCGCGGACCTGAACGGCGACGGGCAGCTCGACCTCGTCGCGACGAACCCGTACGAGGACAGCGTGACGGTGCTGCTCGGCCACGGCGACGGCACGTTCGATCCGCAGCCGGCGCTCACCACGCTGCCCCGCCCTTACGGCCTCGCGATCGCGGACGTGGACGGCGACGGGTTCCTGGACCTCGTGGTCGTCTCGGGTGGGACGACCGACGCGCCCGGCCACACGGTGAGCGTGTTCCGCGGCGCGGGCGATGGCACGTTCCGCCCGCGCGCCGACTTCGCCACGGCGCAGGACCCGTACTCGCTCGCGGTCGGCGACCTCACGGGCGACGGCCGGCCGGATCTCGCCGTGACGGCGGGCTACGGGCCGGGCACGGTCAGCGTCCTCCTCGGTCAGTGCCTCCCCTGATCGAACGGTGCGGTCGGTCGCGCGGCGGGGTGACGGCCCGGGATCACGGCTCGAACAGGTGGACGCAGTGGCCGCCCTGCGAGGGCGCAACCCCGATCGCTCCTCCGCGCGGCACGCACTGGCTCGCGGGCAGCGCCACGCCTTTCTCCACATGCTCGACGAGCAGGTCGAAGGCCCGCTGCGCGTGGGGCTCGACGAGCTCGAGCTGGGCGAAGGTGTCCTGGTACGTCTCGATGTGGTTCCCGTTCTGGATCTCGTAGAGGCGGAAGGCGGGGGCGCCGTCGTCGTCCGCCTGATCGTCCTCGTTGCCGAGGTGGAGCCAGGCGGCCACCTTCCGCGCGTAGGCGCGGGCGTGGTGGTCGATCGGCAGGAGCGCGTCCATCGTCCCGGCGACGGTGATGAGGGGCCGCTGGATCCGCCCGGTCGTCGCAAACGCCGCGATCTGCGTGCCGACGTCGGAGACCGACAGACGCGCGACGTAGTCGTAGTTCCCGACGCCGGCGCCGTAGGTGTCGTAGCCGGGGTCGAGCCGCTTCTGCCACTGACACTGCGTGACCTCCCAGAACGAGCTCGAGTAGTTCGTCCAGAGCGACGACGTCGCGCTGAGGACGATGTCCGGCGGGTAGCCCGCCGCGAGGACGTTCAGCGCCGCCGTGGAGGTCGGATCGCGCCCGGACGCGAGGTAGTCCGGGTAGTTCAGGACCGCCGCCGGGAGGTCCGTGAGCAGGTTCGGCGCCCCGGCGTCCACGAAGGTCCCCTCCCAGTCGACGCCGCCGTCGAACAGGGCCGGATACGACTCGACCGCGCGGCGGACCTGGTAGCCGCCGTTCGAGGTCCCGACCGCGTAGGTGTAGCGGGCCTTCTTCCCGTAGCCCGCCTTCACGCCGTCGCGGGCCAGCTCCGCCGCCTGCGCCATGAACGCCGCCCACCGCGTGAACGGCTGGCCGTCGTCGTCGTCGTAGAAGTTCACCCAGACCGAGGACGTCGGATTGAGGCGGCATGCGAGAGGGTTCGGCGGGGTCAGGGAGGAGAGCGAGGTGATGCGGAGGTTCAAGACGCCCTTGTTCTGGGAGGCGTAGGCGTAGCCCTTCTCCACGACGTAGTCGCTCCAGGCAAAGTCGCCGTTGAACTCGCTCCTCGTTCCGGAGGCGCCGGCGACCACGAGCCGCCCGTTCCAATCGGACGGCAGCCGCAGGAGGAAGCGCCCCTGCCCGGAGGGATCGTCGGCGATGCGCGCGTCGAGCTGGATCCCGGGAACGGCGCGGGTGATGGGCGTCTTCTTCGCCGCGGAGGGCGCGATGACCGTGCGGTCCGTGGTTGGCGTGAACGCGCCCGGAGGGAGCGACGCGATCGAGTTGTTCGCCGGCGTCGTGGCGACGTTGGCGGTCGTGAGATCGTCGCTCGCGAAGCAGGTGGCGTCGGCGAGGCGGCTCCCGAGCGCCGCCAGCACGTCGTCGCACGTTGGAGACGTCGCCGCGGCGGCCACGGCGGAGGGGACGAAGGACGAGACGGCGAGCGCGAGACCGACCAGTGGACGCGGGAGTGCCAAGCGAGACCTCCATCGGAAGAAAGGCGGGCGGTGGAGCCCCCGCCTGTCTCACGGACCGGAGGGGACCGGGCAACGTCCGGACGGGGCGCGGAGCCCGGGATCGGTCACCGGGCAGCGACTGCCTCGATCGACGGCAGGTAAACGGATTTCCGGGAGCCCCATCCGGCGCAAGCCCGCGACGCGGCGGGGCGCTACCCGGGACCATCGACGGTGTTCCCCTTGCAGGGGGATCGAGGACGCCCGTCCAGGAGGTGCCCATGTTGGTTCGAGCCTTCTCCCCAGTGCTGACGCTCGGAACGCTCCTCGCCGCCGCCACCGCGTCGCACTCCGCGACCGCCGCGCTGAGGGACGCCGAGGGCAAGCAGGTCGGGACCGCGACGTTCACCTCGGCGAAGAGCGGCGTGAACGTCCAGGTCGTCGTGGCCGGCCTCCCTCCCGGCAAGCACGGCATCCACCTCCACGCCGCGGGGAAGTGCGTGCCGCCCGACTTCAAGTCGGCGGGCGGCCACTTCAACCCCGGCGCGAAGCAGCATGGCCTCCACAACCCGCAGGGCGCCCACGCTGGCGACCTCCCGAACCTCGTCGTCGGTGAGGACGGCGCCGCGAAGGCGAGCTTCACCGCGAAGGGGGCCACGCTGGCCGAGGGCGCGGGCTCGCTCCTCGGCCCGGACGGCGCCGCCATCGTGATCCACGCCGACGCGGACGACGAGAAGTCCGACCCGGCGGGCAACTCCGGCGCACGGATCGCGTGCGGGGTGATCGAGGGGAAGTAGCCGGGCATGAGCCCGTCGCACGGCGCCCAGGAGGTCCTCGAGGCCGCGGGCCGCGAGGTCGCCGTCTCGAACCCGGCGAAGCTCTTCTTCGCGCGGGCGGGGATCACCAAGCTCGATCTCGTCCGGTACTACCTCGCGGTCGCCGACGGCGCGCTGCGGGGCGTGCGGGACCGGCCGATGGCGCTGAAGCGGTTCGTCCACGGGGCGGAGGGGGAGTTCTTCTTCCAGAAGCGCGCGCCGGCGTCGCGCCCGCCCTGGATCGACGTGGTCGAGCTCCGCTTCCCCTCGGGCCGGACCGCGGAGGAGGTCGTCGTCCGCGACGCCGCGCAGCTCCTGTGGGTGGTGAACCTCGGCTGCATCGACCTCAACCCGCACCCGATCCGCGATCGCGACCTCGACCACCCCGACGAGCTGCGGGTGGACCTCGATCCCGTGCCCGGCGTCGGGTGGGGCGACATCCGGCGGGTCGCCGCGGAGGTGCGGGAGGTGCTCGAGGCCCACGGGCTCGCCGGCTGGCCGAAGACGAGCGGCTCGCGCGGGATCCACGTCTACGTCCGGATCGAGCCGCGCTGGACCTTCACCGAGGTGCGCACCGCCGCACTCGCGCTCGCCCGCGAGGTGGAGCGGCGCGTCCCCGCGCTCGCGACGAGCAAGTGGTGGAAGGAGGAGCGGCACGGCGTCTTCATCGACTACAACCAGAACGCGAAGGATCGGACCATCGCGTCCGCCTACTCCGTCCGACCCACGCCGGACGCGCGCGTCTCCGCGCCGCTGCGCTGGGACGAGCTCGCCGCCTGCGATCCGGCCGAGTTCACGCTGCGCACGATGCCGGCGCGCTTCGCGGCGCTCGGCGACGTCGGCGCCGGGATCGACGACCGGGCGGCCTCGCTCGAGCCGCTCCTCGA
>DASWCJ010000305.1:0-2892 GCA_036390155.1 Anaeromyxobacter sp.
ACCCGGCGACGCTCGCGCGCGACGTCCGGGCGTGCGTCGAGGCGGGCTTCCGGGTCGGCGCGGTGCAGCCGGTGGACATGTTCCCGCAGACGCACCACGTCGAGGGAGTGGTGCTGCTGGAGGCGGGCGGGTAGTGGTGACCGCGATCCGGGCTCGGACCGATCCATCGCTTGCTCTGGAGGCCCCGGCAGTCGCGTCGGGGATTGAGTCCGAGTCCCATCCGTTTCGTCCAGACGAAACGGTGCGTGCCAACTCCGCTCCGCCGCCCCAAGAGGGATTTTCGGTGGTGGACCGCTACTCGGGCAAGCGCCGGCGGACCGCCTCTGGCGGCTGAGCCACCGCGCTCGCCGCCTCGGCCGGCTCCCCGGGACGTAGACCAGCGCCGCGGGGGGCGCAACTCTACGCCGCCGCCTCGGCCGCCGCCTCCCGGTCGATCGCCGCGAGCCGCTCCACGAGCGTCGGGTGGCTGTAGTGCCAGGCGCTGTACCAGGGATGCGGGTGCAGGTTCGACAGGTTCTCCCGGTTGAGCCGGACGAGGGCCGTCTTGAGCGCCTCGGGCGCGCGCGCGATCCGGACCGCGAACCGGTCCGCTTCGTACTCGTGTCGCCGCGAGAGGCGCGAGGCGAGCGGCCGCAGCCAGAACACGAACCCCCCGCCGCCGAGCGAGAGGATCGCGATCGCGCCGTGCAGCGTCGGCGCGTCGAAGCCGAACGCCGCGTGCAAGGGCGGCCAGGGCACGAGCCAGGAGAGGACGAGCAGGCTTACGAGGAGCGCCGCGAGCGACAGGAGCAGCCGCCGGCGCACGTGGCCCGCGCGGAAGTGGCCGATCTCGTGGGCGAGCACGCTCGCCGCCTCCTCCACCGCCATCCCGTCCACGAGCGTGTCGTAGAGGACGATCCGCGGCCGGAAGATCCCGGTGAAGTAGGCGTTCGAGTGGCCGGACCGCCGCGACGCGTCCATCACGAAGAGCCCGCGGTGCCTGAACCCGGCCGCCTCGGCGAGCGCGACGAGCCGCTCCCGGAGCGGCCCCTCGGGCAGCGGCGTGAACCGGTTGAAGAGGGGCGCGATCACCGCGGGATAGAGCCAGAGCATGAAGACCTGGAAGGCCGCGAGGAAGCCGAAGAGCCAGATCCACCAGCGCGGCCCGGCGAAGCGCATGAAGGCGTACGTCGCGTAGAGCAGCGGGACGCCGAGGCCGAGCTCGATCGCGAGCGACTTCACGCGGTCGAGCGCCCAGGTGCGCGCCGAGGTGCGGTTGAAGCCGAAGCGGGCCTCGATGACGAAGGTGTGCCAGGCGGCGAAGGGGAGCGAAGCGAGCGCGCCGGCGAGGGCGAGCGCGAGCAGGTAGGCGACGAACCGGTGCGCCCCCTCGAGCCCCGCGCGCGCGAGGACGTGGTCGAGGGCAGGGAGGAGCCCGGACACGAGCACTGCGACGGTCACCGCCGCGCCGATCGTGCCCTGGAGCAGCCCGAAGCGGCCGTTCGCGAGCGTGTAGAGGCGGCTCCCGCGCGCGCTCTCTTCGTCCACGCGGCCGGCCAGGGAGGGCGGGATGGCCCCGGCGCGCTCGACGTGGCGCAGGTTCACGAGGAGGAGCGCGGTCTCGACCACGTACTGCAGCGCGTAGCAGGCGAGGAAGATCCCGAGGACCCAGTGCTCCATCCGCGGATCGTACCGCCCCGCCGGCGGGCGCGCAGCCCCCGCCTCCGCCCCGCCGGGTTGACTCCGGCCCTCCGCATTCCCTACCTTCCGCGCGCGATGGACGACCTCGTCTCCCTCGGCGCCCCCTCCAGCCCGCGGCCAGCCGCCGGTGCGCAAGCGCGCAAGGTGTTCGTCCACACCTTCGGCTGCCAGATGAACGAGTCCGACACCGAGCGCATGGTGGAGCTCCTCGGCCGACACGCCTTCTCCCGTGCCGCGTCGGCGGAGGAGGCGGATCTCATCGTCCTCAACACCTGCGCGGTCCGGGAGAAGGCGGAGCAGAAGCTCCTCTCCGCGCTCGGCCGCTACCGCGAGCTGAAGGCTCGCCGCGGCGCGATCATCGCGGTCTCCGGCTGCGTCGCGCAGCAGGAGAAGGAGCGGCTCCTCAAGCGCGTCCCCTACGTGGACTTCGTCTTCGGCCCCGACAACATCGCGCGCCTCCCGGAGATGCTCTCCCGCGCCGCGGCCCGGGAGCGGTTCGCCGAGACCGGCTGGATGGCGACCGAGGAGTACGTCTTCCCGCGCGCCGACCCGGAGGCGGCCCGCGGCCGCGCCACCGCGTTCGTGACCGCGATGAAGGGCTGCGACAACGTCTGCGCGTTCTGCATCGTCCCCCACACCCGCGGCCGCGAGGTCTCGCGCGCCGCCGCCGACGTCCTCGCCGAGTGCGCGGCGCTCGCCGCGGTGGGCGTGCGCGAGGTGACGCTCATCGGGCAGAACGTGAACTCCTACGTGGGCGGCTGCACGTTCGCGGAGCTGCTCCGCCGGGCCGCGGCGGTTCCGGGCATCGCCCGGGTGCGCTTCACGACGAGCCACCCCCACGACCTCTCGGCGGCGCTGGTGGAGACGTTCCGCGACGAGCCGCGGGTGATGCCGCACTTCCACCTGCCGGTGCAGTCGGGGTCCGACGCGGTGCTCGCGCGGATGCGACGCGACTACGGGGTCGCCGAGTACCTCGCGCGCTTCGAGGCGCTGCGCGCCGCCCGGCCGGGCGTCGCGATCACGACCGACTTCATCGTCGGCTTCCCCGGCGAGACCGAGGACGACTTCGAGGCCTCGCTCGCGCTCCTCGAGCGCGCCCGCTTCGAGCAGAGCTTCTCCTTCGTCTTCAGCCCGCGCCCCCACACCCTCGCCGCGCTGCGGATGGGCGGCGGCCCGGGCTGGGACGAGGTCCCGCGGGAGGTCGCGGTCGCC
>DASWCJ010000306.1:0-5662 GCA_036390155.1 Anaeromyxobacter sp.
CGGGCGTGCGCCGGCGTCCACGTTTCTGGACCCGTTCGACCGTCCGGTGCCGGTTGCGACTCTGGCGGCGGCGCAGGAGGACGGGGGCCATGCCCGAGGCCCTCGGGAGCGTTCGCCGTTAGCGGCCGGCCGCTAAGTGACCGGCATTGCTGCTAGGGCGAGCGAGCCTGCCCCGAAGGCTCACCGGGCCGAGTGTCCCCCCGCTCTAGTGGATGCGCCCGGGTCGAGGCGGGAGACGAGGTTGTGCTCGCGCGCGAGCGCGGCGAAGTCGCTCCCCTCCACGTAGGTCCCGAGCTTTGCCGCCCAGCGCTCGGGCAGCTGCTCGCGCGCGAGGGCCACGGTCGAGAGCACGGCCCAGGCGGCGAGGGCGCCCTTCCCGCCGCCGAGCAACGCGCCGACGGCGCGGTCCGCCGGCCCGCGGACCACCTTCGCGATCCCCGTGCCGCGCAGGATCGCCGCGCCGGCGAGCGAGGCGATCCCGAAGCCCCCGAGGAAGAGCACGATGGGCGCGAGCCCGCGGGCGGAGGGAGACACCGTCCGGGCGAGCCCGGCCGCGACGTCCGGCGCGAACGCCCGCGCCGCGAGCGCCCCGACCACCGCCGCCGCGAAGGCGACGAGCTGGCGGAGCGCGCCCCGGGCCGTGCCGTGCAGCGCGGCGACCGCGAGCAGCACGAGGACGTACAGGTCGACGGTCACTTGATCTTGAACTGATCGCCCTTGGGGCGGCTCGCGTCGAGCATCTTCTCGGTGCCGGCGAGCGCCTCCTTGAAGCGCTCGTTGCCGGGCTCGTACATGAGGGCGCTCCGCAGCGCGCGCACCGCCCCTTCCCAGCGCTGCGCCTGCAGCTCGACCAGGGCGGCGGCGTAGAACTTCCGGCCGTTCGGCGTCTGTCCGAGCTGCTCCTCGAGCTTGCGCTTCTGCTCCTCCTTCACCTGGGCCTCCTCGGCCTCGGTGAAGCGCAGCTTCTGGGCGCGCTCCGGCCCGGTGACGTCGGCGAGGTACCGGGCGCGCTTCGTGTCGTCCCGCAGGACGGTGTACGCCTCGTTCACCCGGCGGTAGACGCGCCCGACGAGCTCGCGGAACGCGAGGTCGGGGTAGGCGGCGAACCGGTCCGGGTGGAACGCGCGCGACTCGCGGTAGTAGGCGGCCTTGATGTCGGCCGGCGTCGCCGACTGCGGGATCTTGAGGATCCCGAAGTAGTCGAGCTGGTCGAGGGCCGCGGCGAGCGCCTCCACCTCGATGGCGAATCCTTCGTCCATGGCCTCAGGCCGCGCGCGGTCCGCGCGCGAGCTCCATCTCGGAGTTGTGGTCGATCGCGTGCTTCAGCTCGTCGGCGCTGAGGCCCGACGACAGCCCGATGGTGGTCGAGGTCTTCTGGCCCGTCTCGACGTCGGTGGCCGAGACGTTCACGATGCCGTTCGAGTCGATCTCGAAGGTCACCTGGATGTGGACCTCGCCGCGATAGCCGATCCGGAACCCGGTGAACTCGAACTCGCCGAGGAGCTCGCACCCCTCCGCCTTGTTGGACTCGCCCTGGTAGACCCGGATCTTCACGCGGTCCTGGCCGTCGCGGCTCGTCGTGAAGGTCTTCGACTTCTCGATCGGGATGGGCGTGTTCTTGTCGATGATCTTCTCGGTGAAGCCGCCGACGGTGCCCACCCGCAGGGTGAGCGGCGTCACGTCGAGCAGGTAGCTCGCCAGGCCGGCCGAGGCCGCCGCGGTGTTGAGGAGCGCGTGCCCCTGGATCGCCGCGCCGAGCGAGACGACCTGGTCGGGGTCGATCCCGGCCATCGGCTCCTTCTGGAAGTAGTGCCGGACGGAGTTGCGGACGATGGGCAGGCGCGTCGGGCCGCCGACGAGGATCACCGCGTCGATGTCGCCCGCGGTCATGCGCGCCGACTGCAGCGCCTCGTCGCAGACCTTGAACGTCCGCTGCACGAGGTCCATCACCATCCGGTTGAACTGGTCCTGGTTCAGCTTCTGGCGGAGGTCCACCACCTCGCCCTCGGGCGACTGGCAGATCCCCGGGACGTGGATGTCGGCCACGCCATCGCGCCCCACCTCGATCTTCGCGCGCTCGCCCGCCTCCTTGAGCATCTGGAGGCAGAACTTGTTCTGCCGGAGGTCGAGCCCGTACTTCGCGAGGAAGTCGTCCGCGAGCCAGGTCATGATCCGGTCGTCGAAGTCGTCGCCGCCGAGGTAGGTGTCGCCGGCGGTGGAGAGCACCTCGAAGACGTCCTTGCCGATCTCGAGGATCGACACGTCGAACGTGCCGCCGCCGAGGTCGTAGACGCAGATCCGCTGCGAGATCTCCTTGCCGAAGCCGTATGCGAGCGCGGCGGCGGTCGGCTCGTTGATGATCCGGAGCACCTCGAGGCCGGCGATCTTCGCGGCGTCCTTGGTCGCCTGACGCTGGTTGTCGTTGAAGTAGGCCGGGCAGGTGACGACCGCCTTCGTGACCGGTCGCCCGAGCGCGGTCTCGGCGATCGCCTTCATCTCCTTGAGGACGAGCGCGGAGATCTCCGGGATGGCGAAGATCTTGTCGCGGACCTGGAGGCGGACCGAGTTGTTCGGCCCTTCCAGGATCCGGTAGGGCATCACCGCCTGCGCCTTCTTCACCTCGTCCGAGAAGAAGAAGCGGCCGATGAGCCGCTTCGCCGAGTAGATGGTGTTCTCGGCGTTGGTGATGATGTTGCGCTTCGCCTCGTTCCCGACGAGGACCGAGCCGTCGTCCAGGAAGGACACGACCGAGGCGTGGGTGAGGTCCCCCCATTCGTTGGGGAGCACGGACGGGCCTTGCGAGGTGTCCGTCACCACCGCGACGGCGCTGTAGCTCGTGCCGAGGTCGATGCCGACGGCGATGTCGTCGCTCATGGGATGTTTTCGCCCACCGTTACGCCGGGTTACGGAATCCTAGCGGCGCGCGCGAGACGCTGTCAAACGGCGCTTCGGGCGCTCGGTCGTTCGGGTGCGGGATGTCCCGTGGGTTTCGCGCGTTATTACCCTTGAGTGAGCCATGGGTGCGCTCGTCGCGATCATCCAGAGCAATCCGAACCTGCTCCCCTGCCAGGTGGCGCGGCTCGACGCGCACGTCTCGCTGCGAGACGGCGAGCGGCTCCCGGACGCGTACGGGTTCGGGCACTACGGCGGCGGGAGCGTCCTCCTCGGCAAGCGTCCCAACGGCGCGCCGAGCCCGCTCGGGCTCGCGGACCTCGCCGGGGGGATCGAGGCCGAGGCGCTCCTCGCCCACGCGCGCTACGCGACGGTCGGCAAGGCGAAGGACGAGAACACCCACCCGTTCCGGTTCCGCCGCTGGCTCTTCGCGCACGACGGCACGGTCGAGGCGTTCGACCGCGTCCGCCCCATGCTGCTCGAGGGGCTCCCCGACTTCCTCAGCCGGAACGTCATGGGCGACACCGACTCGGAGCACCTCTTCATGTGGTTCCTGAAGGGGCTCTGGGACGAGGGGCGGATGGACGAGCTCGACCTCGACGCGCCGACGGCCGCCCGCGCGCTCGCGGCGACGATCCGCCAGGTCGACGCCTGGTGCCGCGAGGCCGGCGCCCAGCGGCCGAGCCGCCTCGGGCTCGTCGCGACCAACGGCCGGATCATGGTCGCCGCCCGGCGCGGCGGTCCGCTCCACTACGCGCTGCTCGAGGGGATCGTCCCCTGCGGCCTGCACGGCATCGACCTGCGCACGCCCGAGAGCGACCCGCGCGTGCGCCCGCACCGCATGGTGAAGGCGGTCGCCTTCGCGAGCCGGCTGCGCTCGCCGAACAGCTTCATCGAGGTGCCGGAGGGCAGCGTCGTAGCGGTGAGCCGGACGCTGCAGATCTCGGTCACCGCGATCTGACGGTCCGCTACTCGGGGCTCCAGGGGCGCGGCATGAAGAGCGCCTCCCAGGTCCCGAGCGCGAACCGGTCGGTCATCCCGGAGAGCCAGTCGGTCACGGCCCGCTCGATCGTCTCGCCCTCGCGCGGCGCGACCTGGAAGCGGATCGCGAGCCGCTCGGGGGCCTCGAGGCACCAGCCCCACAGGTCCCGCAGGATCCGCTGCGTCTTCACGAACTCGTCGTGGACCACCGGGTTCTCGTAGACGCGGGCGTACAGGAAGTCGCGCAGGGCGAGGAGCGCCGCGTGCGCGTCGTCGGACATGCGGATGTGCCCGCCCCCGTCCACGTCCGAGCGCGCGATCACGTCGCGGACGAGGGTGCGGAAGCGCGCGCCCCGCTCGTCCCCGAGCACGCGGCGGATGCCGGCGGGCACGTCCGCCTCCGCGAAGAGCCCGGCGCGGACGGCGTCGTCGAGGTCGTGGTTCACGTACGCGACGATGTCCGCGATCCGGACGATCTCCGCCTCGAGGGTGAGCGCCTTCTCGCCGGTGCCGGAGAGGAGCACGGTCCCGCGCCCCTTCGAGTGGCGCAGGATCCCGTCCCGCACCTCCTGCGTGAGGTTCAGCCCCCGCCCGTCGTTCTCGAGGACGTCCACCACCCGCACCGACTGGACGACGTGGTGGAAGCCGCCCGGCACCACCTCGGAGAGGAGCCGCTCCCCGGCGTGGCCGAAGGGCGTGTGGCCGAGGTCGTGGCCCATCACCATCGCCTCGACGAGCATCTCGTTCAGCCGGAGCGCGCGGGCGACGGAGCGCGCGACCTGCGCGACCTCGAGGGTGTGGGTGAGCCGGGTGCGGTAGTGGTCTCCCTTCGGCGCGAGGAAGACCTGGGTCTTGCCCGCGAGCCGCCGGAACGCCTTGGCGTGGACGAGCCGGTCGCGGTCGCGCTGGAACGCCGGCCGCTCGTCGTCGAGCTCCTCGGGGCGGCCGCGACCGCGCGAGCGCGCCGAGCGCGCGGCCCGCGGGTGGAGCGTCCGCTCCTCGAGGTCCTCCAGCATCTCGCGGATCGTCCCGGCCATGGCTCCCCTCCCTCATACCGCGCCGGCGGCCGGGCCGCTCAAGGGCGTCACGGCCCTCGAGCCGGGTAGAAGCTCGCCTCGAGCGTCGCGATGAACAGGTTCGACAGGGCGTGGAGCACGATCGGCGCGGCGAGCCCGCCGGTCCGCTCGCGCAGCCAGCCGAAGAGGAGGCCGGGGAAGAAGGTCCCGAGCCGCCAGGGCTGGAGCGCGACGAGGTGGCCGGCCGCGAAGAGCGCCTGCGTCGCGACGAACCCCGCCCCGAGCCGCGCGCCGAGCACGGTGACGCCCCGCTCCGGCGCGGTGCGCGCCCAGGCCGTCTGCACGAACCCTCGGTAGAAGAGCTCCTCCGGCAGCGCGACGACGAGGAGCTGCAGCGGCACCGCGAGCGCGAGGCCGGGCGGGAGGCGGAAGGCGAGGCGCGGCGCCCCGGCGTAGGGCGCGAGGGCGCGGGCGACCGCCGGCGGCAACGAAGGGAGCGCATCGGCGAAGGCCCAGAAGCCGGCCGCGAAGATCGGGAACACGATCGCGGCGACGGCGAGCGCGGCGGCGGCGCCGCGGCCCCACGCGCGCCAGGTGCGCGGATCGCGCAGGCCGTGCCAGGCGAGCCCGTACGCGTCCCAGCCCTCGCCGCGCGCGCGCAGCCGCGCGTCGGGCAGGGCGATGAACAGGAACGCCGCGACGCCGGCGAGGTTCGCGGCGAGGAGGCCGGTCGGCTCGAAGCGCGAGACGAGCCTCGCGGCCGCGATGCCGGC
>DASWCJ010000307.1:0-1617 GCA_036390155.1 Anaeromyxobacter sp.
CTCGCGAAGACGGCGCGGGACGCGCTCATGGCCGAGCTCGACCGCACGCACCCGGGGTACGGGTTCGCGCGGCACAAGGGGTACCCGACCGCCGAGCACTTCGACGCGCTGAAGCGCCTCGGGGCGTGTCCGGTGCATCGCCGCTCGTTCCAGCCGGTCCGCGAGGTGCTCGGGCTCGCACCCGTCCAGGCCGACCTCTTTCCGCCTCCGCCCCCTCCGCCGGACGAGCTCCCCGACGAGGCCTAGGAAAAGCGCCGTTTGACGCGCCGCGCGCGCGTGGATACAACGTCGCACCTGAGGACGAGCCCGACGGCGACCCCCGCCGAGTCCCGAACATTGGCAGCACGGCGGGGTCTGAGCGGCGCGTTCCCGGCGCGGGGATTCCCCCGGCGCCCGGGCGCCCCCCGATCCGGCGACCGCATGCGAGATCCATCGACGAAGCGCAACGCCCCGCACCACGCCCATCCCCACGAAGACGAGCTCCCCCCCGGCCGCCCGCCGCAGGGGCTCGCGCTCGATCCGCCCGACGATCCGCCGCCCGCGCACCCGCCGGAGATCCCGGTGGACCGGCTGGACCAGGACGCGATCAGGACCATCGCCCGGCTCCGTCACATGGGGCACAAGGCGTACTTCGTCGGCGGCTGCGTCCGCGACCTGCTCCTCGACCGCACGCCGAAGGACTTCGACGTCGCGACCGACGCCCACCCCGGCGAGGTCCGCGCGATCTTCCGGAACTGCCGCCTCATCGGCCGGCGCTTCCGGCTCGCCCACGTCTACTTCCGCGGCGGCAAGGTCATCGAGGTCGCGACCTTCCGGAAGAACCCCATCGACGTCGCCGAGGACGTGCCGGACGGGGGCGACCTACTCATCACCCGCGACAACGTCTTCGGCACCGCCGAGGAGGACGCCGTCCGCCGCGACTTCACGGTGAACGGGCTCTTCTACGACGTCGCGAGCGGCGAGGTGATCGACTTCGTCGGCGGCCGCCGGGACCTCGAGGACCACCGGATCGCCACCATCGGCGATCCCGAGATCCGGATGCGCGAGGACCCGGTCCGCACGCTGCGCGCGATCCGGTTCGCCTCCCGGCTCGGCTTCACGATCGAGCCCGACTGCTTCGAGGCGATGCGGCGCCACGCCGGCGAGCTCGCGCGCTGCGCCCCGGCGCGGGTGCTCGAGGAGACGCTCAAGATCCTGCGCTGCGGGGGATCTGCGCGCGCCTTCGAGCTGCTCCGCGCGTGCGGGGCCCTTCCCATGATCCTGCCGGCGCTCGGCGCCGCGCTCGACGGCTGGGACGACACGCGCCGCCGGTCCTTCTTCGCGCACCTCGCCGCGCTCGACCGGCTCGTCCGCTCCGGCGAGGAGGTCTCCGAGGCGGTGCTGCTCGGCGCGCTCCTCACCCACCTCGGGCCGGAAGCGGACGCGCTGCTCGCGTCCATGGTCGCGACCTCCCGGCTCCCGCGGAAGATCGCGGAGCGGGTCCGGCTCGCGCTCCACGGACAGCGCGCGGCGGCGAACCCGCAGCGGCGCCGCCGGCGCGGCCGGCGCGGGGGCGGCGGCGCGCAGGACGCCGACGCCGTGCAGCTCCTCCGGATCACCGTCGAGGTGAGCGGCGAC
>DASWCJ010000308.1:0-9162 GCA_036390155.1 Anaeromyxobacter sp.
CGGGCGTGCGCCGGCGTCCACGTTTCTGGACCCGTTCGACCGTCCGGTGCCGGTTGCGACTCTGGCGGCGGCGCAGGAGGACGGGGGCCATGCCCGAGGCCCTCGGGAGCGTTCGCCGTTAGCGGCCGGCCGCTAAGTGACAGGCATTGGCGCTAGACCCGCATCCGCTTCCGCTCCTCGCCGGAGAGGATCCGCCGGATGTTCTCGGCGTGGCGGACGAAGATGAGCACGCCCACCACGATCGCCGACCAGGTGAGCGGGCTCGCCGGCCCCACGAAGACGAGCATCCACACCACGCAGACGATCGTCCCGAGGAGCGAGCCGAGCGACGACATCCGCGTCACGAGGTAGGTGCCGGCCCAGGTCCCGACGCCGGCGAGCGCGGCCCACGGCGCGAGCACGAGGTAGACGCCGAATCCGGTCGCGACGCCCTTCCCGCCCTTGAACCCGAGCCACACCGGGAAGACGTGCCCGGCGAAGGCGGCGATGGCGACGCCCATCACCCAGTAGTCCGCGGCCGGGCCGACGAGCACCCGCCGCGCGACGAGGAGGGGGACCACCGCCTTCAGCGTGTCGAGCGCGATCGTCGCCGCGCCGAGCTTCTTGTTCACGCGCGCGACGTTCGTCCCGCCGATGTTGCCGGACCCGACCTTCCGCACGTCCACGCCGATGAAGAGCCGCGCGAGGAGGAGCCCGTAGGGCACCGAGCCGGAGAGGTAGCCGAGGACGACGAGCAGGGCTCCGAGGACGTCGGTGCTCACGATCTCACCTCCCGAACGACGAGCCACGCCCAGTTGGCGACGAGGGCCACGAGCCCGACCGCGGCCGCGGTCCGGGCGGCGCGCGCCGACGGGGCCGGCAGCGGCGCGCCCAGGGCTGCGCGGGCGAGGTCGAGCGCGGCGTAGGCCCACGCCGCCGCGGCGACGAGCGCGCCGAGCGGGCTCGCGTCGAGCGCGCGGGCGACCTCTCCGTGGGCGAGGTGCACGAACGCGTGGGTCATCCCGCAGGTCGCGCAGGGGATCCCCGCGAGCCCGCGCAGCGGGCAGACGAGCGGGAGCGAGAGCACGGGCGCGAACCGCGCGACGACGAAGGAGAGCAGCGCGATCGCCGCGAACACCTCGGCGTGGCCGAACCGCGCGGTCTTTCGCCAGGCGACGATCACAGTTGCGTGGTGGGGACGGACTTCGCGGCGTCGCCCACGCCCTTCAGGAGGGCGGGGACGGCGAGCCCCGCGGCGCCGCAGACGCAGAGGCACAAGAGCGCGAACGGGGCGAGCACCGCGGCCGCGGCCTTGCCCGTCCCGCAGCGCTGGATCGCGGCGAGCCCGACGATGAGCGCCACGGTCGCCCATACCATCGCGATGAGGCTCCCGCAGGCGGGCACCGCGAGGAGGAGGTTTAGCCCGGTCACGTAGCCGACCGCGGTGAGGGTGGCGTCGAAGCCGCGGCGGCCGCCTCGGAAGAGGAGCAGCAGCACGTGGACGAGGGCGGCGATGAGGTAGATGCCGATGAAGGTGAAGACCGGCGCGAGCACGATCTGGACGGCGAGGGCCGGACCGGTGAGCGCCTGCGAGTAGAGCTCGAAGAACTTCGCCTGCTCCTCCGGCAGCTTCTGCGCCATCTGCTGGAAGGCGACCATCGCCTGCTTCCCGGAGGCGAAGGTGTAGAGCGCGGCGAGGGCGTTGCCGACCGACGACGCGATGACGCCGAAGAGGATCGCGTGCCAGGGCTGGTCGCTCCGCACCCGCGCGAAGAACTGCTCCGGCTGGGTGGCGACGAGCTTCCAGGTCTCGAAGAACGCGGCGAGGAACCCGAGCCGCGCCCGGTCCGCGAACGGCGAGGGCTGCGCCGGCCCGGCGCCGGCAGGCGGCGGCGCGCCGTAGCCCGGGGGCGGACCCCAGCCCGGCGGACCGTACCCGGGCGGCGGGCCGAAGCCGCCCTGCGGCGGCGGCGCCCCCTCACCCCGGCCCTCTCCCCCGGCACCTGCCGGCGGAGAGGGGGTCCCCGGCGACGTGGGCGGAGCGGGCTGCTGCGCCTCGGGCTCCGCCGGAGTCCCGGGCGGCGCCGGGAGGATGAGCTCGGATCCGCAGTGCGGGCAGACGAGCCGCCCGTACCGATCCGTCGAGAAGGTTCCGTTGCAACGGGCGCAGCGCGCGAGCATGCGGCACCTTACCGCTTCCTGCGCCGGCGCGGCGGTTCCGCGTGCTACTCGCGGATCGCGCGGACCTCGTCCACGTTCACGTCGCCGCGGCTCCGGTAGATCGCGATGACGATGGCGAGGCCGACCGCGGCCTCCGCGGCCGCGACCGCGATGACGAAGAAGGCGATGGCGTGGCCGGAGACGTTGCCCGACTGGCGCGCGAACGCGAGGAAGGTGAGGTTCGCCGCGTTGAGCATGAGCTCGACGGACATCATCACGATGAGCGCGTTGCGCTTCAGGAGGACGCCGGCGAAGCCGATCGTGAAGAGGACGGCGGCGAGGTAGAGGTAGGCGGAGACCGGCATGGTCAGATCCTCTCCTTCGCGACGACGACCGCCCCGACGATGGCGACGAGGAGGAGGAGGCTGGTCGCCTCGAACGGCAGCAGGAACTCGGTGTAGAGCACCTGGCCGACTGCCTTCACCGTCCCGAAGCTCGGGGCGAGCGTCGCGCCGGGTGCGGCGAACCCGACCCGCGCGATCGCCGAGACGAGGACCGCGAGCAGCGCGAGCGCGCCGAGGGCGCCGAGGAGCTGCATCGCCGTCCGGCGCGCGGGCAGGAGGTGCTCGTCGCCGAGCGAGATGAGCATGATGACGAAGAGGAAGAGCACCATCACGGCGCCCGCGTAGACCAGGATCTGCATGAACGCGACGAGGTGGGCGGTGAGGAGGACGTAGATCCCGGCCAGGAAGAAGAACGCGGCGACGAGGTTCATCGCCGCGTAGACCGGGCTGCGCGAGAGCACGACGCCGAGCGCGGTGCCGACGAGCGGCACGGCGAACACGACGAACATCACGGTCTCTGCGTTGAGCGTCATCGTCGTCCCCTCGTACTTCACCACTAGTATTTCACAGCGCCGACGACCGCCGGGCGCGAGGACTGGTCGAGGCCCCAGCCGTGGTCGCCGTACGGGCAGCGGCGCTCCTCGACGTGGCGGATGAACTCGTCCTTGAACTTCTTCACGAAGGACTGCACCGGCATCGAGGCGGCGTCGCCGAGCGCGCAGATGGTGTTGCCGCCGATGCAGCCCGCGATTTGCTCGAGCTTCTCGACGTCGGCGAGGGTGCCGTGCCCGTGCTCGATCTTCTCGACGATCGCCTCCATCCAGGAGGTGCCCTCGCGGCAGGGCGTGCACTGGCCGCAGCTCTCCTCCGCGTAGAACTTGGCGATGCGGGCGAGCGCGCGGACCATGCAGGTCGAGTCGTCGAACACGATGATGCCGCCGGATCCGGACATCGACCCGGCCGCCTTCACCGCGTCCACCTCGAGCGAGATGTCGATCTCGTCGCCGCGGAGGACCGGGGAGGAGGAGCCGCCCGGGATGACCGCCTTCACCTTGCGGCCGCCAGGGATCCCGCCGCAGTCCTCCAGGATGAGCTTCTTGAGGTTGTACGCGGCGGGCTTCTCGTACACGCCGGGCCGGTTCACGTGGCCGGAGACGCCGAAGAGGCGCGTGCCGCCGGTCTTGCCGGTGCCGAGCGCGGCGAAGGCCTCGCCGCCGTTCGAGAGGATCCAGGGGATGTTCGCGATCGTCTCGACGTTGTTGATGATGGTCGGCTTGCCCCACAGGCCGACGATCGCCGGGAAGGGCGGCTTGAGCCGCGGGTAGCCCTTCTTGCCCTCGAGCGACTCGAGCAGCGCCGACTCCTCGCCGCAGATGTACGCCCCCGCGCCGCGGTGCACGTGGATGTCGAGGTCGAAGTCCTTCTTCCCGCCGAGGCGCTTGCCGAGGAGGCCGGCCGCGCGGGCCTCCTGGATCGCCTCGTCGAGGATCCGGGCCTGCTTCGGGAACTCGCCGCGGATGTAGACATAGGCGAGGTGGATGTCGAGCGCGTAGCAGGTGATCGCGATCCCCTCGATCAGCTGGTGGGGATCGTGCTCGATGATGTAGCGGTCCTTGAACGTCCCGGGCTCGGACTCGTCCGCGTTGATCGTGAGGTAGCGCGGGCGGACGTCCTTCGGGAGGAAGGTCCACTTGAGCCCGGTGGCGAAGCCGGCGCCGCCGCGGCCGCGGAGGTTCGACTTCTTCACCTCGTCGACGATCGCGCCGGGCTCGAGCCCGAGCGCCTTGTCGAGCGCGGCGTAGCCGCCGTCGGCCCGGTAGGTCTCGAGCTTGGCCGAGTTCGGCTTGCCCCAACGCTTCGTGAGGATGAGCGTCTCGCTCACTTGAGCCCCTCCAGGATCTGCTCGACCCGCTTGAGGTCGAGGCGCTCGTGCATCTCGACCTCGTCGATGAGCATCGCCGGCGCGGTCCCGCACGACCCGAGGCACTCGACCTCGCGCAGCGTGAACTTGCCGTCGGGCGTCGTCCCGCCGTTCTTCACGCCGAGCTTCTTCTTGAGCGCCTCGAAGATCCGCTCTCCGCCGTTGAGGCAGCAGGAGACGTTCGTGCAGATCTCGACGAGGTGGCGGCCGAGCGGGTGGGTGTGGAACATCACGTAGAACGTCGCCACCTCCTCCGCGCGGGACGGGGAGGTGCCCAGGCGATCGGCCGCCAGCTTCTGCACCGCGGAGGAGCAGTAGCCGAAGATCTCCTGGCCGAGCCGCAGCGCGGGGAGCATCGCGGCGGCCTTCCGATCGGGCGGATACCGCTGCACGATCGCTGTGAGCTCGCGATCGAAGCGCTCCACCTTGTCGCGAGGCAGTTCCTGGACTGCACCGACGGGCGCTGGATTCGTCATAAAGGTCCGAGAAGTGGGGCGAAAGCCCGGGCAGGCTAGGGAACGGGCATGGGATTGTCAAGGACGGCTGCGGCCCACTTTGTCGAGTTTTCCCGCGCTATACTCCCGGTCCACGCATGCCGCACGACCGAGACAAGCGGCGGGATCCACGGGTCCCGCTCGTCCTCAAGGTGGAGTACCCGGGCCTCGAGCCGGTCCGCGACGTCACCGAGAACCTCTCCGCCGGCGGGCTCTTCATCCGGACCACCCGCGAGCTCCCGGTCGGCGCGCGCTTGCCGCTGCAGATCGGGTTCCCCGGCCTCCTCCCGCCGATCGAGGTCGAGGTCGAGGTGGTGCGCCGCACCGCCAGCGCGGACGGGTCCGCGGGCGTCGCGGTGAAGATCCCCATCGACCGGGTGGACGACCGGCACAAGCTCGCGCGGCTCGTCGAGACCGCGCGCGGGCCCGCGCTGAAGGGGAAGCGCGGCTTCCGCATCCTCGTCGTCGAGGACAACCCCCACGTCGTCGAGATGTACGAGTACGCGCTCCGCAAGCTCGGCGGGCAGAACGACGGGATGTCCGTCACCGTCGAGTACGCCGGCAACGGCCACGACGCGCTCTCGCGGCTCGGGGAGCCGCCGAAGCTCGACCTCGTGATGGCGGACCTCTACATGCCGGTGATGGACGGGTTCACGCTCATCGAGCGGATGCGGGCGACGCCCGCGCTCTCCACGATCCCGATCCTCGTCATCAGCGCCGGCGCGGCGGACGCGAAGGCGCGCGCGCTCGACCTCGGCGTCGACTTCTACCTGCAGAAGCCGGTGAAGTTCGCCGACGTGATCGCGACCGTCGGCACGCTCCTGCGGATCGGCTGATTCACCAAAAGAAAACGCCCGCCGGGATCGCCGGCGAGCGTTCACGAAACGTCACGTCGAAGGGGCTACTTCTTGCCCTTCTTGTTGAACGTGTCCTTCAGGGCCTTCGCCGGGGTCAGCTTCACCACGGTCTTGGCCGGGATCTTGATCTGCTCGCCGGTCGCGGGATTGCGGCCGATGCGGGCCTTGCGATCGACGAGCTTCACGGCGCCAAGGCCACCCAGAGGGATCTTCCCCTCGCCCTTGAGCCGCTTCATCACCACGTCCTCGACCGCCGTGAACACCGCCCGCACCTGGACCTTCGAAAGCTGCGAGCTCTCGGCCACCGCCTGGAAGAACTGAGCCTGCGTCATGTGGGGAATCCCTCCTGTCGACCGCCGCCCGGCGGGCGAATTGCTGGGTTGATATCGCCTTCGGATCCTCGCGTCAACTTCGCAGACGCACGATCACCCTGATAATCGGGCCTCCCGTGCGTGTCGCACCCACCGTTCGCCCCGGCGGGTCACCTCCTCACCGCGGCGAGGAGCTCGGCGAGGATGAGGACGATGACGGCGATCTCGAGGAGCTCGGCCCGGTTCGTGTCGGCGGTGTCGCCGATGAGCTCGTTCACGTCGGCGACGAGCCGCTGCTTGCGAAGGACCGTCTCCTGCCAGGCCGGCAGGCGGAACCGCCGGACGGCCGCGAGGTAGAGCCGGGCGAGGTAGAAGTCCCCGACGATTTTGATCGCGTTTTCGAGCCTTTCGATCATTTCGGAGAGCTCGAGGAGGAGCGCCGCGGTCTGCCGCTGGAGGCGCCGGTAGCGGCGGGTGAAGAGGTCGGAGATCGGGCTCCCGCCCGCCTCGATCTCGTCGTAGATGCGGTGCAGCTCGCGGTCGAGCAGCGCGTCGTAATAGCGCAGCTCGAGGAGGTGGGCGGTCGCGAACTCGAGGAGGTCGGGGATGTCCTTCACCCCCGACGGCTCGACCACGAGGGCGCTGTTCCAGTGCAGGACCGCGAGGTCGTCCTCCAGGTAGGTGAAGTGGTGCGAGAGCACCTCCTGGCGCTCCGCCGGGGAGAGGGGGACCTCGCTCGTCTCCCCGAGGAGCAGCTCGGCCACGGGCGCCTGGGCGAGCACGTCGAGCGCCCGCACCGCGCCCTCCTCGAAGCGGCGGACGAAGAAGATCTGGTAGCTCTCGAGGCCGTCCCAGGAGTGGGGGCGCTCGAGCGCGGGCCCGAGCGCGCGCGCCACCTCGCTTGCCTCCCGGCGGGCGGCCTGGTCGATCGCCGGCGTGGGCTCGACGACGAGCTCCTCCGCGAGCGGCACGAGCTCCGCGAGCGTGGCGCCCGGCGGCACCGCGAGCTCGTAGAGGATCGAGATGACGCCGAAGTCGTAGACGTGGGCGCTCGCGCGGGCCTCGCGCGGTCCGCCGGCGAGCGGCACCTCGCGCGCGCCGAGGCCGAGGTGGAGCGGCGGCCGGGGGAACTCGAGCGCGGTGCCGGACTGCGCGCCCTCGAGGCGGAGGCGCGACTTCTCCCCGCCCACCGCCTGCTCGGCGGCCGCGAGGTCCACCGAGTCGGCCACGTCGAACAGGCGGTAGACGTGGATCGTGCCGTCCGCGATCCGGAACCGGGCTTCGCTCGCATTCACCGTGCGAGCATACCCGACCGCGCGTCAGGCGCCGACGACGCGGAGGGGGGTCGCGGCCGGCTTGTGCGGGGCCTGGATGAGGTACTCGCCCGTGAAGCAGGCGTCGCAGAAGCCGGAGCGGTCGCCGCCCACCGCCGCGTAGAGCCCGTCGCGCGAGAGGTAGCCGAGCGAGTCCGCCGTCACGTACTTCGCGATCTCCTCGACCGAGTGGCTCGAGGCGATGAGCTCCTGCCGGCGGGGGGTGTCGATGCCGTAGTAGCAGGGCCACAAGGTCGGCGGCGAGCTGATCCGGAGGTGGACCTCCTTCGCGCCCGCGTCGCGAATCATCTTCACGATCTTGCGGCTCGTCGTGCCGCGCACGATCGAGTCGTCGATGACGATCACGCGCTTGCCGCCGAGCACGCCCTTGAGCGCGTTCAGCTTGAGCTTCACCCCGAAGTTGCGGATCGACTGCTGCGGCTCGATGAAGGTCCGGCCGACGTAGTGGGAGCGGACGAGCCCCATCGTGAACGGGATGCCGCTCTCCTCGGAGAAGCCGATCGCGGCGGGCACCCCCGAGTCCGGGATGGGCATGACGAGGTCCGCGCTGATCGGGTGCTCCACCGCGAGCCGCTTCCCCATCGCGTGGCGCGCCTCGTAGACGGACTTCCCGAAGAGCACCGAATCCGGCCGCGCGAAGTAGATGTGCTCGAAGACGCAGCGGCCGAGCCGCGCCGGCGGGCGCTGCGCCGGGAAGAGCCGCTCGCTGCGCAGCCCGCTCCCGTCGATGATGACGACCTCGCCCGGCTCGATCTCGCGCACGTACTCGGCCTCGATGAGGTCGAGCGCGGTGGTCTCGGAGGCGAGGACCCAGCAGCCCTTCAGCTTCCCGAGCACGAGCGGGCGGAAGCCCATCGGGTCGCGGGCGCCGACCAGCGCCTTCGGGGTGAGGAAGAGGATCGAGTAGGCGCCGGCGACGCGCCCGAGCGCCTCGCGCACCGCGCCGAGGAGCTGCTCGGTCGAGCCCGGCGCGCCGGCGGCCCGGGCGCGCGCGATGAGGTGGACGATCACCTCGGTGTCGGTCGAGGCCTGGAAGATCGAGCCCTGGTTCTCGAGCTCCATCCGGAGCTGCTCGGCGTTGACGAGGTTGCCGTTGTGGCCGAGCGCGACCGCGCCGCCCGCGTACTGGACCGCGATGGGCTGGGCGTTCTTGAGCTGGGAGGCGCCGGCGGTCGAGTAGCGGACGTGGCCGATCGCGGCGTAGCCCTTCAGCCGCGCCAGGACGCTCGCCCCGAAGATGTCGGCGACGAGTCCCATCTCGCGGTGGACGTGGAGCGACTCGCCGTCCGTCGAGACGATCCCGGCCGACTCCTGCCCGCGGTGCTGCAGCGCGTGCAGGCCGAGGTAGGCGTAGTTCGCCGCTTCCTCGAGCTGGCCCTGCGCCCAGATCCCGAAGACCCCGCACTCCTCACGCTGCTTGTCCCACACCGCGTCGTACGCCATGAGCGCGGCGGAGTATAACGATCCCGGCTTGAAATTGCTCCCTGCCAGGACCGTCGCGCTCGCGCTCGCCCTCGTGCTCGGGATCTGCGCAGTCGCGCTCGGGATCGCCTCGCTCCCCTGGTCGCCCGCGCGGTCGGCGACGGCGCCGCGCGTCACCGCGACCGTGCGCGGTTCCGGGGGCTTGCGGGCGGGCGCCGCGGAGGTCCGGTTCGACCTGCCGCGCGGCGTGCCCATCGCCGGATTCCCCCGGTTCTGGTGGGGCAGCGAGGGGAACCACGGCCCGGTCGGGGCTCGGGCGCTCGTCCTGGAGGAGCCCGGC
>DASWCJ010000309.1:0-12574 GCA_036390155.1 Anaeromyxobacter sp.
AGGACCGTTGCGCTCGCCGGTTGCGAGACGGTCCCGGTCTGGACCGAGGCGCTCGCGCCGAGGCTCAGGGACGGGAGGAGGCGCGCGGAGAGGCCTCCGCCGGCGGAGAGGCGCTCGGTCTCCACCGGCCCCGGCTCGGTCACGTCCCGGTCGACGCCGGCGCTCCCCGAGAGCTCGAGCGTGGACGGCAGGAGGACCACCGAGGCGCCGGTGCGGGCGCCAACCGACACGAGCGAGTCCACCGCGCCGTGCTCCTCGAGCCGGTGCCCCTCCGCGGTGAGCGTCACGGGGTCGGCGACGCGCAGGCTCACGGTCGCCGTGGTCTGCGAGCCGAGGCGCGTGTCCGCCGAGGTGGCGCGCGCGCCGCGGAGCTCGCCGGTGAGCGACACGCCGACCCGGTCCTCGAACGGGCCGAGGCTCGCGGTCCCCAGGGTCTGCCAGCTGCTCGAGTCGAAGGCGCTCCCGGCCGACGACTGCACGGCCTGCGAGACCGTTCCGCCGAGGCTGAGCCGGACCTTCGGGTGTGGCGCCGCGGTGGCGTTCACCGAGCCGGCCTGCACGAGCGTGGTGGAGGTCGTGGTGCTGAGCGGCCGCGCCAGGACGTGCTCGAACGCCTGGAGCTCGGTGACGAGCGCCTCGGTGGTGCTCGTCCCGAAGTTCACGAGCTTGAGGTAGCGGGTTGTGACCGGCGGGAAGCTCGCCTCGAATCGGCTCAGGCTGGGGTCGAAGGTGGTCGAGGCGCCGCCGACGGGGTTCCAGAGGAGGCCGTCGTTGCTCGACCAGGCCGACCAGACGATCCCGCCGGCATAGGTGGACGGATACCCCGTGGAGGTCCGGACGTGGACGCGGAGCGCGTCGATGGAGACGAGGCGGCCCATGTCGACGCCGAGGTTCTGAAAGGAAACGCCGTCGGGCCCGAGCGAAATTCCGCTGGAGACCTCCACGTTTCCGTCCACGAGGGCCGGCGCGGGGACGAGCGGGCGCCCGGTCGTGTCGCTCGGCCGGTCGGTGACGCCGTACAGCCCACGCGACGGGAAGCGCTGAACCGGCGAGGAGACCGCGACCCCGGAGAGCGACTGCTGCTCGACGTCGGTGAACGACACCGTGTAGCTGCCGCCGATCGACCCCGTCCGGCCCAAGGGCCGCTCGACCAGGATGGAGGCCCGCGGCTGGAGCGTGCGGGTGGTGAGCCCGGTGGCGGAGTCGGTGAGCCAGTCCGCCTGCGCGCCGGTGGAGAGCCGGAGCGGGCCCGCGCCGTGTTCGAGGGTGAGCTGTGCGACGGTGTCGCGGATCTCGGCGTCGAGCGCGAGATCCTGGCTCGTCTGCCGCCAGACGGAGAGCCGTGCGCTCGGCAGGCCGTCCTGCGTGTAGCTCGCGTCGGCGTGGAGCCGCTCCACCAGGGTGCGGCCGGTCTCGCCGCCCGACGACGCGGAGCGCTGCCAGGCGAGATCGTAGCCGGCGTCGAGCTCGACCGGCTGGACGCGGTAGCGGGCCTCGAATCGCGGCTGCACGAGCTGCGAGTCGCTCGAGGCGAGGGTGGGCTCTCGGACCGTGCCGCGCGTGTCGTCGACGCGGACCTGGGCGGTCGCGCCGAGCGCCTGAGACAGGTCGAGGTGGAGCCTCCCCTCGTACGTCTCCTGGAACGTGCGAGCGGCGACGCCGGGCGCGTCGAGCCCGGAGTACTGCAGGGTCGCGCGGCCCGCGAGGAGGTCCTCCCCGGCGGCGGCGGCGCGGGGTCCGAGGAGGGCGAGCGCGAGGACCGTGAAGAGCGCCGCCGCGAGCGGCCGTGGGATCGGAGCTGGGGTTGGAGGGATCACGCGCGCCGGCCTCACCTCGGGTAGCCGGCGACGTAGTTGGAGGCCGCGGGCGTCCGGGCGTGGCAGGTCGCGATGCAGCTCCCGCCCGTCGGGGTCTGCGCATAGGCCGCGAGCCCGGGCACGCGGCCCGTCGCGACGAGCGCCGGCTGCGACGGGCTCCCGTGCGACTCGTGGCAGGCCGCGCAGGCCGCGCCCGCGCTCGCGTGCGCGGCGTGGAGCCGGAAGCGCGAGTACTCCCAGGCGGCGCCGCCCGCCGGGTCCGCGTAGGTGGCGTACGTATGGCAGCGGAAGCAGAGGTCGGTCGGCATCGCCCGCTGCGAGCCGGGCCCGACGACGTGGCGCGCCTTGAGCAGCCACCGCTCGCTCGAGCCGTGGACCCCGGCCTGGCTCGGATCGTCGGAGCCGTGGCAGTCGCTGCAGAGCACGAGCCGGTCCGGCGACCAGCGCGGCGTGAACGCCCGGAAGTCCACGCCGCGGTTCCGGCCCTGCGCCTCGACCGGGTGGAAGGACGCGTTCGCGGGGTTGAGGAGCGTGCCGAGGTCAGCGGCCCCGGGCCGGCGGCCGCGCGTCGCGCCCGAGTGGCACTTGAAGCAGACCTCGTACTCGAGCACCGGGCTCGGGTCGGTCGAGTCCACGCGCGCGTAGACGGGCTGCGCGCCGGCAGGCCCGTTCTGCGGGCGCACCCGGGCGACGCCTGCGAGCCGCGCCGACGCCTCCGGCGCCTGGGGCGAGCCCGCGTCCGGGCGGACGACGTGCGGGTCGTGGCACTCCGAGCACGCGACCGCACGGGAGCCGGACGCGGCGCCGTGGCGGTAAGGCTTGCGGAACTGGGCCGCGACGTCCACGCGGCCGCCGTTGCCGTGGCAGGCGAGGCAGAGCGCCTCGCCCCGGACCACCGTCATCGCGGGGATCCGCCCCTGCCCGTCCACCGCGCCGTGCGGGTCGTGGCAGGTGGCGCACGCGCCGGCCTCGCGCCGCTGGCGCCGCGGCGGCTTCGGGCCGGGCCAGGTCACCGCGGCCGGGCCGCCGTGCGCGGAGCGCTCGTAGAGCGCCATGCCCAGGAACGACGATCCGGGAGCCGGGGTGCGGTGGCACTCGGCGCAGAGCTCGTTGGGCGAGCCCGCCGTGCGGCCGTCGCGGCGCGTCCCGTGGCAGTGGAGGCACGCGCCCGGCGCGAGCCGGGGATCGCGGCGCACCTGCGCGTGGGCGGACGCGGCGACCCGCCCGCTCGCGGCGCGCGCCGGGCCGGCGAGGGGGACGGCGGCGAGCGCCGCGAGGAGGATCGCGCGGGCCGGGCTCACTGGACGTGGCACTGCATGCAGAGGGTGTTCGGGCCGTTCGGCTGGCGGAGCGCGTCGGTCGTGGAGCCGTGGCCGTAGTGGCACGTCATGCACTCGATCCGGTCGTCCGAGGACGGGATCCTCGGGTCGGTCGGGTTCTCGACCGGGACCCGCACGCCGGTCGCGGCGGACCAGGCGTCGAACGACGCGATGGTCGAGCCGAAGATCGTCTTGTCGTTCGAGTGCGCAGCGTGGCCGGAGGGGGCCTGGTCGTGACAGTCGACGCACCAAGCGGTCATCCCGCTGCGGTAGACGAGGTTCGACCCGTCGTACACGTCGGCCGGGTTCGTGCCGTCCGGCCGCTTCACCTGGTCGACCGACAGGACGAGGTCGGGATCGACGCTCCCGCCCGGGCGGAACCTCAGGTTTCGGTAGTTCCCGTTGCCGTGCGAGTCGTGACAGCTCGAGCAGGTGAGCGTCATCTGCTTCGAGCCGAGCGGGACCTGCTGCGCCGTGCCGAGGAGGAGGTGGCCGAAGCCGGCGCTGCCGTCGCGGCTCGCGAAGGTCCCCGCGGCGGGGTTCGACGCGTAGCCGACCGGTGCGAGGACGTCGGGGGCGCCGGGCTGCGAGCCGTCGTGGCAGGCGAGGCAGAGCGAGAGCTGGTCGGCGCCGCGCAGCAGGTAGGTGGTGAGTGCCGGGGAGGCGTCGTACCTCATCGGCCCACCGTTGCTGCTGTTGTGGGTCGTGTGGCAGTCGGTGCAGAGGAGGAGCGCCCCCTGATGCCAGTCGCCCGCCCCGCCGCGGCGCGGCGCGAGCGCGAGGAGGAGCAGGACCGCGGCGACGAGCGCCGCGCGTGTGGGAATCCGCGAGAGCAAGGCGCCTCGAAAACAAGCGAGGGGGGACCGAGGATTCCGGTCCCCCCTCCAATGGTGAAGCGTGCGCTCGGTCGTTACTTCACGACGCCCGAGAGCGGGCCCGTGTACGTCTCGACGTTCGACGTGCCCTGGCCGTGGCACTGGTTGCACAGGTTCGCGTAGCGGCCCGTGCCGTTCTCGACGTCGGTCGCGGCGGCGAGCGTCACGTTGCCCGCGATGAAGCGGAGGCCGAAGCCGTTCGTCGACCCGTGGGCGTTGTGGCAGCTGACGCACATCGGGGCGGCGTTGATGAAGTCGCCCGCGTTCTTCTGAGCGGCCTTCACCTTCGTGGTCTTGCCGTTGAAGGCGGTGGCGCTGGTGTGCCCGGCCGCGCCGTAGAGGCCGACCTGGACGCCCGACGTCGGGTGCCGCGTGAACGCCTCGTAGCCGGTGGTCGCGGTGGCCTTGCCGCCGACGCCCGCGCCCGTCGCGCCGTCACCCACCGCGCCGGCCGTCGGCGCGCCGTGGAAGTTCGGGTGGCAGAGCGCGCAGAGGTTGTTCATGCGGTTCGCGTACGCGATCCCGCCGACCGTCTGCTGCGAGTAGGAGATGTTCCGCATGTCGTAGTAGCCGCCGAACGCGCCGTCGATCTGGGGGAGGTAGTGCACCGTCCCGATCGCGTTCGGGTCGATCGCGGCCGTCGCGATCCGGATCGTCACGTCCTTGGTCAGGTCGGTCGTGGTGTCCGACGAGTCCTTGATGACGAACGTCGGCTGGCTGTCCGCGACGGAGCGCGAGCCGAGGTTGCGGTAGCTGTTCGCGAGACCGTGCTGGATGTGGCAGTCGAAGCAGCGGAGGCCATTCGCCATCGCCGTGCCGCCCGGAGGCGTTGCGGCGCCCTGGTCGATGGCGTGCCCCTTGTAGAGCTCGTGACCGGCGCTGCCGTTCGGGATGGAGCCGCCCGACCGGGCGTAGTTGTTCGAGTTGTCGCCGACGACGTCGGGCGCGAACGTCTTGCCGTCGTGGCAGGCCATGCACGACTCGCTCTCGGCGCCCTTGAGCAGGTACTGGTAGACGGTGTTCTGGGCGAACTGCCAGTCGCCACCGAGCTGCGCGCTCGCCGGGCCCGGGCTTCCGAGCGCCGTGGCGTTGCCGAACCCGTGGGACTGGCTGCCGTGCATCGAGTGGCAGTCGTAGCAGAGCAGGTACTTGCCGACGTGGTACTCGCCGGCCGACGCGACCCCGCCGAACACCAGCATGGCGGCCGCGACCATCAGCTTCTTCATCACGGTGATGCTCCTTTATGGTGGTGCTACATCCTGGTGCGCATTGCACCCGCTGGGTCGCCATAGCATCAGCCGTACCAACCAAGATCCCGCGATTTAGGGCTTTTTCGTTGCCTGCGACAGTTTGCCATGGGGGTTATGTCGCACCCACCGCATCCTACATGCCAGCTCCAATGCCCCATGGACACGGGAACCCATTGAGCCGCGCTGCGATCATGACTTCGCGGGCGACCGGAGGTGGGTGGGGCAAGACCCCCACTGCGAACGAAGGTCGGAAACACGGACCGAGGGTTTGACCCGTGCCGCGCAGCCGCCTTACGGCGCGGGGGGCGACGAGACGGGCGCCGGCGGCGATGGCGGCGGCGGGGGCGGCGCAGGAACGGTCACGCGGAACCGCTGCACGCGCCCGTTCACCTTCTCGAGGACGAGGAGCGCGCCCTCCGAGTCGAAGGCGAGCTGCGCAGGGTACCCGAGCTCGCCGAGGAGCCGCCCCCGGCCGCCGAAGCGGCCCAGGAACTGCCCGTCGGGCGCGAACACCTTCACCTCGTGGCGGAGCGCGTCCGCGACGAACACGTCGCCGCCCGACCCGACCGCGAGGCCGGAGGGGAGCGAGAAGGAGTCCGGGCCCATGGCGTGCTCGCCCCATCCGTGCAGGAAGCGGCCGCGCCGGTCGAACACCTGGACCGCGGTCGCGACCTGGTCGAGCACGTAGACCTCGTCCTGGTCGGTCGTGATCGCGATGATCGCCTGGAACTGCCCGCGGTCGTAGCCGACCGAGCCGAACCGGGCCACGAGCTTCCGCGCCTCGTCGTAGACGAACACCTCGCAGAGCTTGTGCTCCGCGACGTAGAGCCAGCCCTGCGCGTCCACGTGGAGCGCGGAGAGGACGACGTCCTTGCGCTCCGCCAGCCCGGGGAGCTTCACCTCGCCGAGCGGGACGCCGCGGTAGCTGAACTCGCGCACGCGGGTGCGGTCCTGGTCGAGGACGTAGACGTGGTGGCTCCGCGGGTCCACCGCGATCGCGAAGGGGGCGTCGAGGAGCCCGGCGCCGAACGTGAAGAGCGGCGCGCCGCGCGCGTCGAAGATCCCGATCCGCCGGCCGTCGGTGTCGGCGACGAGGATCTCGCGCTCGACCGGATCGAAGACGAGCCCGAGCGGCGACGAGAGCCAGCCCTCGTAGGTGTGCTCGCCGAACACGGCCTCGGACTCGACCACCGGCATCCGCGGCGTCCGGGGACGCACGGTGGCCGACGGGGGCGGATCCTCGGCACGCGCGGAGCCGGGCCCGAGCGCCGGCCCCGCCGCGGCGAGGGCCGCGGCGAGCACGAGCCGCCCTCCCCTCATCGATGCGCGCCCCCGCCCGAGCCGCCCGAGCCGCCCAGCGCGCGCATCGTCCCGTCTTCGCGGCCGCCGTGGCAGCGCACGCACAGGTCGCGCTTGCCGTCGGCGACGAGGATGAACCGCTGCGGCGTCCCGTGCGGCCCGTGGCAGGAGAGGCAGGTCATCTCCTCCTTCGTGCGCGGGTCGTTCACCCCCTTGCCGAAGGGGTGCGTGAACTTCGCGTGGGTCTTGTGGCAGGTGGCGCAGAGGTCCACCTTCGCCGCCGCCAGGAGCTTCGGCTGGTCCGACTGGTGCGGGCGATGGCAGCTCGTGCAGCGGCCGCCGTTCGCGCGGAGCGGGTGGATCGAGCGCGAAGCGTCCATGTGCTTCTTCACCTCGTCGTGGCAGTCGAGGCACCGCTCGCGCTCGCTCCCGCGCACGAGCCCCTTCTCGTCCGCCGCGTGCGGGGTGTGGCAGTTGAGGCAGTCGTCCTTCGCCGCCTCGTGCGCGCCCGGCTTGCCGAGGGCGTCCTTCACGCTCGAGTGGCAGGTCACGCAGAGCGCCGGGCTCCTCGCGACGAGCGCGGCGGGCTTCGCCCCCTTCGCGACGTGGCACCGGTCGCAGGCCTGAAGCACGCGGTGCGGCGCGGAGCGGACGAGCTTCGGCTGGCTGGAGCCGTGCGGGTTGTGGCAGGTCGCGCAGCCCGCCTGCTCCACCGGGAGCCCCCGGTGCGCGGCCACGAGCTTCTTCTCGCTCGCGTCGTGGCAGGTGGCGCAGAGCGCGCGCGGCGCCTTCACCAGCTGGGCCGGGTTCGCGGAGGCGTGCGGGTCGTGGCAGTCGCCGCAGGCGCCGTCCGAGAACGGCGGGTGGACCGACTTCGCCTGGAGGAGCGCCTTCTGCTTCTCGTGGCAGGAGAGGCAGAGCGCGTTCCCCTTCTTCACGAGCAGCTTCCGCTCGCCCGAGCCGTGCGCGTCGTGGCACTTCGCGCACTCCCCCGCCTTCACGGGCGTGTGGACCGCCTTCGCCTCGAGCGTGCGCTTGAAGCCGGCGTGGCAGCGGAGGCAGAGGTCCTTGCCCCCGGCGAGCACGAGCTTCGGCCGGTCGCCGGCGTGCGGACCGTGACAGGCGAGGCAGTCGCCCTTGCGGAACGGGCCGTGCGCGTTCGCCTGCTCGGTCTTCTTCACCAGGTCGGAGTGGCAGGACGCGCAGAGCTTCTCGCCCTTCGCGACGAGCGCGGCCGGCGAGACCGTCCCGGCCGCGACCTTCGCCAGGTCCGACCCCGCGTGGCAGGCGCCGCAGTCGCCGTTCAGGAACGGCTGGTGACGCGCCTGCCGGGCGAGCCCCTTCCGGTCGGAGAGGTGCGGGTCGTGGCAGGTCCCGCACCGCGCCGGGTCGACCTTCATCCCGCGGTGGGACTCGACGAGCTTCGGAGCCTTCGCGTCGTGGCACTTCGCGCAGAGCGCGGCGGGCGGCGCGGCGAGGAGGTGAGGCTCCTTCGAGGAGTGGCCCGTGTGGCAGGCGAGGCAGTCGCGCTTCAGCGGCGCATGGACCACCGTGCGCGGCCGCATCATCTTCTGGAGCAGTTCCTCGTGGCAGGTGAGGCAGGCGCGGCTGCCGCCGTCCATGAGGTTCTTCGTCGTGCCGTGCGGATCGTGGCAGTCGGCGCAGGCGCCGCTCCGGAAGGGCGCGTGGACCGACGCCGCCTTCGCGGACGCGCGCTGGTCGCCGTGGCACTCGAAGCAGACCTCGGCGACCGCCGCCTTGAGGAGCGCCGGGCGGTCGCTCGCGTGGGTCTCGTGGCAGGCGCCGCAGGCGCCCTCCGCGACCGGCGGGTGGCCCTTCTTCGCCGCGGCGACCGCGCCGATCCGCTCGTGGCACTTGCCGCAGAGCTGGGCCGGCGCCGCCGTGAGGAGCGCCTTCCGCGCGGCGCCGTGGGGCGCATGGCAGGTGGCGCACGCGCCCTCCTTCACCGGCGGGTGGACGCGCAGCTTCGCGAACTCCGCCTTCGCCTTCGCGTGGCAGGAGAGGCAGAGCTCGCCCTGCGGCTTCGCGAGGAGCCGCGGCTGGCCGGCGCCGTGCGGATCGTGGCATGCGGAGCAGGTCCCCTTGCGGACGGGCTCGTGCTGCACCTTCTCCTTCGCCCACGCGGTCGTCTGCTTCTGGTGGCACCCGGCGCAGAGCGCGGGCTGGGCCTGCGCGAGGAGCTTCGGCACGTCCGCGACGTGGGGGCGGTGGCAGGTGGAGCACTTCCCCTCCGCGGCCGGCGCGTGACGCGATCGCGCGTCCTTCCCGAGCTTCGCCTCGATCGCGTCGTGGCACTGGCCGCAGGTCTGCCGCTGCGGCGCGGACAGCATCCCCTTCACGTCCGAGGCGTGCGGCGAGTGACAGTCGGTGCAGGAGCCGTCGAGCGCGGGGTGGACCACCTTCGCGCCGGGCTTGCGGGGGTCGTCGTGGCAGTCGAGGCAGAGCGCCGGCTGCGTCTTCGACGTCGCGAACGGCTTCTCGGAGCCGGGCGCGGCGTGGCAGCTGCCGCAGTCGCCCGCGACCGCGTGGACCACGCTCCGCAGGAGCCGCTTGTCGGCGCTCCGGTGGGGCGCGTGGCACTTCGTGCAGTCCTGCCCCTCCACGCGGTAGCCCGCGTGCTTGCCGGCGCCCGCGGCCTTCCCCGCGCCGTGGCAGCTCGCGCAGAGCGCGCTGCCCTTGCGAGCGAGGAGCGCGGGCTCGGCGCTCGCGTGCGGGACGTGGCACGAGGTGCACGCGCTCGCAACCGGGGCGTGGACCTGGCCCCCCTGGAAGGCCTTCGCCTGGTGGCACTCGAAGCAGGCGGCGCTGCCGTTCTTCCTCGCGAGGCGCGGGAAGCGCGACGCGTGCGGCTCGTGGCAGGTCGTGCACTTGCCGCCCTTCGCGAGCGCGCCGTGAGGATGCGCCCGCCCGAGCTCCTCCGCCGTCCCGCCGTGGCACGCGAGGCACAGCTTCGGCTCGTCCTCCTTCAGGACCAGCGCGCCGACCACGCCATGGCGGCCGTGGCACGCCGCGCACCCTTCGCGATCGCGGAACGGCGCGTGGACGACGCCGCGGCCCGCCTCGTCGGCGGTCTTCGCGTGGCAGGAGATGCAGGACTTCGGGCTGCCTCCGGCGACCGGGCCGGGCGTGGCGCAGCCGGCGGCGAGGAGGACGGCGGCCGCGGCTCCGAGGAGGAGCGCGGAGTGCGCGGGGACCGGCTTCATGCCCGACCGAACAGCCCGGACGCGCCGGACCTTCCGTGGCCCTGAACCTCGACCGGCCCGGCTACCGCGCCTTCGCCGCCGCGCGCTCGAAGGCCGGCGCCGAGCGCTCGATCACCTGCTCGTCCACGCAGAAGGCGAGCCGGAAGTGGCCGGGGAAGCCGAACCCGCGGCCCGGCACCGCGAGCACGTTCTCCTCGAGGAGGAGGTTCACGAACCGCTGGTCGTCCCCGCCCGGCGCCTTGGGGAAGAAGTAAAAGGCGCCCTTCGGCATCGAGAACTCGATGCCGGCGCGGCGCAGCGCCGCCGCCATCGCGTGCCGCCGGCGATCGTAGACGCCGACGTCCACCGACTCACCCGCGAGCGCCTCCACGAGCCGCTGCCCGAGGACGGGCGCGTTCACGAACCCGAGGGTGCGCGTCGTCATCGTCAGCGCGTCGACGAGCAGGGCCCCGTCCGGCATCGAGGGACCGACCGCCAGGTACCCCACCCGCTCGCCGGCGAGCGAGAGGCTCTTCGAGAAAGATCCGACGGCGACCGCGAACGGCGAGATCGGGAGGACCGGCGGGACGACCACGCCGTCGTAGGCGAGCGCGCGGTACGGCTCGTCCGAGACGAGGAAGACCGGCCGCTCGCGGCCGGCGTTCTTGCGCGCGAGCGCCGCCCCGAGCGAGGCGAGGGTCGCGGCGCCGTACACCGCGCCGGCCGGGTTATTGGGCGAGTTCACCACCACCGCCCGCGTTCGCGGACCGATCGCGGCCTCCAGCGCGGGGACGTCGAGCGCGAAGTCGGGCTCGCGCGACGGCACCGTCCGGAGCACGCCGCCGAAGTGTCCGACGTACCCGCCGTACTCGACGAAGTACGGGGTCGAGCAGAGCACCTCGTCGCCGGGCTCGAGCACCGCGCGGAAGAGGGTGACGAGTCCGCCCGCCGCCCCGCAGGTGAGGACCACGTGCCGCGCCTCGATCGCGACCTGCTGCTCGGCGGAGATGCGCCGCGCGAGCGCCGCCCGCACGCTCGGTAGCCCGGCGTTCGGGCAATAGCCGAGTCCCAGGGGCTCGCCCACCCGGTCGGCGAGCGCCCGGAGGGCCTGGGCCGCGGCCGGCGGTGGCGGCACGTCGGGGTTCCCGAGGGAGAAGTCGAAGACCTTGTCCGCGCCGACGCGCTGCTTGAGCTCGAGCCCGGCGTCGAACATGCGCCGGATCCAGGACGCGTCCTGCATTTCCTTGCGGATCTGGGGATTGACGATCTGCATGCGCGCGCATCCTCGCACGCGCAGGGCCTCCTTGGTACTGGGCAGCGGCGGCGTGCGACCGCTTCGGCGACGCCGCCGCCTTCGCGGGCTCGGGTGCGGTCGCCCTCCTCGCCGCGGCCGCGCTCCTCGCGCTCGTGCCGCCGGCGCGCGCCGCTACGGAGCGGTGAGGAGCTTCAGCGTCGTCGCGCCGTCGTCGCGCACGATCGGCCCGCTCGCGACCCGGACCCGGACGCGGTCCCCGTCGAGCGCCGCGGCGCCGGCGACGCGCACCGCACCCTCACCCACCTCGACCTCGAGCCGCGCCGACGGCGAGAAGCCGCGCAGGTCGAGCACGACCTTCCCCTTCCCGAGCCGCACGCGCACCGGCTTCTCCCCGCCCCGCGGGAGGCGCAGCCGCATCGCGGTCCGGCGCTCGGTGAACCACCCGAGGCGCTCGATCCCGAGGCGCGCCGCGTCCGCCCCTTCGCGGAAGGCGAAGCTCATCTTGCTCGTCGGGAACCCGAACGCCTGGACCTCGTAGGACGCGTCGAACGCCGGGCCGGCCTCGATCGCGACGGTGCCCTCGTCGAGCGAGACCTCCCAGACCGCGGCCGGGCTCGCGGCGATCTCCGCCGCGGTGCGAGAGAACGTCTTCGAGGAGAGGTACGGCGTCGCGAGGAGGACCGCGACGGTGAGCACCGCGAGCGCACCGCCGCCGAGCAGCGCGGCGAGGCGCGCCTTCCGGGGATCGCGCGCGACGGTCTCGGGCGCGGGCGCCTCCTCCCGATCGAGCCGCAGCACGCGCCAGGCCGCGAGCGCGACGAGCCACGTCATCCCCGCCGACCAGACCACGTCGGAGAGGAAGTGGCCGCCCGCCATCATGCGGGCGGCCCCCATGAGCCCGCCGTAGGCGACGCCCGCGCCGAGGACCGCGAGGGCCGCGCGCCGCCGGCGCCGCTTGAGGAGGAGGTACGGCGTCGCGAGGTAGAAGCCCATCGCGCAGTGACCGCACGGGAACGACTTCGCCTGCGGATCGCCCCCCTTCGTCCAGACCGGCAGGAACCGCTCCTGCCCGCCGAGCTCGACCACCTCGCGCGGGCGCGGCCGTCCCCAGTGATCCTTGAACAGGACGTTCACGACGAGGCCCGGCCCGAGGGCGGCCACCACCACGAGGAAGAGCGCGGGGCGCCGCCACGCGAGGAGGCGGCGCGGGTACCAGTAGCTGAGCGTGAACGTCACCATCGCCGCGGCGGCGAGCAGCACCCCGGCGAGCACGCCGTACCGGTAGAGGAGGCTCCAGGGTGCGCGGTCGGCCAGCGGCCAGCTGCAGCAGGGTGCTCGGAACGCGTCGGACGCCGCGAGATCGAGCCGGGTCGTCCAGAACACTGCGGTCGCCGCGGCGAGCAGGACGAGGAGCGCGACCACCTCTCCGCGAACGGCAGGTCTCGCCCCGGTCACGCGCCCCCCGGAGCGGCGGCGGGCGCGCTGGCGGGGTCGCGATGGCGGTCGAGCCAGGCGGCCCAGGCGACCGTGAGCGCGCCGCCGAGGAGGTTCGCGAC
>DASWCJ010000310.1:0-2402 GCA_036390155.1 Anaeromyxobacter sp.
GGTCTGGTTCGGGAGCTACGGTCCGACGAGCGTGACCGAGACGGTCGCGTCCTGGACCGGGAGCGCCGGGTTCAAGACCTACGACCCGCGGACGCTCGGCCTCTCCGACCGCGCGGTGCAGGACCTCGTCTGCCTGCCCGATGGCCGCCTCGTGATCGTCGGCATCGCCTCGGGCGCGATCGTCTGGGACCCGGCGAGCGGCGTCTCGAAGACGCTCAGCGGGCTCCCCGGCTCGCGGGTGAACCGGCTCACGCTCGACACGACCGTGAAGCCGTGGTCGCTCCTCGTCGCGACCGACGGCGGCGCCGTGGTCCTTCGGAACATTCCCTGAGCATCACGCAAACGCGGCGGGCGGATCGAGGAGCGCGTCGACGATCCGCTCCGCCGCGTGCCCGTCGCCGTACGGGCTCGTGCCCGAGGCCATCCGCGCGTAGGCGGCGGGATCCTCGAGCAGGTGGATCGTCTCCTCGACGATCCGTTCCTCGCCCGTGCCCACCAGCGCGGCGACCCCCGCGGCGACGCCCTCGGGGCGCTCCGTGACGTCGCGCAGCACGAGGACGGGGCGCCGGAACGAGGGCGCCTCCTCCTGGATCCCGCCCGAGTCGGTGAGGACGAGGTGGGCGCGCTCGAGGAGCGCGACGAGCTCGACGTAGCTCACCGGCGGCAGGAGCACGATCCGCGGGTGGCCCCCGAGCGCGACCCGCACCGGGCCGTCGACGTTCGGGTTCAGGTGGACCGGGTAGACGATCGTCACGTCCGGCGCGCGCTCCGCGATGCGGACGAGCGCCCGGCAGATCGCGGCGAGCCCCTCGCCGAAGGTCTCGCGCCGGTGGCTCGTCACGAGAATGACGCGCCCCGGGATCGCCTGGAGGTCGAGGCCGGCGGCCTCGCGCCCCCGCGCGCCGCGCGCCGCCCGCAGGTGGCGGATCGCGTCCACCACCGTGTTGCCGGTGACGAGGATCCGGCCGTCCGGGAAGCCTTCGTGGAGGAGCGCCTCGCGCGCGAGCTCGGTCGGCGCGAAGAGCGCCGCCGAGAGCTGGTCCACGAGCCGCCGGTTCACCTCCTCCGGGAACGGCCGGTAGCGGTCGTTCGTCCGGAGCCCCGCCTCGACGTGCGCGACCGGGACGCGCTCGTAGAACGCGCCGAGCGCGGCGGCCATCGCGGTGGTGGTGTCCCCCTGGACGACGACCCAGGCCGGGCGCAGCTCGCGCAGGACGGGCTTGAGCCGCAGGAGGGTCGCCACCGTGACGTCGTGCAGGTCCTGGCCGGGACGCATCACCTCGAGGTCCAGGTCCGGCGCGAGGTCGAAGGCGGCGAGCACCTGCCGGAGCATCTCGCGGTGCTGCCCGGTGGAGAGGAACAGCGTCTCGACCGAGGGGCGCGCGCGCAGCGCCCGCACGACGGGCGCGAGCTTGATCGCCTCCGGGCGCGTCCCGGCGACGACCACGATCCGGGCCTTCGCCATCACGACCGCCCCGGACGCGTGACGACCTCGATCGCGAGCCGCGTGAGGAAGAGCGTGTTCGTGACGAGGTAGCGCCGCCACATCCGCCGCGGCTCCATGAGAAGCCGCCAGAGCCACTCCAGCCCCGACCGCTGCATCCAGCGCGGCGCACGGCGCGTGAAGCCGGCGACGACGTCGAAGCTCCCGCCCACCCCCATCAGCACCGGGACGCCGAGGGCGGCGCGGTTTCGCTCGAGGAAGACCTCCTTGTACGGGGAGGGCATGCCCACGAAGAGCATCGCGGCGCCGCTCCGCCGGATCTGCTCGACGACCTCGGCCTCCCGCTCCGGGCCGAAGTAGCCGTCTCGGGTGCCCGCCACGACGAACCCGGGGTGACGGCGCACGCAGGTGGCGACGAGCGCGCGCAGCACCTCCGGGCGCGCCCCGAGGAAGAAGACCGGGAGCAGCCGCTCGGCGGCGGCCGCGAGCAGGCGCTCCATCAGGTCGCAGCCGCAGACGCGGCCGGGGAGGGCGTCCCCCGTGAGCCGCGACGCCCACACCACCGGGACGCCGTCGGCGACGACGAGGTCGCCGGCCCGGCACGCGCGCGCGAGCTCCCGGTCGCGCCGCATCGACACGAGCAGGGCGGCGTTCATCGTCACGATGGTCCGCGGGTGCCCCCCGTCGAGGCACCAGCCGATCGCGCGCGAGACCGCCTCGCCCATCGTGATGGGGTCGAAGGGGCAGTCCATCAGCTCCTGCCGGCGGGAGGCGATCGCGCCGCTCATGCCGCGTGCCCCTCCGGTTCGCCGCCGGCCGCGAGCGCGCCCGCGAACAGGCACCAGCCCCACTCGTACGGGCGCGTCTCCCGGTTGAGCGCCAGGGTGGGCGCGGCGCCGTCAGGCGGGCTCCGCAGGCCGGCGACGCTGCAGGCGTCGCGGGCGACCCGCGCGATCGA
>DASWCJ010000311.1:0-10845 GCA_036390155.1 Anaeromyxobacter sp.
TTCTCGTGCTGGATGTGGGCGAGCTTCTGCGCGAGGCTCGACGAGTCGTGGTCGTAGACGAGCGTCACGACCGCGACCCGCTCCTCGGAGCCGTCCGACTCCGACCACTGGCGCTGCACCAGCGCGTCGCGGATGAGGTCCCGGATCGCCTCCGAGCGGCTGGCGTAGCCCTTCTGGCCGAGGAGCTGGTCGAACTGCTTCAGCAGCTCCGGCTCCAGCGACACCCCGATGCGCTCGATCATCGCTCCTCCGTCACTCGACGTCGTGGACGTGGAAGTGGGCGTGCTCCGCCCCACCGTGCCGGTGCGCGTGGCGGTGGGCGAGGCCGCTCTCGACGAGCCGCCGGTCGTCCGCCACCAGGGCCGCGGCCTCCCCGTCGAAGAGCAGCCCGGGTCGGTCCGGCGCGAGGAGCAGCGCCCGCGAGCCGAGCTCCTCCGCGACCGTGAGGTTGTGGGTCGAGGCGATCACCGTCAGGTCGGGCATCGCCGCGAGGAGATCCACGAGCCGCGCCGCCGAGGCAGGGTCGAGGTTCGCGGTGGGCTCGTCGAGGAGGAGCACCTTCGGGTCCACGGCGAAGAGCGCCGCGAGCGCGACGCGCTTCTTCTCGCCGCCCGAGAGCTCGAAGGGCGGCCGCTCGAGGTGCCGGTCCACGTCGAACGTTCGCGCCCAGCGCTCCACGCGGCCTCCGACCCCCGGGAGCCCGAGCTGGAGCGGCCCGAACGCGATCTCGTCCGCGACGGTCGGGTTGAAGAGCATCGCGTCCACGTTCTGGAAGAGGAGCGCGACGTCCCCGCGGAAGCGGCGGCGAAAGGCGGGCTCCTCCAGGCGGGCGGCGTCGAGCGGCGTGCCCTGGTAGGCGATCCGTCCGGCCGTGGGCGCGACGAGCCCGTCGAGCGCCTTGAGGAGCGTCGTCTTCCCGCAGCCGTTCACGCCGAGTAGCACGACCCGCTCGCCCGGCGAGACCGAGAACGAGAGATCTCGCAGGACGGTGCGGCCGCCGAAGTCCAGCCGGAGCCCCTCGACCGTGAACGCCATCAGAACCCCCTCGACCGCATCGCGTCGGAGACGTCGCGGGCGTTGCGCGCGGAGAGCGCGAGGAGCACCGCCGTGATCCCGCCAGCGTTGCGGAGGACGTCGAGGGAGCCGGGCCGCCGCGGCAGGCGGCTCCGGAGCCCGTCGCGCGACTCGGTGGCGACGAGGCGGAGCGCGTGGATCTGCGCGAGCGTCACGACGAGCAGCCGCGACAGGGTCGGGAAGGGCGCGAGCGCCCGGAGGAGGCTCACGCGGTCGAGCACCGAGAACGAGAGGAACCCGAGCACCGCCGCCCGGAGCGCGAGCGCGACGAACGGCCCCGGCGCGGGCCACGCGCCGGAGGCGAGCCGGACGGCCGCCGCCGAGAGGACCGCGAGCGCCGCGGTCGGCGGGACCACCCCCCGCACGGTCCGGAGGAGGTTCCGGCCGGCGCCGCGCCGGAGCAGGACGAGCGCGGCGACCCCCGCGCCTGCGAGCGCCGCCGGATCGCGGACCGCCGAGAGCGCGAACGCGGCGACGAGCCACGCGGCGAGGAGCGCGCGCTCGCGGCGGGGGTCAGGCCTCGACGCCACGGAGCCGGGCCCTCCGGAGGAGCGACAGCGCGAGCACGGTGTAGAGCCCCTCGACGACGCCCGCGACCGCGAGGCTCGGCACGAGCATCGCGGCGAGGGTCACCGCAGGCGGCACCGGGAAGTAGCCGGGGTCGAGTCGGTGCTGCAGCGCGAGCACGCCGGCGACCGCGAGGGATGCGACCTGCGTCGAGGCCCAGCCCGCGAGGAAGAGCGCGGCCCTCTCCGAGAGGGGCCGCACCGCCTTCCACGCGAGCCAGCCGACGAGCGGGCCGAGGAGCCCCATCGCGAGCGCGTTCACGCCGAGCACGGTGATGCCGCCCACCCCGAAGAAGAGCGCCTGCACGAGCAGCACCAGGGACTCGCACACGAACGCGGCGAGCGGGCCCTGGAGGATCGCGAGCAGCGTGACGCCGACCAGATGGATCGAGGTCCCGCCCGGCACCGGAATGAGGATCGTCTGGACCACGAACGCGAGCGCGGTGAGCGAGCCCACCACCGGCAGCGACTCGACCGAGGCCGGGCCGAAGTGGCGTCGCGCCGCCCATGCCCAGAGCGGCGCGGAGACCGCGTACGCGGGGAGCGTGAGCTGCGGGGCGAGGAAGCCGTCGGGGACGTGCATGCTAGCAGCGCTCCGCCACCTCGCCGGGGCGACGCGGCGTCACCGGTCGCTCCGCTTGCGGCGGTACACGAGGACGAGCGCCGCGAACACGGCGCCGATGATCGCGATCCCGACCACGGGGCGGAGGACGAACGCCGCGGTCGCTACGGCCCCGCCGCCGGCGGACGGGGCGCCCGCGACCGCCGGAGCCGAGGCGTCGATCTCGAGGTCGAGCCCGTGGCCACCCTCCTCGAAGACCTTCACCCGCCACCTCCCCGCGACGTCCGGGACGAAGGCCAGCCACCCGGCGCGATCGGTGTGCCCCCTCTGCCAGGGGGTCCTCGGATCCGCGGGCGAGAAGATCTCGTACGGCCGATCGTCGAGTGGATCGCCGTCGGATTCGAAGGCCTTCACGGAGATCGCGCTCCCCCGGCGCACCTCGTGGAGCGTTTCGTGGGCGGACGCCAGCGCGGGCGCGATCGTGAGCGCGACGGCGATGGCGACGACCCCGGTACGGCACGACCGCATGCGGCCTCCTCGGCGAACGCTCCGGTAGCACGACGACGGTCATCGTGTTACCCGCTGCGCCACCTCAGGGTCAAGCGTCGCGAGAGGCGCGCGCCTGATCTCCCTGCCCGCCCGGCACGGGGCCGCCTGCAAGCCTGCGGAGCGGGCACCCACGGAGCCGCCACGATGCAGATGATCGGCGCATGCGCCTTCACGCACTCCTGGTGACGCTGGCGGTGATCGTGGCCGTGGTGAGCTGCGGGAAGAGCGAGCCCTCTCCCGCTCCACCGCCGACGACGGGCGGCGGTGGTGGCGGGTCCGGGGGCGGCGACAACCCCGGCGGCGGTGGCACCTCCGGCGACGACGGCGGCGGGACTGCGGGTGGGGGGACGACCGGCGGCACGCAGCCCGGGAAGACGACCTCGCACGACGGCACCCTCACCGTCGAGCGGGTCGACGCAGACGCCGCGTGCGACGCGCTCGTCCCGACGAGCGCGCCGGACGCCGTGAAGCTCACCGCGACCGATGGCACGAGCTGCGGAGCCGGCGTGTCCGACGGCACCGGCAACGTCGCCGCACAGGTCGGCACCGGCACCGGCTCCACGATCTGGCAGGTCTTCGCGCCCGACGGTCACGCGCTCCACAAGTTCGAGATCCAGTCGCAGCTCGTGGTCGAGCCCGAAGGGTGGCAGGGCGCGAAGGCCTTCAGCAACACCTTCCCCATCCTGGGCGTCGAGCACCTCACGATCGCGGCGGACGGCTCGGTGAGGCAGCGGCTCGACTTCCCGGTGACGGTCGGCAACTTCGGACAGTGGGGCCTCTTCCCGGATCCACTCGGTGGCTCTGCGCTCGCATACAACTACACCTGGTTCGACCCGACCACGAAGGCGTACGTCTGCCTCGGGAACGCGACCCGCCTCGACGCGTCCGGTCGGACGCGCGGGTCGCAGACGGTGCTGCGGTTCTGCCGGAACGGGGGCGTGGGCGTGTCGAGCGCGGGCCAGAACGAGATGCTCGTGATCGAGCTGGGCAGTAACTATGCGTACCCGACGGCGATGACGCACTGGTACTTGCCGGGCGCGGTGGAGGGGATGACGCCCGGGACGGATCCGACCTCGTCCTTCTTCTTCGACACGGACCTGGTGCCGCTCATCGACGGCTCGCTCGTGCTGCGCGAGGGCGACAAGTGGACGCGGCACTACGCCCACCTCGCGGACCAGAGCGACGCCGCGCCCGGGTGGCTCGTCTCGCGCCCCGGGTTCCGGTTCCGCAACACGCGCGGCGCGAAGGGGTACGCGCTGCTGCCGCCGGCCGGCACGGCGAGCGCGGACTGCTCGCAGCGCGTCGAGCTCGTCGCGCAGTCCGGGCGGCTCTGCGCGAACGTGACGATCAAGGGGGACGGGGGCTCGTGCTCTACGGCCGCCGTGGACCAGGGTTGGGACGGCACGCTCGTGCAGCAGGGCGCCCGCGATCGCTGCTCCTGGCGAATCTGGCCGAAGCTGCTCGCCGCCCCGTAGGCTACCGCCCGGCGCTCCCGCTGCTTCCGATCCGGGCACCCGCCGCTCGCGGGACGAACACGCTCGCCATCTCCGAGCACGGACGTCCGCCCTCCCCGATGGTGGCCCGGCGCGTGCACGGGCCCCACTCATGAAGATCGCCTTCGCCACGGGAGACGGCGTCCACGTGAACGAGCAGTTTCGGCGCGCGTCCCAGCTCGCGATCTACGAGGTCACCGCGGAGGGTCACCGCCTCGATCGAGTCTGCTCTTTCGCGCCGGACCGGTCGATCAAGACCGAGGAGCGGATCGGCGCGATCTCCGACGCCGCGATCGTGTACGGCGTCGCGTATGGCCCGTCGTCGGTGCTGCGCCTGGCGCGGCATGGGATGCGGGCCGCGACGGCGCCGGCGGGCACGCGCATCGAGACCTTGCTCGAGCGGCACGTGGAGGCCGCGCGGGACGCGCCGCTCGCGGAGTGACGGCGAGCGGACCGCGAGCGCGCTCCGGCTCCGGACCGTCCAACTTCGCGATCCGGAAGCTCCGGGCGACGCGGGAGGATGGGGCGATCGGCGCTAGACCGGCCGGAGCGGCGCGCCGCGGCCCCAGGCTGCGGCGAGGTGGGCGTCCCGCTGGACGATCTCGGCGGTGTCCATCGCGATCATGAGCTCCTCGTTCGTCTTCACGACCGCCGCCATCGGGCTCGTGCTGCGGGTGATGCGTCCGTCGAGGCCGCGCCCGTGGAGCTCGTTCGCGCGCGGGTCGAGCGCGAAGCCGGCGAACCCGAGCAGCGCGATGATCTGCGCGCGGACGTGGACCTGGTTCTCGCCGATCCCGCCGGTGAAGACGAGCGCGTCCACCCGGCCGAGCGAGACGATCATCGCCGCCGCCTGCTTCGCGACCGAGTAGCAGAACTTCTCGACGGCGAGCCGGGCGCGCTCGTGCCCGTCGTGCGCCGCCTGCTCCAGGGTCAGCATGTCCTTCGAGAGCCCGGAAACGCCGAGGAGGCCCGAGGCGCCGTTCAGCTGCTGCATCACCTCCTCCGCCGTGCAGCCGAGCGCCTTCTTCATGTGCGCGATGATGGAGGGATCGATGGTGCCGCAGCGGGTGTCCATCACGACGCCCTCGAGCGGCGTGAGCCCCATCGTCGTGTCCACGCTCTTGCCGTTCCGCACCGCCGTGAGCGAGCAGCCGTTCCCGAGGTGCGCGGTCACGATCGCGTGGTCCTCGCGGTCGAGCCCGAGCTGCTTCACCGCGAGCTGCGAGACGTAGCGGTGGCTCGTCCCGTGGAAGCCGTAGCGCCGGACCTCGTGCTTCTGGAACCACTCGTAGGGCACCGCGTAGAGGTACGCCCGCGGCGGCATCGTCTGGTGGAACGCGGTGTCGAAGACGGCCACCTGCGGCAGCTCGGGGAAGAGCTCGTGGGCGAGCTCGATGCCGCGGACGTTGGACGGGTTGTGCAGCGGGCCGAGGGGGATGCACTGCTTGATCTTCGCCACGACCTCCGGGGTGATGAACATCGACCCCGAGAACTTCGCCCCACCATGCACGACGCGGTGGCCGACGCCGAGCAACCGATCCGCGAGCCCGATCTCGCGCAGGAGCTCGAACGTCACGCGCAGCGCGGCCTCGGTGCCGCCGCCCGGGACCGCCCGCGACTCGGAGCGATCCTCGTGGGTGAACGCGAGGCGGGCGCCGGTCCCGTCGAGAGGATCGACGCTCCCGGCCACGTGCACATGGCCGTTGGACGCGTGCACGACGGCGAACTTCGTGGCCGAGCTGCTGCAGTTGAGGACGAGGATGTTCATGGGTGCGGCTCCGTGGGACGACGGTAGCACGTCGTCGTCCGTGCTCGCCCGACGGAGTGCGGCCAGACCGTTACCGAGGCGCCCCGAAGCTCCGCTCGAACAGCGCCCGGATCGCCGCGCGCCCATCGTCGGACAGCGAACGGGTGCCCGCGCCGGCGAACCGCTGCTGCGCGATGGCGGGCGGCACCTCGTCGACCCAGTCGCGCCCGTCCCACCGAACCCAGCGCCTCCGCTCCTGGTCGAACAGGTGAACCGGCTTCCCCCAGTGTCTGGCCAGCTCGACCGCCCACCCCGTCCCGCCGCGAGGGGTCCCGTCCGGGCGGAGGGCGCCGACCGAGAACACCTCGCCCGCGCCGCTCACCTGGTGCCAGATGGCCTGGAGCACGCGCCGCAGGTCCGCCGAGTCCGGAAGAGGCCGGTGCATGTGCGCCTTCAGATAGGCCGGGCTCACCTCGCCGAGCCTGAGCTCGTCGTCGCTCAGCTCGACCGCCCCGCGCGTCCGGCCGATCTCCCGGCGGCCGCCGAACGTGAAGTTCACCTCCCGGACGCCCCATCGCTCGGCGCAGGCGCCGAACTCCGCCTCCGCGCCCGCCGACCCCGCCCCGAGCAGCGTGAACGACCCGGGCGACGGCGCGACCTCCCCCGGGGAATCGTCGTCTCCGGGCGGCCGCAGCGTGCCGCCCTCGAGCACGAGCGGCACGTCGCGCGCGGGGAGCCGGTCGAAGTCCTTCACCAAGGTCAGCCGGGCGCCCCGCCCGTCGGGCTCGAGGAAGACGCCGACGTCCACGAGCACGGCGCACGGGTCCGACAACGGGGCGATGGTCGGGGCGCTCCCGGGCTCGCGCGCGTCGCGCGCCGTCATCCAGAGCTCGGCCCCGACCGCCGCCGCGCTCGCCTTGAGGGCGCGGACCGTCGCTGCGGCGTCGGGCTCGTCCCACCCGTATCCGTCCAGGAGGACGGCCGAGGGAGCGAGCCCGAGGTGCGCCTGGAACGCGGCGAGCGCGTCGTCGAGCCCCTGTGCGCCGAAGGCGCCGTCCAGCGAGGACCAGATGAGCCGCCGGCGGGCGATCGACTCGCGCACGCCCCGGCGGTCGGCCAGGTCGACGCGCCCGGCGAGCTCGTCGAAGAGCCCGTCGTAGCGGGTGGCGACGTGCTCCACGGACTGCCCCACCGCGACGTGGAGCACGGTCCGGCCCCGGAGCAGGGCGTCGATCCCGATCTGCACGAGGCAGGCGGACTTGCCGACGCCCGGGGGCGCCATGATCACGCCCAGGTGCCCCTTCCCGAGGCCGCCGCGGATCGAGCGATCGAGAAACCGCAGCGGACTCTGGAGGATGGCTTCCTGCCGGATCATGGCACCGGCGAGGATGCTACTTCTTGCCGGCCGCCGCCGCCTTCTTGGCGCCTTCCTTCTTCATGAGCTCCTCGGACATCGCCGCCGGGACCGGCAGGTAGCGCGAGAACTCCATCGTGAACTCCGCCTTGCCCTGGGTCGAGGAGCGGAGCGTCGTGGAGTAGCCGAACATCTCCGCGAGCGGAACCTCGGCCTCGATGCGGGAGAGGCTGCCGTCCTCCTGCGAGCCGACGATCATGGCGCGCCGCTGCATGAGTCCGCCGAGGACCCCGCCCGAGAACTCGGACGGCGTCTCGACGACGACCTTCATGATCGGCTCGAGGAGCCGCGGCTTGGCGCGGTCGAAGCCCTCGCGCCAGGCGCCGCGGGCGGCCTCCTGGAAGGCGATGTCGGACGAGTCGACCGCGTGGCTCGCGCCGTCGTTGATGACGACGCGGACGTTCACCACCGGGAAGCCGAGGAGCCGGCCCTTCCCCTGCATCGAGCGGAAGCCCTTCTCCACCGCGGAGATGAACTCGCGCGGGATCGCGCCCCCCGCGACGTCGTCGACGAACTCGTACTCCTGCTCGCAGGGCTCGATGTAGCCGCACACCCGCCCGAACTGCCCCGAGCCACCGGTCTGCTTCTTGTGCGTGTAGGCGAAGTCGGCGCGCTGGCTCACGGTCTCGCGGTACGCGACCTGGGGCGGGGACGCCTCGACGATCGCGTTGTACTCGCGCTTCATGCGCTCGATGTAGACCTCGAGGTGCAGCTCGCCCATCCCGCGGATGATCGTCTCGCTGCTGTCCTCGTCGATGCCGGCGCGGAAGGTCGGGTCCTCGCGGGTGAAGCGCCGGAGCGCCTTGCCCATGTTGGTCTCGCTCTTCGAGTCGACCGGCTTGATCGAGAGCGAGATCACCGGATCCGGCACGTGCATCGAGGTCATGTTGAGCTTGACCTTGCCGTCCGTGAACGTGTCGCCCGTGTTGCACTCGATGCCGAACATCGCGACGATGTCGCCCGACCCGGCGACGTCGATGTCCTCCATCTCGTCGGAGTGCATGCGCACGAGCCGCCCGATCCGGTGGTCCTTCTTCGTGCGCATGTTGGTGATGAACATGTCGCGCGAGAGCTTGCCCTGGTAGACGCGCAGGTACGTGAGCTGCCCGTACCGGCCGTCCTCGAGCTTGAACGCGAGCGCCACGGCCGGCTTGTCGTTGTCGATCGAGAGCACGACCTTCTGCTCGTCGTTCGTGAGGTCGTGGGCCTCGTTGACCACCTCCGTGGGATCCGGGAGGTAGGCGACGACGCCGTCGAGCAGCTTCTGGACGGCCTTGTTCTTGTAGGCCGAGCCCATGAACACCGGCGTGAGCTTCAGCTCGATCGTCCCCTTGCGGATCGCGGCGTGGATGAGCGGCTCGGTGACGCGGTCCTCGAGGATCGCCTCGGTCAGCTCGTCGGAGAACATCGACGCGGCGTCGAGGAGCTCCTCGCGCGCCTTCGCCGCCTCCGCCTGGAGCTCGGCCGGGATCTCGGACTCCGTGATGTCCTGGCCGTCGTCGCCGCCGAAGCGGACCGCCTTCATCGTGACGAGGTCGACGACGCCCTCGAACTTGTCCTCGAGGCCGATCGGGAGCTGCATCAGCACGGGGTTGTGCCGGAGCTTCTCGCGGAGCTGGTCCTTCACGCGGAGCGGGTTCGCGCCCGAGCGGTCGCACTTGTTGACGAACGCGAGGCGCGGGACCTTGTAGCGCCGCATCTGGCGATCGACGGTCAGCGACTGGCTCTGGACGCCGGCGACGGCGCAGAGCACCAGGATCGCGCCGTCGAGGACGCGCAGCGACCGCTCGACCTCGATCGTGAAGTCGACGTGTCCGGGGGTGTCGATGATGTTGAAGTGGAGCCCGCTCCACTCGCAGTGCGTCGCGGCGGAGGCGATGGTGATGCCGCGCTCGCGCTCGAGCTCCATCGAGTCCATCTTGGCGCCGACGCCGTCCTTGCCCTTCACCTCGTGGATGGCGTGGATCCGGTTCGTATAGAAGAGGATCCGCTCGGTCAGCGTGGTCTTCCCGCTGTCGATGTGGGCCGAGATCCCGATGTTCCGGAGCTTCGAGAAATCCGTGTACACGTGTTACCTCCACCTGAGGGGGCGGACCGTCCGGTGCGCGACGGTTGCGGGAACGCGCGCCGCCGGATCGTCCCGGGGGCGCGCGCGCGGGCGGAACCTCGCACACCGAACGCGTGAACGCAACCGGGCGGCCGGAACGTTCGTTTGCCTGGAGGCGGATGTAGGGGTCGCATCCTGCGCCGCGCCCGCCGCCCCGATAATGGGACTGCTCGATGGAGGAGCAGCAGGGCTCACGGAAGTACGCGATCGCGGAGACCCTCCACGAATCGGGCGGGACCACCACGTACCGGGCGGTCTCGTGCGCGGACCGCCGTTCGGTCATCCTGAAGGTCGTCGATCCAAGGCGTTGCGCCCCGCGGGCCCTCGATCGGCAGCGGCGCGAGTACGAGGTCGGGAGGACGCTCGACCTCGCAACGGTCGCGAGGCCGCTCGCGCTCGACACGCACGAGGGCCTGCCGGCGCTGGTCGTGGAGGACTCGGGCGGCCAGCCGCTCGACCGCCTCGGGCCGCTGCCGATGGGGACGGAGCGGTTCCTCGAGATCGCCATCCGCGTCGCCGCCGCGGTCGAGGACCTGCACCGCGGCGGCATCGTCCACCGCGACCTGAAGCCGGAGAACATCCTCGTCCACCCGACGACCCTCGAGGTGAAGCTCGCGGACCTGGGCCTCGCCACGCGCCTGCCGCGCGAGCTCAAGGAATCGCGGCCCCCCGATCTCATCGAGGGATCGCTCCCGTACATGTCCCCGGAGCAGACGGGACGGATGAACCGCGCCATAGACAGCCGGACCGACCTCTATTCGCTCGGCATCACGTATTACGAGCTGCTGACCGGCCGACGACCGTTCGAGGCACGCGACCCCATCGAGTGGGTCCACTGCCACATCGCGCGCGTCCCCGCTCCGCCCTCGGACGTCGTCGCGAGCGTCCCCGGGGCCATCGCGCGCATCGTCACGAAGCTCCTCGCCAAGATGGCCGAGGAACGCTACCAGACCGCGCGCGGCCTTCGTCATGACCTCGAGCGCTGCCTCGCGCAGTGGCGCGTCCGCGGCGGCATCGAGCCGTTCGCCCTCGGTGAGCGCGACGCCCCGGATCGGCTGCAGATCCCGGAGAAGCTGTACGGGCGGGACCCGGAGCTCGCGGCGCTGCTGCGCGCGTTCGAGGAGGTCGCCGAGACCGGCGCGACCGGGCTCGTCCTGGTGTCCGGGTACGCGGGGATCGGCAAGTCGTCGCTCGTGCACGAGCTGGAGAAGCCGATCGCCCGCCGCGACGGGCTGTTCGTGGCGGGCAAGTTCGACCGGTACGAGCGCGAGGTCCCGTACTCCACGATCGTCGAGGCGCTCCGGCAGCTCGTCCTGGACGTGCTCGCAGAGGA
>DASWCJ010000312.1:0-7848 GCA_036390155.1 Anaeromyxobacter sp.
CCGGTCGGTCGCGGCGTCCGGCCAGAGCCAGACCGCCGCCGCCACGAGGGCGGCACCGCCAACGACCCACGCCAGCCTTGCTCTCATGTCCTCACCTCACCCGATCACGGGCCCGCGACGTGCGTGCCGTCGATCCAGACGTCGCCGTTCGTGGCCGTGCCGGTGCCCGTGCCCTTCGCGACGTTCGGGGTCACGCCCACGCTGGAGGCCGACTTCTGGCTCCAGAGCCACACGTACCCGCCCCAGCCCGCGTCACCGGACGTGCTGCTCCCGCCGGTGGCCGTGATCGCGCCGGAGACCGACGCCTGGTCCGAGGTGTACACGTAGACGGACCCGCCGTCCCCTGCGTAACCGGCGGCGGCGTTCCCACCGTTGCTGGTGAGCGCGCCCGACGAGCTGAGCGGGCCGCCGGAGTCGAGGTCGATCTCGTTACCGGACTGGCCGTAGGCGGAGCCGCCCTTGCCACCGTTGGACGTGATCGCGCCCGAGTTCGTGAGGCCGAACTGGCCGAAGAGGTACGCGTACCCGGGGTAGCCGCCATTCGTCGCGCCGTCGCCGCCGCTCAGGTCGATCGCGCCCGAGTTCTTGAGCGTGTAGTTGTATGGCGCGTAGATGTAGCTCTCCGTCTCCAGGTAGAAGCGATACGCGTCGCCGCCGTACCCGGTGGCGCCGTTGCCGCCCTTGAGCTTGAACGCGGCCTCGTTCACGACCGAGCCGGAGAAGTACTGGTAGTTCGAGTCGTACGTGGCCCAGGACTCGAGAGAATTGTAGCCGCCCCCGTGGCCGCCGTTCCGCTGGCCGTCGCCGCCGGAGCCGTCCACGCTCGAGATGCCGACGAGCTGGATGGGCGCGGCGAGGGCGGGGGTCGAGTAGTAGCTGGCGTCGTTGTAGGCGTAGAAGTAGCCGCCCGAGCCGCCGGACTCGCCCTCGCCGCCGTTCGCGTTGACCGTCGCGCCGAAGTAGATGCCCGCGGAGTCGGGCTCCGTTCCGCTGCCCCAGGCGTAGTTCGGGTACGCCTCGACGTCCACGTAGCCGCCGGTTCCGCCCGAGCCGGTGCCGAGCCCCTTGCCGCCGTGGGTGTCGATCGTGCCCGCGACGCGCGCCGGCCCGTGCGAGTAGACGTAGAAGTAGCCGCCGTAGCCGCCGTAGCCGTTCGTGGCGGTGGCATCGCCGCCGTAGCTCTTGAACGTGCCGGAGGCGACGGTGACGCCGTGCCCCGACCTATAATCCTGCCCATCGGAAGACCCGCCGCCGAGCGTGCCGGCGCCGCCCACGTTCGAGAAGGTGCCCCGCAGGACGCACGGGCCGTAGCTCGAGTCCATCCAGATGTTGCTGCCTTTGCCGCCGGTGCCGTTCGCGGCCGTGCCGCCGTCGGTGGTGACCGGCCCGGTGACCGCGACGTAGCCCTCGTTCGTGTCCACCTCGAAGAAGCCGCCGGCGCCGCCGTCGGTGCTTCCGTTCCCGCCCTTCGTCGTGAGGGTTCCGGCGCTGTAGAACGTGTCCGGATAGGCGAACCACACGTCGCCTCCGTTGCCGCCCGGGCCGCTCACGTTGTCCGTGCCGGTGGTGTCGATCTTGCCCCCGGACGCGACGTAGACGCCGCCCATGTACCAGAACTGCGTGTCGGCGACGTTCGGGCTGAGGCCGTCCCCGAGCGTGGTGGTGTCACGGTGAGCGATCTTGACCGTGCCCTCGATGATGAAGCCCTCGTAGAGCCGGATGTTGACCCGCTCGGCGCTGGTCGCGGTGGCGTTCGTGTCGATGTTCGGCTTGATGGTAAGCGTCACGCCCGGATTCACGTGGATGCCGGTGATGACGGCGCCGCCGTTGTCCCGGACGTACTGGCTGCCGAGCGTCGTGTGGTACCCGGTCGCGCCGATCGAGAGCGTGGCGTCGGCCGCGACGACCCACGGGTTCGTCCCGAGGTACGGGAGACGCGGCGCGAGGGCCACGTCGGTGTTCACGCTGCCAGACGAGAGGACCTTCACGTCACCGCCGTAGCCCTGGACGTCGAAGTTTCCGCCAGTGCCGCCGTCGTAGGTGAGCCCCTTCCCGCCCTTCATGTTGATGACCTGGCCCCCGCCGGATGATCCGCTGTCGCCAGAGCTGCTGCTGCACGCGACGCTGGTCGCGGCAAGCGCGAGCGCGCTCGCCCAGCACCACAGGTTTCGCATGAATTCCTCCCGAGAGAACTGCGTGAGGGGCGCACTCTACACTTCTCGCGCAGGGTGAACCCGTCCCTTGCCCAAGGGATGCGACGATCGGGAAAGCGAAACGTCACCGCCCGAAGCGCGGACGTGCGCGCAGGCGCGCGGCGCGCGCGACCCGCACTCCGGGTTGGTACCATTCTTGCTATCCTTGAAGATGTAGTACGGGGCGGACGCGGGCCAGGGTCAACGCCGCCGCGCTGCGTGCCGAGGCCGAGGCGGGCTGCCCCCGGTGTCCGGAATCGCCAACTCGCGCTCGAAGGCGCTCACGAGATTCAGCAGCTCCGGGGCCTCGAATGCTCGATTGCGGCGCCCGAGCGATACCTGCTTCAGGACCCCGGCATTCTCGAGGACTGCGAGCGCCGTATTTGCGGCTTGCACCGAGCGATCCAGCACCTTGGCTGCGGAGGCGGCCGTGAGCACCGGGTAGGCCGGCAGCGCGACGATGAGCCCCTCCGCGCTGGAGTCGGCGCGCGGGTTTCCGGCCCTCTGACGCCACGCCGCCTGCATCGCGGCGATGTCGCGGGCGAGGTCCGCCGATTTCTTCGCGGCCGACCGTAGCGCGCGGGCGAACCCGTCGAGCCACCCCGTGAGCCGACCTTCCCTGAACGCAGTGAGCCCTGCGATGTACTCGGACGCGTTGGTCGCGAGCACGAGGCTCACCGGCGGAACGAAGCGTGGCGTGAGCCCACGGCGGCGCAACACGACGTGAATCAGCGCGCGGCCGGTTCGACCATTCCCGTCGCCGAACGGGTGGATGGTCTCGAACTGCGCGTGGGCCACGGCGGCTTGGACCGCGGCCGGCAGGTCAGACCTGGAAGCGAACCGGACGAGATCCTCCATGAGAGACTCGACGAGCTCGGGTGGCGGCGGCACGAACACGGCGTTCAGAGGGTTGTACGACGTCCCACCGATCCAGTTCTGAGTGGTTCGGAGCTTCCCCGCGCGGTCCGGGTGGTCGGTGGATTCCATGAGCAGCCGGTGGATCTCGAGAACGTCCGACACCTGGAGCGCGGCCTTCGAGCTGCCGAGCTCGAGCGCGGCGTCCATGGCCGCCACGTTTCCCAGTACGGACTTCGCGGTGACGTCTCTCGCGTCATCGGCGCCCAGCTCTGCCTCGGCGAGCCGACGTTGCGAGATCTTCAGCCCCTCGATCGAGGAGGAGGCCACCGCCTCCGCGCGAAGAAGCCGCCGGGCTACAACCTCCAAGCTGGCGAGTTGCGGTGGGTCGAGGTTGAGCGTCTGGACGGTCTGCTCGGCGTCGCTCACGAGCGCGACCGTTGCGGCGGGAAGCGACGGAGCGAAGCCTTCGAGCGCGTCAGGGACGAAGGCTTTGTACGTGAAGCTCCTGCGATTCTTCTTCGCGCCAGGAGCGCTGAAGTCGGCCTCCCACCGGCGGTTCTCGAAGCGGGGCACGCTTCGGATCCTTGAGCCCAGATGCGGGGTTAGTCAAGGATAAGTGCATAACCTTGAACAAGGAGGCGCGCTGTTCAAGGATCCACCGCTCCGGCAGCCCGACGTCAGGCCGGCGGCCTGAGCGCGTACCGCCCCCAGGCCACGAAGGCCGCCAAGATCCCCATCACGACGACCCAGACCAGGGGGTTGGCGGCGGTCAGCTCGAGCGAATACCGCGCGTAGAGCACGGCGAGGGCCAGGGATTCCAGGGCGAGCGCGGCGGCGGCGAGCGGAGTCAGGCCCGGCATCCACTTCATGGCGGCCGGGACGATCAGCAGGATCGCGCACGACATCTCGAAGACGCCGAGCGCGCCCCATCCGCCGCGCGAGAGCGCGCCGAAGAACGGCTCCTTCGCGACCGCGTCGAAGCTGAACACCTTGTATGCCCCTCCCGCGAGGGACAGCAGGGCGAGCGCCGCCTGGAGGACCCACAAGAGGCCGTTCATCGGTCAGGCTCCATTACTTCTTCCGGGCGTACCTGGCGGTGAAGGTCGCGCTCTCGAGCGAATTCGCCTTCGTCATGAAGCCGATGAGCGCGGGGGTGGCGTCGGCCGGCACGTCGAGCTTGTCGACCTTCAGCGCGTAGATCGTGAAGAAGTAGCGGTGCGGCCTGTCTCCCGGGGGAGGGCAGGCGCCGCCGAAGCCCGGCGCGCCGAAATCGGTCCTTCCCTGCTTCGCGCCCTCGGGCAGAGCGGCCTTGCCGCTGCCGGCGCCCTGGGGCAGCTCCTTCGCGGTCGCCGGGATGTCGTAGACGACCCAGTGCCACCAGCCGGAGCCGGTCGGCGCGTCGGGATCGTAGACCGTGAGGACGAAGCTCTTCGTGCCGGCCGGCGGGTCCGACCAGGAGAGCTGGGGTGACATGTTCAGGCCCGAGCAGCCGAAGCCGTTGAAGACCTGCTGCTCGGTGAGCATCGCGCCGGGCTTCACGTCGGCGCTCTGGAGCGTGAACTTTCCGGCGGCGAGCGCGGGGGAGGCGAGGGCGAGGGCGACTGCCAAGATCACGTGACGCATCGGATTCCTCCGGGGTGAAAGGTGTACGCAGAGTAAGCCGCCATCCGGCGCCGTTCTCGGAACCGTTTGGGTGCGGACCGGGGTCGTGCCATGATCCCCGCCGTGCGCGCCCCGGGCGGCGCGCGGGAGGTTTCCGATGGTCGTCCTCGCCGTCCTCGTCGGCCTGGTGGTGCTCGCCGGGATCGTGTGGGTCTCGCTCTACAACGGCCTCGTCACGAAGCGGAACGGGTACAAGAACGCGTACTCGCAGATCGACGTGCAGCTGAAGCGCCGCTACGACCTCATCCCGAACCTCGTCGAGACCGCGAAGGGGTATCTGAAGCACGAGCGCGGCACGCTCGAGGCCGTCATCGCGGCGCGGAACGTCGCCCAGGCGGCGGCGCGGACCGCCGCTGGAAACCCCGGAGACGCCACGGCGATGCAGGGGCTCTCCGCCGCGGAGGGGATCCTCGCGGGCTCGATGTCCCGCCTCCTCGCGGTCGCCGAGGCCTACCCGGACCTCAAGGCGAACCAGACGATGTCGCAGCTCATGGAGGAGCTCTCCTCCACCGAGAACCGGATCGGCTTCTCGCGGCAGGCCTACAACGACGCGGTGATGACCTACAACAACGCGCGCGAGACCTTCCCCGGGATGCTCGTCGCGGGCTCGTTCGCGCCGGCGCAGCTCTTCGAGCTCCAGGCCCCCGCCGAGCGCGAGGCGGTGAAGGTCGCGTTCTAGCCCGGGGGCCCCGATGGTGGCCGGTTCCGCCCGCGCGACGATGGACTTCTTCGCCGCCCAGGAGGCGGCGAAGCGGCGGACGGGCCTGCTCGTCGTCTACTTCGTGCTTGCGGTCCTCGGGACCGCCGCCGTGATCTGGGCCGGGCTCTCGATGGTCCTCTTCGCGCAGGCGCCGACGGCGTCCCTCTACGACGCGCCCGCCGCCGCGTTCCAGCCGTTCGGCCCGGCGCTCGCGCTCGCCGTCACCGCGCTCGTGGCGGTGGTGACCGGGGGCGGCGCCGGGTACCACGCGATCCGGCTCTCCGACGGCGGCCCCGCGGTGGCCCGGATGCTCGGCGGCGTGCCGGTGGATCGGGCCACGCAGGAACTCGGCGAGAAGCGGCTCGTGAACGTCGCCGAGGAGATGGCGATCGCCTCGGGGCTCCCGCCGCCCGCGCTCTACGTCCTCCCGGACGAGGACGGCATCAACGCGTTCGCCGCCGGGCTCACGCCGGACCGCGCGGTGATCGCGGTGACGCGCGGCGCGCTCGAGAAGCTCGACCGCGACGAGCTGCAGGGGGTCGTCGCGCACGAGTACTCCCACGTCCTGAACGGCGACGCCCGGCTCAACGTGCGGCTCCTCGCGATCATCGGCGGCATCACCGTGCTCGCCGCGATCGGCCGGGTCCTGCTCCAGGCGAGGGACTCGAGCTCGAGCCGCTGGCGCTCGCGCGAGGACCGCCGGGGCGGCGCCGGCGCGATCGTCGCGGTCGGGATCGTGCTCTGGGTCGCGGGCTCGATCGGCGCGTTCTTCGGCCGGCTCATCCGCGCCGCCGTGTCGCGGCAACGCGAGTACCTCGCCGACGCCGCGGCGGTCCAGTTCACGCGGAACCCGGATGGCCTCGCCGGCGCGCTCGGGAAGATCGCGCAGGCGGGCTCGCGCGTCACGAACGCCCTCGCTCCGGAGGCGGCCCACCTCTTCTTCGCGAACGGGCTCGGGAGCGACTGGCTCGCGACCCACCCGCCCATCAAGGATCGGATCGAGCGGATCGCCCCGCAGGGCGGGTACCTGCGCGCGATGCGACGCGCCCAGGAGGCGGCGGAGCGCGAGTGGGCGCCAGGCGCGGACGTCGCCGGAGGCGCGGCGCCCGTCGCGCCCTCGGCGGAGGTCGCTCCTGCGCGCGCGCGCTTCGCGACGACGCCGGCGGCGCTCGTCGCCTCGGTCGGCCACCCCGGGCCGCGCCACGTGACCCACGCTGCCGCGGTGCTCGCGGCGCTGCCGCCCGAGCTCACCGCCGCGGCGCGCGACCCGGCGGGAGCGGCGGCGCTCGTGCGCGCCGTCCTCTCGGATTCCGACCCGGGCGTGCGCGCGGTCGCGGCCGGGCTCCTCCCCGACCCGGCAGTCCGGACCGCCGTCGCCCCGCTCGCGGCGGCGCTCGCAGTGGCGCCCCGGAGCGCGCGCATGGCGGCGCTCGGCCTCGCGCTCCCGGCCCTCGACGCGCTCTCCGCGCCGGACGCCGCCGCTCTCGTCCGCGATCTCGCCGCGCTCGCTGGCGCGGACGGCCGCTCGACCGTGTTCGAGTGGGCGGTGCAGCGGATCGTCCGGCGCCGGCTCGCGCCGAAGCTCGGCGGCCCCGCGCGCCCGGCGCGGCTCCGCACGCTCGACGAGGTGCAGGTGGACCTCCTCGACCTCCTCTCCGCGCTCGCCTGGGCGGGGACCACCGACCCGGCCGCTGCGCAGGCGGCGCTCGACGCGGCGCTCCCGGTGCTCGGCGTCGCGGCCGGCTGGCGCGTGCTCGGGCGCGAGAAGATCGCCGCCGCGCGGCTCGACGCGGCGCTCGACCGGCTCGACGGCGCGGTGCCGTCGCTCAAGGCGCGGGTCGTCGCGGCCTGCGCCGCGACGGTCATGTCCGACGGCCGGGTCCTGCCGTCCGAGGCCGACCTGCTCCGCGCGGTCGCGCTTTCGCTCGGGGTGCCGGTGCCGCCGATCCTCGGGGACGAGCCCCCGGTCGACGCGGCGGGCGCGGCATAGCGCCGCGTCCACCGGCGTCGTCCGGCCGAGCCCAGGCTCCATGGCGGCATCCTGGGTCGAGGAGCCGACTCCTTGACTGCGGGTGTCAGACCGCCGTGGGAAGATCTGAGGATGGCCGCCGCGCCCGCCCGCTCGCGCCCCACCGGCTCGCCGCTCCCCGGCGAGCTCGAGCCGCTCACTGGCGCGGAGCTCCACGAGTGGTTCCGCGGAGGCGAGCAGCTCGCGGACGAGTGCGAGGCGACGCTCGCCTCGCTGGCGCGGGTTCGCGGCGCGACGGACGTCGCGATCGCCGAGGGGCTCGATCTCCTCCGCCGGGGCGATCGGCTCGCCGCCCTCGGCTGCCACCTCGACGACTACGCCCGCGAGGTCCTCGACCTCGGCCGGCGCGCGACGGAGGGGCTCGCGCGGCTCGGCCGCGAGCTCCGGACCCGGCCGCTCCTCCGCGA
>DASWCJ010000313.1:0-16705 GCA_036390155.1 Anaeromyxobacter sp.
GACGCTGCAGGCGCGCTCTACGCTGTGGGCCTCGACGAGCTGCCGGCGTCCTTCGTGCGGCGCGGTCCCCGCTTGCACCTCGCGCAGAAGCTGCTCCAGCGCTTCCAGGAACGAGGCGTCGTCCCCGTACGCGAAGGTCCGACCGAGCTGGTGCCGCTCCACCAGGTCGCCGATGAGCGTGTCCTTCGACGCGAGGATCCAGCTGCCCGCGAGGAGCGCGTCGGCGAAGTGCGCCGACTGCACGTTCCAGTGGTCGGGCTCGAAGGGGAAGACCATCACGTCCGTGGCGGCGATCGCGCGCGCGAAGTGGTTGTCCGGGATCGCGCGGTAGCCCCGCTCCGAACGGGTCGAGAGGTTCAGGTCGGCGGCGAGGCCCGCCCTCGCGCAGGTGTCGCGGAGGAACCGGTCGACGTCCTCGTCGACCCGCCCCGCCATGACGAGCCTCACGCGCTCGCGCACGGCGGAGGGCGCGGAGGCGAGCGCCGAGACGGCGAACTCGTACCCCTTGCCGCGCCGGACCTCGCCGAGGAGCCCGAGGGCCACCCGGTCGCCGGTCGCCCAGCGCCGCGGCTCGCGAGGGCGCGCGTTCGCGAGGAAGGTCGGCGGGAGCGGGACGACGGTAACGTTCCGGGAGCCGAACTGCGCCTCGGCGTGCTTCCGCGTGGACTCGGAGAAGACGAACAGCCCGGTGAGCCTCTCGAGCGCGAGCCGCAGCCGCGCCTCTGCCTGCGCGTCCGCGGGGGAGCGGTGGAGGAACCCGAACACGCCCACGCCCGGCGTCGGGCGCGCGAGCGCCCTCTCGAACCCGGGCCAGGTGAGCACGTCGGCGGTGATCAGGACGACGGCCTTCACCCCGGAGCGGCTGGCGTAGAAGACGGCGTCGTCGATGTATCGGGCGCACTCGAGCGTCTGCTTGGAGGGATCGAGCCGGGGATTCAGGAAGCTCGCCCCGGGAATCCGACCGTACGCTTCGAAGAGGAACGAGTGGGAAACCCCGAACTCGATGAACAGGAGCTCGGTGCCCCCGGACACCTCGGCCTTGAAGACGTCGAACTCGGGGTCGTCCACGGAGCGGGCCCGCGACGAGGTAGCCTCCGCAGCAGCGCGCGGGACCGGCACCCGGTCGTCGAGGAGGGCGGCGACGAGGCCGCGCACGAACCGGACGCGCGAGATGACGTCCTCGGTCGACGCGGGCGGCGCCGCGAGGAGCGCGTCGATGAGCGCGCGCGCCTCGGGCGGACCCTCCTCCTGCACCAGGGTCCCAAGCCACGCGAGCGTCGAGGGCACCCCGCTGCGGACGTCGGAGAGGCCCTGCCACGCGTACCGCCTGAGGAACCATGGAAGACTACAGCGCTGCGCCCGCATGAGGTGATCCACCCGCGCACCCGGCACGTGCCGCGAACGACCGCGCGACCGGAGCCTCAGCTGGACCTCCGTCTCCTCGCCGCCCATCAGATCGGCGCCGGTCCGCCCGAGGTGCTCGGCGAAGCCTCCGGCTGCGGCGAGCGCCTCGCGGCGGAACGCGATGTTTGCGCCGAAGAACACCTCGTCTGCGCGGAGGTCGCGCGCGACCGGTCCCCGGTCCTGCACGGCGAGCGAGAGGAGCAGCTCGCCGTCGAGCCACTCCGGCGGGGGCGTCTCCCATCGCGGGAGGATGGGGCCGCCGGCGGCGACCACCTCCGGGTCGTCGAACGCGTCGAGGAGCGCCTCGGCCCAGCCCTCGACACAGGTGGCGTCGTCGTCGAGGTACGCGATGACATCGCCGCTCGACGCAGCAAGCGCCACGTTCCGCGCCCGCGAGAGGCCCGGGGGGTCCGAGGTCAGGAGCCGGGCGCCCTCGCATTCGCGCACGAGGCGCTCGTTCAACCGGCGTTCCTCGGGCCGATCCGAGTTGTCGACCACGAGCACCTCGTGCTTCCGCGCGTATCCGAGGTCGCGGATCGCGCGAAGGCACTCGCGGAGGTCGTCGGCGCGGCGAAACGTGCAAACGGCGATCGACAGCTTCACGCGCGCGCCTCCACAGTCGAGAGCGGATCGCAGTGGAAGGCTCCCACCCCGCCGCGAGGCGCGGAATATACCCTAGCGGGTTCGCGGGTGGCCACCGGGAGCGCGCGGGGATCGTCGCTTCCGCGGCGCGAGTCGAGCCGGCGTACCGCTACCCGGCGCGAGGGACGGCGGTGCCCCCCTCGAAGATCCGCCACAGGCGGGCGTACTCGCCGCCGCGTTCCAGGAGCTCGTCGTGCCGCCCGACCTCCGCGGCTCGCCCGGCATTCACGACCACGATCCGGTCGGCGTTCCGGATCGTGGAGAGCCGGTGGGCGATGACGAGGGTGGTGCGGTGGCCGCCACCCTCGAGCTCCATGAGGCTCTCGAGGGCGCGCTGCACCTCCCGCTCGTTCTCCGAATCGAGGGCGCTCGTCGCCTCGTCGAGGACGAGGATGGGCGCGTCCTTGAGGAACGCGCGGGCGATCGCGATTCGCTGCCGCTGGCCCCCCGAGAGAAAGACGCCGCGCTCTCCAACGTGAGTCTCGTAGCCCGACGGGAGCGCGGAGATGAAGTCGTGGGCCTGCGCCATCCGCGCGGCGCGCTCGACGGTCGCGGGCGCGACGTCCGGCCGTCCGTACGCGATGTTCGCGCGGATGCTGGCGTTGAACAGCACCGTTTCCTGGGAGACGATCGCCATCTGTGCGCGGAGGCTCGCAAGGGTGACGTCCCGCGCATCCACGCCGTCGATCGTGATTCGACCGCCGGTCACGTCCCAGAACCTCGGCAGGAGGTTCGCCGTGGTCGTCTTCCCGCAGCCCGACGCGCCGACGAGGGCGACCACCTCGCCCTTGCGGATCTCGAGGTCGAGCCCCCGAAGCACGGGGTCGTTCCCGTACGAGAACTCGACCCCCTCGAACCGGATTCCACGCGAGAACGGCGCGAGCGCCATGCGGCCGGTGTCCGGCACGGGGGAGGGCGCGTCGAGGATCTCGAAGATCCGGGCGCCCGAGGCCGCGCCGAAGATCACCGTCTGGCCCATGCGCCCGAGCTGCTTCACGGGCTGGTAGAGGAGGAGCACCGCCGCGACGAAGGAGAAGAACCTTCCGGGCTGGAGCTCGCCAGACAGGATCCGGCCCCCGACCCACATGAGAGCGGCGGAGAGCCCCACCGCCGCGAGGACCTCCATCAGCGGCGAGGAGAGGGAGCGGACCGCCGCGATCCGCCGCTCGAGATGGACGAGCTTGCTGCTCGTGTCGCGGAACCGGCCCGCCTCGAACCGCTCCGTCCCGAACGCCTGCACGACCCGGATGCCCGCGAGCGTCTCGAGGGCGATCTCGTTCACCTGCCCGAGCGTCGCCATCGAGTCGCCGCTCGCGCTGCGGATCCGGCGGGTGATGCGGATCACCGGGAGGATCGTGATCGGGACGGCGCAGAACGCAATGAGGGAGAGCTTCCAGTCGAGGAGGAAGCAGTTCACGAGCATCACGACGACGGTGATTCCGTCCCGGGCGTAGGTCGAGACCGCCTCGGTGACGGCCAGCTGCACCATGGCGACGTCCGCCGAGAAGCGGCTCAGGAGGTCGCCGGAGTGGTGGCGGGTGTGGAACGCCGGGGAGAGCGTGGTGAGCCGATCGAAGAGCGCCTGGCGGACGTCTGCGACGAGGCGCGCGGACGCCGTGCTCATGAGGTACGACTGACCGAAGAACGCGAGCCCCTTCACCAGGGCGACGGCGACGATCAGCGCGGGCAGGATCTTCAGCACCGTGCTGCGGTCGACCCGCGCGAGGAGCTCGTCGAGCCGGAGCCCCGGCATCATCCGCGAGAGCGACGCGGCGGCGGTCGCCTTCCCGGTGAAGAGGAAGTCGAGCACCGGCCCGAGCAGGTTCACGTAGGCGGTGGTCGCGACGGCGAGGACCACCATGCAGGCGAGCGCGCCCGCGAAGTGCCACTTGTACGGGAGGCCGAAGCGGAGGATGCGGAGGTACGTGCGCACAGGTCAGCGCGCAGGAAAACACAGGAGGGGGCCGCGCGGGAAGAGCGCCCGCGCCCTCAGCGCCAGCGCGACTCCTCCACGTCCCACGAGAAGAGCCGAGGGTTCCGCCGCTTGCGCGCGTTGTTCGTGAGGTTCCGCCAGCGCCAGCGCTCGGCCCGGACGCGCAGCGCGTCGAGCGCGTCCGGCGGATCCGCGAGGCTCTCGACCTCGCGCCGGTACTCGTCGATGTTCGCGGAGAGCGGGCGGGGGTGGAGGGTGAACCCGCCGAGGTAGGCGGCGACGATGGCCGGCTCCTCCTCGCGCGCGAAGCAGCGCCAGAGGTAGAAGTCGCCCGCGAGGCGCAGCGACGCGAGGACGTCGAGATCGACGAGCGCGAGGAGCGACCGGGCCCAGAACGTCGCCTCCTGCTGGAGGAACGGGAGCCGCCGCCCGTAGAGCCCCTTGAGGAGGAGATCGCGCCGGTAGCGGAACGGGACCGCCGCCTTGATGACGTGGAGCGCCTCATTGCAGAGGACCTGCATCCCGGTGAGCCAGCGGACGTCGTGCGCGGCCATGACGTCCGCGACGATGTCGAACGCGGACGGGTGGTACACGTCGCCGGCGTTCAGGTAGGACACGACCTCGCCGTCGGCCAGCCGGAACCCCTTCGCGATGGCGTGATAGAGCCCGGTGTCGGGCTCGGTCCGGACCTCCACCGCGTCGCCGAACTCCTTCTTCAGGAGCGCGCCCGTGCCGTCGGTCCCGGCGTCGAACACGAGGTACTGCAGCGACACGCGACCGGACTCGATCGCCCGCTGGCCGACGATGGACGCCGCGGTCGTCAACGCGCGCTTCGACGCGTCCTTGCACGCCGTGACGACGGTGATTCTCTTCACCTGCATCCCACCCCCGGGGAGCTCGCCGGGCCCCCGGGGCCAGGCGCCGCTCTGCGCGCGCCGGCGCCCGTGGCCGGGCACCGCCTCGCGCACGCGGTTCTTACGACAGCCGATCCCCTCACGGCAAGTGCGGCGGCGCGCCCGAGTCTCGTTCGAGCGCCAATGGCCCCATTCGGCGGAACAAACCGACCGAAGGTCCGCGCCCGGCCCGCGTCCCGCGACCCGGGGGTCGGCGGCGAAGCCGGGGTGCGGTACCGTCCGGGACGTGCCGACGCCGCTCGCCGCTCGACGCCTGGAGATCCACGCGGCCGCGCGCGGCGATCCGGCGGGCTTCCTCCGGCTCGATCCGGCCGGCGTCCGCTTCTCGCTCGGCACGTCGCTCGCGGAGCTCGTCGTACCCGTGGAGGTGGCGCCCGACGCGCGCGCCATCGTGCGGCAGGCGGCGGTCGAGCTCGCGCTGCTCGTCGCGACGCACCACACCGCGTTCGTCCCCGGGGAGGACGTCGACCGGCTCATCCTGCGCGAGGAGTACGCGAGCCTGCCGCCCGTGGAGCCGCGGCTCGGCGCCGCCGGGGCGGGCGGGCCGGACCTCCGCGCCGCCGCGCAGCTCGGCCCCGCGATCCACCCGGCCCTCACGGGCGGCCTCGTCGCCGCGTGGATCGGGAAGGGCGGGAAGGGCCGCTCGCTCGTGGCGCTCTGGATCGGGCTCCTCCAGCGCGCGTTCGCGGAGCTGGCGGAGTCGGGCGGGAAGGAGCCGACGCCGCTCCTCGTCGCCCTCGCGCTCTCGGCCGGGTCCGCGTCGGCCGCCGAGGACGTGCGGTCGTTCCTCCCGCAGCCCCCGCTCGACCGGTACGTCCGCGGGGCGGCGCTCGCGGGGCTCTGGCTCGCGGCGCGCACCGGCCTCGCCCGCGCCTGGCGCGACGCCGCGCGGAAGCCGGACGACCCGCTGCTCCCGCGCATCGAGGCGGCCCTCTCGCCCTGCGCGATCCTGGGCGGACGCTCGGCGACGCTCGGGTCCGGCGCGACGCTCTACGGGTGCGAGCTCTCGGCCGGGATCCCGCGCGCGGACGACCTCACCGCGCGGCTCGCGCAGGGGGCGGACGCGGAGGCGGTCGCGGGCGAGCTCGCCGCCGCGGTCGGCGCGGACGGCGACCTCGCCCGCCGCGCGGAGACCGCCGCGGCCCTCGCGCGGCTGCGCGAGGCGCTCGGCGCGGCGGTCGCCTCGGCCGAGGCCGCGGGAAGCGCCACGGCCGCGGAGCCGGTCCGGAGCCTGCTCTGCGCGCCCGGCGCGCTTGCGCAGGCGATGGGCGACGAGCCGGAGCGGAAGGACCTGCTCGCGCGGCTCGTCGGCCTCGCGACCGACGTGCCGGGCGCGGTGGACCGCGCGGGCCAGGTGGTGAAGGCGTGGCGCCCGAAGGACCCCGCCGCGGCGGTGGGGCTCGACCGCGCCGCCGCGCGCGCGGCCTACGCCGACGCCGCGGCCGCGCTCCTCGCCGACGCCGCCCTCGACCGGCTTGCCGCGCCGGCGCGCAAGGCGCTCTCGTTCCGCACCGGCCGTGAAGCCGAGGGCGGCAACGAGCTCGAGTGGGAGGCGGGGCGGCTCTACCGGCTCTCGGCGCGCGCGGGCGCGATCCTCCGACGCGCCGAGGAGCGGGCCGCGGGCCACCTCTTCGCGGACGTGAAGGACTTCACGCGCCGCACCGCCCTGCTCGGGCAGGCGTCGATGGCCGAGTACCTGCGGCGCGAGTTCTACGTGCCCATCCTCGTCGCGGCGAAGGAGCACTTCGGCGGGATGCAGCACCTCGCCGATCGCGGCGGCGTCGTCCTCAACAACCTCGTCGGCGACGCGGTCAGCTTCAGCGGCCGGATCGACCAGATGGTGGCGCTCGCGAAGGACGTCCGCGCGCAGTTCCGGGCGTACGCGGCCCGGCTGTCGCGCGAGATCTCGTCGGAGGTCGTCGCCCGGCAGATCGCGGCGATCGAGGGGCAGGCCGCGGACGGGCTCGGGCGGGCGCGGGAGGCGCGCGCCGCGCAGGACGCCGCCCTCGCCGCCGCGTCGCCGGGAACGCCCGGGCACGCCGCGGCCGCCGCGGCGGCGGCCCGGGCGCGCGTGGAGGAGGTCCGGCTCGAGGCGGAGCGGGAGCGCGCCCTCGGGCGCGCCCGCGGCGAGGTGCTGGAGGCGGGCGTGTTCGTCTCATATGGAGCTGCGCCGCTCGTCGTCGTGATCGAGGACGAGGTCTTCGGCCGCAACCGCGTCGCGATCGCCGAGAAGATCAACGAGTCGGCACGCGGTACCGCCCGGACCGCCTCCGCGCGCGTGCGGGCCGACGCGGCGCTCGTGCGGGAGCGCGCGCGCCGCGGCGCCCCCGGGCTCGAGCACGCCTGGCTCGTCTTCGTCGATCAGCCGATGCAGATCGCGGTCCCACCCGAGGCGGAGGACCACGCCGTCCGGCTGTTCCGCTCCGGCGACGCCCAGGGCGCGCTCCGCGGGCTCGTGGTGCCGGTGCGCGACGGGGTCGAGAAGGCCGCCCGCCCGGGCGAGCGCGTCGGCGAGATCTACAACGCGGGCGCGGCGCTCTCCGAGGAGGCGCTCGAGGCGTTCCTCGCGGAGGTCGGGCGCGAGCGCGAGGTGCGACGGGTGACGCTCGACCCCGCGGAGATCCCCGAGGCGCTGCGCGCCCGGTATCTCTACGGGGACGCGCCGCTCGCGCTCGTCGCCTGCTTCCGCCGCGACGGGCGGGTCGCCGAGCTGTTCCGGCGCGTGGGGGTGGCCGCCTTCCGCGGCCTCGGCGAGGTGGCGATCTGGGAGCTCTGCGGCGAGGGCGGCGGCGCCGGCGCGCTCGCGGGCGCCTTCGCGACGCGGTGGCTGCGCGAGGGGCGCTGAGCGGGGGCGGCGCCCGGGCTACTTCTTGCCCGTGAGGATGCGCCGGATCCGGTGGGCGAGCGTCGAGCCCTGCTTGCGGTACGGGAGCCGGATGGGAGTCGCGCGCAGCCGCGCGAGGGCGGCCTCGTGCGGCAGGGCCGCGAGCGCCGCCAGCGCGCGCCGGAGCGCCTCGGTGTACTCGTCCTTCTGGAACCAGTAGTGGAACAGCACGTCGTCGATCGCGGCGACGGTGGTGTCGCGCTGCAGGAGCAGGGAGATCGCGAACTGCTCGACGAAGAAGCGCTGCACCCGCGGGTAGACGGCGTCGATGAGCTCGAGCCACTCGGCGAGCAGGCCGAGCTGGGCAGGGTCGAGCCCCACCGCGCCCGCGTTCCACATGTCGCAGGCGAGGTCGATCGGCGCGCCCCGGAACGCCACGCCCTTCATGTCCCGGCGGAACTTCTTCATCTGCGAGGTGCCGTGCGTCGCGATCGGGAACTCCCGCACGTGCAGGACCGACCGGCCCGGCCCGATCCGGTCGGCCGCGCGGGCGAGGGGCCCGGTGAAGAAGGTGTCCGAGTCGACGTAGAGGAGCCGGTCTCCCGGGAAGCGGGCGGCGAGATCGCGGACGAGCTCGGTCTTCTGCCGGTGCACGAAGTCGTGCGGCCCGCGCCACTCCCGGATCCGGTCGAGCGAGACGGGCTCGACGGCGATCCGCCCCTCGAGCGCGGCGTACGCGGCCGGCTCGTCCGTGTAGACGTGGACCGAGAGCGGGACGCCGTCGGCCCAGGCGAGCGCGGACCAGGCGCAGTAGAGCGCCTGGGTCCGCACGGGCTCGCCCCCGTACGCCAGCGTGAGGAGGCGGCACCGCGGCGTCGACGTCACCGCGAGCTACATCCCGAGCTTGCGGTCGATGACGGCCTTCAGCGTCGCGAACGGGACCGCGCCCTCGACCTTCTCGCCGTTCACGTACATCGTCGGCGTGCCCTGCGCGCCGACCCGCGCGGCGAGCCGCTGGTCCTCCTCGATGCGGGAGAGCCCCTTCGCGGCGCGGATCGACTCCTGGAACCGGCGCAGGTCGAGGCCGAGGTCCTTCGCGATCCGGTCGTAGGTGTCCGGCGACAGCTCGCGCTGCGCCGCGAAGAGCCGGTCGTGCATCGGCCAGAACTTGCCCTGCTCGCGAGCGGCCTCGGCGGCCTTCGCGGCGGGGAGCGCGTTCGGGTGGAACTGGAGGGGCTGGTGCTTCCAGACCACCCGCACCTTGTCCCCGTAGACCCGCTGCGCCTCGTCGAGCGTCGGCCCGACCCGGGAGCAGAACGGGCACTGGAAGTCGGAGAAGAGGACGATGGTGACGGGCGCCTTCGGGTTCCCGCGCACCGGGTCGTCCGGCCGGAGCGTGAGGTCGGCGGGGGCCAAGGCGACCGCCGGCACCGGAGCGGCGGACGGCACGGCCTGCGCCACCGCCGGCGCGGCGGCGACGTTCGCCTTGCAGAGCCGCTCGTAGGGGGCCTTCGCGGGCGCCGGCCCGAGGACCTGGTCCGCCTTCTTCAGCTCCTCCTCGGCGAAGGCGCGGAGCCGCTCGAACGGCTGCGCGCCCACCACCTGGCGGCAGTTGAAGAACATCGTCGGGGTGCCGTTCGCGCCCACCTCGTTCCCGAGCTTCTGGTCCTCCTGGATCCGCCCCTCGCCCTTCTTCGCCGAGGTCGCCTGCTCGAAGCGGCGGACGTCGAGCCCGAGCTCCTTCGCGGCGGCCCGGTAGAGGTCGGGCGAGAGCGCCTGCTGGCTCGCGAAGAGCTTGTCGTGCATCGGCCAGAACTTGCCCTGCTCGCGCGCCGCCTCGGCGGCGAGCGAGGCCGGCACGGCGTTCGGGTGCATCGGGAGCGGCTGGTGCTTCCAGACGACCCGGACCTTCCCGGGGAACGCCTTCTCGAGCTCGGCGAGCGACGGCTCGACCTTCCCGCAGAACGGGCACTGGAAGTCGGAGAAGAGCACGACCGTGAGCCGCGCGTCGGCCGGGCCGCGCGCCGGATCGTCGGCGCGGACCGGGACCGCGCGGTAGACGGTGGACGGGGCCGCCGGCGGGGGCTGCGCGGGCGCGGCGGCGCCGGGCTCGCCCGCGACGAACACGGGGGCGCTCGCGCCCGCGTCGGTGATCTTCGCGTACACCTGCGCGGCGGGCGTCCCGCCGCGCACGAGCTCCTCGGCCTTCTTCAGCTCCTCGTCCACGAGCGCCTGGAACGCCGGGAGCGGCTGCGCCCCGACGAGCTTGCGGCCGTTCACGAAGAACGAGGGGGTGCCGGTCGCCCCGAGCCCCTGCACGAGCTTCTGGTCGCGCTCGAGCCGCTCCTTGTGGCGGCCGCCCTCGAGCGCCGCCTTCATCTTCGCGGCGTCGAGGCCGGCGTCCTTCGTCGCCAGGAGGATCGCCGCCTCGTCGAGCGCCGGCGCCGCGAAGAGCGCGTCGTGCATCGCCCAGAACTTCGCGTCGCCGCCCTGCGCGCGCGCCTCCTCGGCCGCGATCGCGGCGGGCGTGGCGCGGGCGTGGAACGGGAGCGGGTTGTGCTTGAAGACGAAGCGGACCTTGCCGCGGTACTGCTCCTCGAGCGACTTCAGCGTCGGCGCCGCGCGCTTGCAGAACGGGCACTCGAAGTCGGAGGACTCGACGATCGTCACGAGCGCGTCGGCCGGCCCCTTCACGGGCGAGCCGTCGATCGGCACGCGGTAGACCGCCTTCGGATCCTCCGTCGGCCGCGCGGGCGGGCGCTGCGCCTGTGCCGCGGCGGCGACGCCGGGCGCGGGGCGCGCGGACGGGCGCGCCGAGGAGTTCGCGCCGCCGGCGGCGTACCCGATCGCGAACGAGACGGCGATCGCGAGCCAGATGCTGACGTGCTTCATCGGGGTCGGCTCCTGTTCTTCGAGGGACCCCGGGCATTTAGCAGGAAGCCCGGGGTGCGGACAAGCGGTGCCGGGGGGCCGAGCGCAGGCGGAGCCGGAGGAGGCTCCGCCGACGCGAGCTCGGATCAGAGCGCGAGGGTGGCCACGGCGAGCGCCGTGAGCTGCCAGGCCTCCGCCGAGCTGCCGGGCTCGAGCCCTCGCCGGGTGAACTCGTCCACGCGGAGCGTGAGGCCGAGCGTCGCGGCGCGGCGGAGCACCTCCCACCCGAGGCTCCCCTCCAGCGAGAGCAGGAGGTCGGGCCTCTGCCAGAGCTTCACGAGGTCTCCCTGCGCGGACACGATCACCGACGGGACGAACACGCCCGAGACCCGGACGCGCGCCGCCGTCGCCGCGGAGACGGCGTCGGCCTCGCTCGGCCAGCCCGGCTGGGAGGGGACGCGGGCCGCGCCGCGGTACCGGACCCAGGCCGCCTCGATCGGCGAGAGGAACCAGTCGACCCGCACCCGGTCGAGGTCGAGCGCGAGCGATCCCTCGAAGCACGGCAGGGTGCCCGCCTGGACGAGCGCGTCGATCGCGAGCGACGGGTACCGCCCCGCCTCGACCCGCGCGATGACGAAGCGGAGCTCGCGCCGCCCGAGCGACCACGCCGCCTCGAGGTCGCCCTCGCTCGGGAGGTAGATCGACGATTCGCCCCCGGTGAAGACGCGTGCGCGGAGGCGGACCGCCTGCCCGAGCCCCTCCGACCAGAGGCCGTCGGCCTGACCGCCGAAGTACAGCAGCACGCCGTGGTCGGCGTGGGTGCTCGCGAGGGCCTCGCCGCCGGAACGGTACGCGATGCCCGTCGCGACGGCGCCGCGCCAGTGCGAGAGGGCCTGGTCCGAGTTGAGCGGCGCGGCGAGCGCCCCCGCGGGCGCGACCGGGGACTCCCCGATCGTCCATGGGTCCGCCGCAGCCGCGTCCGTCCGTGGCGCCGGATCGGCCGCCGCCCCGACCGGCTCGGGGGCGCGCACGGCGAGCGCGAGCGCGAGGGCGAGGGGGAGGGCGGCGAGCGTCATCCGGCGGGCTCCGTCGGCGCGGCGAGAGGAGCGCGCCCGCGCGAAGGTAGCACGGCGGGTGCGGCGGGAGGGCGATGCGCGAGGACTCGGACTCCCTCGAGCGCCCTGGAACGGAGGTGATGTAATGTGCCGTCGAATCGACGAGCGGGGCGGGCTGGCGAGGACGGCGGTCTGCGCTTCCGCCCTTCAGACCTGCCGACGGGCACTGCAAAGAGGACTCGGGATGACGCACCAGGAACGTGAGCAGCGCGGCCAGTATCTGGAGGTGCTTCGGCCCGATCACTCCAGGCTGTTCCTCAAGATCGCCAAGAAGATCTTCTGGCACTTCCTCCGCCCGCTGGCGATGCGCCTGTTCGTGCTCGAGCGCGAGGAGCTGGCGAAGCTCGTGAGGGAGCACGTCCTGCTCCGGACGGAGCTGGCCGCTCTGAAGAACCGGTACGCCGCGCTGGAGCGTCTCCCGGACCAGGTCCTCGCCTTCGGCGCGCAGGTCGAAAGCATGGGCTCCGTGCTCTCGCAGGGGCGCGCGAGCAGGCCGGCGCCGCTGCTGGCGGTCAACACGAACTCCGGCCTGCTCCTCGCGAAGCCAGGCGACATCATCTCCGACGCCCTCATCCGCGGCGGCTCCTGGGACGGCCATATCATCGAGCTGGCTCGACGGGTGGCTCGCGACCGCAGCGGAAGCGCCATCGACGTCGGGGCGCACCTCGGCTCGATCACGGTGGCACTGGCTTCGATGTTCGAGCGGGTATTCAGCTTCGAGCCGAATGACTTCAACTTCAGGCTACTCCGGGCCAACGCCGGCCTGAATGGGCTCCAGAACGTCCAGCTGTTCAACCACGCCCTGTTCTCGCGGTCGGCGAGCCTGTCTCTCGGGCACCGGTCCACCCAGGAGGTCGACGTGCCCCTCGGCGAGAACGGCGAGTTCGACGGCGCCTCGGCTCACAACCTGGGCGCATACCTGTTCTCCGAGAACGGCTCGGGCTTGTTCGAGCACGCCGCGCGGACCCTGGACAGCTACGAGCTCGGCGACGTCGCCTTCATCAAGATCGACGCCCAGGGGGCCGACGGAGAGGTGTTGCTGGGGGCCCTCCAGACGATCCAGCGGTGCAGGCCGGTCGTCGTGTTCGAGTGGGAGGACGTCCTCTCCTCGCGCTTCGGCGTGAAGCTCGAGGACGTGAGGAGCCGGCTCGGTTCGCTCGGGTATGAGATCGACGTACTCAAGGTCCATACCGAGAAGCAGGTCGACTACGTGGCGCGTCCGATCGCCGGCAAGGCGTGATCGAGATGACGCGTCCGTCCTACCTGATGGCCGTCGCGTCCAGTTGCCAGATGTACTCGGGGACCGGCACCGTCATCTTCGACTGGATCCGATTTGCCCGGGACTCGTTTCGGTTCGCGATGTTCATGGACGTCGAGAACGAGCTCAACTTCCGGATCGTCAGCGAGTTCTGCCGGCACCACGGGGTCCCGCTCTACTCCTCGCCGGGCCTGGCCCTCCCGGGCTGCATCGACTCGGGAATGCGAGGGATCAACGAGCATCTGCTCCAGCACGGTTACGACTTCGTCGAGTGCGTCTCCTGGGCCAGCTCGTCGACCAACCTGAACGTGCTCGCGTCGAGGAGGCAGCACACGCGGCTCGTCTACACGCCCCACTCCCAGCCGCTCTGGACGCTGCCTCAGCACGAGCGCTACTTCATGACGTCGCCGGCCTTCGTCGACACGCTGCGGGCCGCCGATGCCGTCTTCGTCGACTCGCCCGCGGAGTATCGCCTCGACGGGTTCGCGTCCATTCCCCGCGAGAAGGTGCACGTCGTGCCGCTCGGGGTCGACACCGAGCTGTATTCCCCGAGCGACCGCTGGGAGCAGGCGCACCGGGTTCTGTGCGTCTGTGATTGCCGCGAGAAGCGCAAGCGTGTCGACGTGGTGCTCGCCGCGTTCGCGCTGGCGCACGCGAAAGATCCCAGACTGCACCTCGTGGTCGGAGGGAAGGGGTCCGACACCCTGTCCATCCCTCGCGAGCTCGCCGATGCCGTGACCGTCATGGGCTACATCGAGCTGCGGGTCCTGGTCGATCTCTATCGAACAGCGTCGCTGTTCGTGCTCCTGTCGGACTACGAGGCCTTCGGCCTGCCCATCGCCGAGGCGCTCTGCTGCGGCTGCCCGGTGCTCCTCAACGGGCTCTCGGTGCTGAAGGACGTCTTCTCCCCGCTGCCCGGCGCGACCTTCACGGACAACGACGACCTGGAGGCGACCGCGAAGCGGATGGTGTCCCTCGCCACGGGCGTCCACGACCGGTCCGCCATCGCGAAGCGCGCCCGGGAAGTGTTCTCGTTCGAGGCGACGTACGGCAGGAAGCGCGCCATCCTGCTCGAGGGAGCGCATCGGCTGAGCGTGGCGTGAGAGTCCTCCACGTCAGTCCGACCTACTACTCGAGCGCCTCCGTCATCGGGGGCGGCGAGAAGTACCCCACGTACATGATCCGCGCCCTCGGCGACGCCGCCAGGCGGAGCGGCGTTGCCGTCGAGAATGGGCTGCTCGCGATTGGCGAGACCGAGGCCAGCTTCAAGGTGGCCGGCGGCGTCACCTGCGAGGTCATCCCGGGCAGGCCGTGGGATCCCCACTCGGTCGCCCTCGGGGCGCTGCGCGCGCGGATCGGCGAGGCCGACGTCGTCGTCGTGCACCAGGGTTTGTGCGCCTTCGGCCTGTTCGTCGCAAGCCACGCGAGGCTGGCCGGCCGGATCGTCATCGGCATGGACCACGGTGGCGGCGAGCATCCCCTCGTCGGACGCTCGACCGAGGTCGGCCACGTGTTCGACCTCTGCCTCGCTCAATCGCAGTTCGCGGCCCTGTCCTTCGTCGACGTCGACGCCCCCGTGAGCGTCTGCAGGGGCCCCGTGGATACCGACTACTACGCTCCGTCTCGCGAGGTGGAGCGCGTCCCAGGGCTCGTCGTGTCCGTGGGGCGCCTGCTTCCGCACAAGGGGTTCGATCGGGTGATCAGAGCCCTGCCCGCCAACCTTCGCCTCGTGATCGCCGGCAACCGGTCCAACCCCGAGTACTTCGACCACTTGCACGGCCTGATCCGCGAATCCCAGGCCCAGATCGCCATCCAAGAGGGATTGCCCGACGACGAGGTTCGCACCCTCATGCGCCAGGCGTCGGTGGTCGTGCACGCGTCGACCCACCTGGACTACAGGGGAACCTACTACGCGAAGCCCGAGCTGCTCGGCCTCGTGCCCCTCGAGGCCCTCTCGTGCGGCACCCCGACGCTGGTCAGCACCGCGGGATCCCTCGGCGAGCTGGGCTCCGTGACGGGCTGCTCGACGTTTTCGACGGACGGCCAGCTCGCAGAACTGCTGGGCTCCCGCGGTGGCTCAGCAGTGTCGGTCGATCGCGCCGACGAGATCCATCGGTCGGTCGCCTCTCTCTACGGAATGGGTCAGTTCGGAGACGGACTGCTGAACGTACTGCTCACGTTCGAGCGCGCTCGATGAGAATCCTGGTCGTCAGCAACGTCTTCCCCCCGGGCTTCATCGGCGGCTACGAGCTCGCGGCCCTGGACGTCGCGAGGGGCCTCATCGCACGCGGCCACGAAGTCCACGTCCTGACGTCGGACTACTTCCTGGACGACCACGGAGTCCTCTCCGGGCCGAAGGTTTCGAGGTCGCTGCGCTGTGCCTCGCTGTCTCACGAGGTCTCCTCGACCGACCAGGTGAAGCACCTGTACTACAGCTTCCACAACGTCCGGGCGCTGGGGAGCGCGGTCCGACAGTTCCGGCCGGACGCCGTGCTGGCGTTCAACCTCCACGGCCTCGGCGTGCACTCCATCCTCCAGTACCTCCAGGCGATCGGGATGCCGACGGTCCTGTACCTTATGGACAACGTCTTCACCGGTCTCGACCGCACGTCCGGTCTCCACCAGCAGTACGAGAGCCTGTTCGGCCCGCTCGAGCTCGGTCGAAAGACCCGGCTCATCGGGATGTCCGAGAACGTGATCCGGGAGACCTTCGGGGTCCTCGGGAAGCAGCCCGAGGACGTGACCTACGTCCCCGGTTGGGTCGAGTTCGACGAGCGGCGTCCCGCAGACATCGCGGTGAGCTCGAGCGACGGAGTCCGGTTCGTGTTCTCGTCGCGCGTGGCCGGCCACAAGGGGATCGACATCATCGTCGACGCGGTGGAGCGCCTCACGTGCGAAGGCCTGCGCGGGTTCACCGTGGATGTCTACGGGGCCGGTCAGGTCGCGGCGTTCATGCAGAGGGTGACGGCGAAGAACCTGACCTCCTTCCTCTCCTACAAGGGGCTGGTCTCGAAGGACGAGATGCTCGAGGTGCTGTCGCGCTATGACGCGCTGCTGTTCCCGACCTGGGAACGAGAGGCCTTCGGTTTCGTGGCGAGCGAGGCGGCGGTGGCCGGTTGCTTCCCGATACTGACGGCTGGCATCGGCGCGAGCGAGTGGTTCCTCGACGGGACCGACTGCTTCAAGATCTCACGCAACGTCGACGGGCTGGCGAGCGCCATGCGGCAGGTGCTCCACTGGTCCGACGATGAACGGCGCAACCGCCGCCTCGCCGCGATGCACACCGGGCGGCGAAGCTTTTCGTTCGAGCGGTGGCTGCCCGTGATCGAGGGGCTCTGTCTCGAGGAGGTGCGCAAGGCGTCGCCGCGGGACCTCGGCGCGGTGACCAGGGGCGCGGAAGCCGCGCTCCTCGTCCTGAGCAGCCTCTTCAACGAGCGCGCGCAGGGGCGCGGGTAGGGTCTGTGACCAAGCCGCGGGGGAACGACATGACCTCGTCGTCAGTGTCCGAGGGCGGAGACGTGACCTTCTCGCAGGCCGGGGAGGACCGGATCGTCCACTTCCTGCTCCGGTTCGCTCGCCTGGGCCCTCCCGTGCGCTATCTGGACCTCGGCGCGGCTTTCCCGATCGCCGACAACAACACCTACCTGTTCTACAGAGCGGGCGGGTCCGGGGTCCTCGTCGAGGCCGATCCGGGCTACGTGAGCCTGTACCAGCAGCATCGGCCGCGCGACGTCGTCGTCAGCG
>DASWCJ010000314.1:0-12058 GCA_036390155.1 Anaeromyxobacter sp.
CCTGCCCGCGTCGAGGTCCGGCCGCTCGATGCCGAGCGGAGCCGGATCCACCTCACGGTGGACCGCGGCTTCCACGCGAGGCTCGAGGAGGCGCGCGACGCCCTCTCGCACGCGCACCCGAACGCGAGCGACGGGGAGATCTTGGACCTCGCCCTCGAAGCGCTGCTCGAGCGCGCGGCGAAGCGGAAGGGGCTCGGCACGCGGCGGCCGAAGACCCCGCGCCCCGCGAAGCGCGAGCACGTCCCCGCCCATGTCCTCGCCGCTGCGCTCGAGCGCGCCGGCCACTGCTGCGAGTGGAGGCTCGCGTCCGGCGGCTCGTGCGGCTCGCGGCGCCGGCTCCAGGCCGATCACATCCAGCCGCTCGCGCTCGGAGGGACCTCGGACCTCGCGAACATCCGGATCGCCTGCGCGTTCCACAACCTCCTCGCCGCGCGGGAGGTGTTCGGCGACGCCTGGATGAACCAGTTCACGAGGAACCCCCGCACCGCCGCCGACCGTCGGGCGGGGATGGGGACCGCGACGGGCTCGGCGCCGCCGGCGCTCGACTTCGGATGAAGGGAGGTCCTCGGACGGGTGCACCGATGCGGCGTCTCGCCCTCGGGCTTCTCGTGAGCCGATCGCGCGGTGACGGTTCCGGTCCTCGGACGCGGTCCGGCCTCGCTCCCGTTTCGAGCAGCTTCGGAGCCGACCGCCCGCAGAAGACGGCCGCTCGCGTCGGAACGGCGCCGGACTTTGTGATGATTCGTGAGACCCGCGGCTACGGTGGCGCGGCGCGCGACGTCCAGGCGGTGCGCAGCCGGGCGAGCTCCTTCTTCCCGTCCTCCTCGGCGACGATCGCGTGGGCGTACGCGCCCTCCCCGGTCCGTGCGACCCGAGACAGGATCGCCGCGCCGTGGCGCCCCTCGGCGAGGTACTGGACCTCCACCTCGGCGAGGCGGGAGCCCCGCCACAGCTCGACCGGCATCGCCTCGACGGCCCACTCGACGTAGCTCGCGTTCGTGACGTGCAGGTTCAGGTCGATGTCGGCGTAGCGGACGTGGAAGCGCTTCTGCAGCTCCCAGTGCGCGAGCTCGGGCAGCTTCGCGTGCGCGATGGGGGCGACCGACGCGGTGCGCTCCCTTGGGAGCGCGGCGTCGAGCACCTCCTGCGGGCGGACCGGCTTGCGCGTGGCGAGGTCGAGCACGTACCAGACCGTGGTGGCGCGGGCCGCCTCGGCGCCGTCGCCGCGCCGCACGAGGAACTCGCGGGTGGCCGCGAGCCGGTCCACCCCCGACGGCCAGGTCTCGATCTCGAGGGTGTCCCCGAGCGCGACCTCGCGGGGCAGCACGAGCCGCTGGCGCGCGAGGACCCAGGTGAGGCCGCGCGCGCGCAGCACGTCGAGCCCGACGCCGAGCTCGGCGGCGTGTCGCCCCGCGATCTCCTGGAGGTAGCCGGACAGCGCCGGGACCGCGAGCGCGCCGAACGCGTCCACCTCGTAGCTGTGGACCGGGAACGACGCCGAGCAGGTGCGGCGCGCGTCCGTCAGAAGTCCTCCGCGACGCGCGCGGACGAGAGGACCTCCTCGAGCCGTCCGGCATCGGCTGCGCCGGGGTCCGCCTTCGAGACGTGCACGTTCGCGCAGGTCCCGTCGCGGTAGAGGAAGGCGTGGACGTGCGTCTCCGGGACGCCGGCCTTCCCGTCCTTGACGTCGTACGCCGCCCTCGCCGCGCCCGCCACGCTCGCGCGGACCAGCGCGAGGCCCGGGATCGCCTTCGTGAGGGACGCCAGCGTGCGCTCGCGGCAGCCCACGGCGTCCGTCGCCCCGCCCGACGCCGTGAGCGCCACCGACGCGGCGACGCCGGTGTCCGGGTGGAGCCCGATCGCGTATGGCGGGCCCGCCTCGGCGGGCCGCGTTCCCACCCGGAATCCCGGCAGGTCCACGAGCACCGACCAGCCCTTCCCCGGCCAGCGCACGCGCAGGGGCGCGGTCGCGTCGTCGGGGACGGGCTCGAGATCGCCCGCACCGCTCGTCTCCGGCTCGCCGTCCGGGACGTGCCTCGCGCCGCGCACGAGCGCGAGCGCCTGGTCGCGCCAGGGGCCGGGGCCGTCGTCGAGCACGGTGAAGGCGAGGATCACCGGCCCGACCGCGGCCGCGCCCTGCAGGACGTGACGGAACTCCTCCGGCCCGCCCTCGCGCCCGGCGAGGGCCGCGTCCGTCGCGGAGAAGTACGCGCCCGTCGCGCCGCCGCCCTCGAGGTCCTCGAGCGGGATCTCGCGCTCGACGCTCCCGGCGAGCGCGGTGCGCCGGCCGAGCTCCGCGAAGAGCCGCGCCGTGTCCGCGCGCGCCTGCGGCGGCTCCGGCTCGCCCGGGTTCCACATGGGCGTGAGGAGCACGAGGAATCTCGCGCCGGGCTTCGCGATCCGGACGGTCGGGCCGGGCCCCTCGCCGTCGTCGCCCTCCGCCGCGCGCCAGCCCTCGGGGAGCGCGACGAGGAGCCGCCCGTGACCACGCACCACGAGCGCGCGCCGCGTGACGCCGGGCGGGAGCGCGCCCGCTCCAGCGGACTCGCGGAGGTGGGCGCAGGACGGGAAGAGCGCGAGGCTCGCGGCGGCGGCGGCGAGGCGGACGAGCCCCCTCCCCAGCCCCGCTCCGCGGGGCAGAGGAAGTCCGGGGACGAGGGCTCGCGGGGTCATCGGGTCGTTCTTACTCCGATCCCGGCGACCGCGCGACGTGGCGCGGCGGCCGCGGTAGACATGCAGCTCCGGGGGGCGCGAGCCGAGCGAAGGCGAGGCGAGTGGCCCCCCGCAAAGATGAAACGCACGAGCTCCGCCGCCCTCCGGAACCTGCCCTCGCTCCTCGCCGCCCTCCACGAGGTGCTGCCCGCGTCCGGGACGCTGCTCGAGCTCGGCAGCGGCACGGGAGAGCACGCGCTCCACGTCGCGCGCGCGTTCCCGGGCCTCGCCGTGCAGCCCTCGGATCCGGACCCGGAGGCGCGCGCGTCCATCGCGGCGTGGGCGGCGGAGGCGCGCCTCCCGAACCTCGCCCCGCCCCTCGACCTCGACCTCCTCGCGCCGGCGTGGGCCCGTCGCTCCGCGGACGCGCTCCTCTGCGTGAACGTCCTCCACGTCGCGCCGGCGGCGGCGGGCGAGGCGCTCGTCGACGGCGCCGCGCGCGTCCTCGCGCCGGGAGCCCCGCTCGTCGTCGCGGGCCCGTTCCGCCACCGGGGCGTGCCGGTCACGGGGCGGCTCGCGCGCTTCGACGCGGAGCTGCGCGCGGCGGACCCGGCGCTCGGGGTACGCGAGCTCGACGCGCTCGTCGAGGCCGCGCGCGCGCGGGGGCTCGTCGCGCGGGCCGCGACGCCGCTCCCGGCCGAGGGCGACCTCCTCGTCGTGCTCGTGAAGGCGTGACCGCTACGCGCGGCCCAGGAAGCCCGCGTTGTGCCGGAGGATCCGCCGGCGCACGAGCTCGATGTCGTCCTCGTCCAGCAGGCCGCGCTCGACGAAGTACTGACCGATCGGCCGCTGCAGCCTCGCCTGCTGCCCGACGACGGCGAGGAGCTGGAAGGGCGTGAGGAAGCCCTCGCGCAGCGCCCACTCGCCGAAGGGCGTGCCGGTCGCGGCCGCGGCCCGGCGGCGGTCGAGCAGGAAGGGCACGTCCTCGGGGGCGAGGAACCCGAAGTCGACGGCGATCCGGCCGAGCGGCGGACGCTGTGCGCGCTGCCAGGCGATCGCCTCGACGAGCTCGGTCCAGCCGATCCGGCCCGCGTAGTAGAGGTACTCGGCGAAGCGGAGCTTGCGCCTGGGGAGGTCCTCGGGCCGCACGCCGACCCGGACGCGGGGCCCGGCCGCGCGCGCGGCGGGGGCGGGCCTCGGCGGCGCGGCCTGCGCGCGGCGCTCGCTCGTGCGGGCCGAGGCGCGGGCTGACGCGCGAGGCGGGCGCGGCGACGCCCATTCGGGCGCGGGAGACGCCTTCCGCCGCGGCAGCGGCGCCGGACCCACGATGCAGAGGACCCGGTACGCGTCGGCGACCGCCTTGAACTCGCGGGCGAGCTCCCGTTCGGGACGGCCGATGGAGCGCGCACGGTCGGGGTGCGTCTCCATCGCGCGCCGGCGGTAGGTCGCCTTGAGCGTGGCGCGCCAGCCGCCGCCGTCGGCGGAGAACGCCGGCCCGTAGAGGACCCGGCCCGCCTGGACCACGTCGTCGAGCGTGAGCTCCGCCTGTAGCTGCATCCCGCTCCGCCTGGCCGCGATATCGGCCGGTACCATGGGTAACGCGCCCTCGGCCGCCCGGCCATTTTTCGGCCGAACGGAAACGTTCGCTGACTTCCGGACGCGGTGCCGGGCATGGCATAACCCCGCCTCCATGCTGAGGAAGATCGTCCGGATCGACGAGGCGAAGTGCGACGGCTGCGGCGAGTGCATCCCCGCCTGCGCGGAGGGAGCGATCGCCCTCGTCGGCGGCAAGGCCCGGCTCTCCGCGGACGCCCTCTGCGACGGGCTCGGCGCCTGCCTGGGCGAGTGCCCGCGCGGCGCGATCACGGTCGAGGAGCGCGACGTGGCGGCGTTCGACCTCGACGCGGTGAAGGTGCACCTGCTCTCGATGGGCGAGCAGGTCGCGGCGCGCCACGATCCGGTGCCCCGCCCCTCTGCTGCGCCGCCCGCCCGGCCGCGCCTCGCGATCCTCTCCGACGCGGCGCCGCACGCCGCCGGCGGCGGCTGCCCCGGGTCGCGTCCGATGGTCCTCTCCCGCGCGGCCGCCGCGCCGGCCGCCCGAGCGGGCGCTGCCCCAAGCCGGCTCGGGCAGTGGCCGGTGCAGCTCCAGCTCGTGCCGATCGCGGCCCCGTACTTCCGCGGCGCGGACCTCCTCGTCGCCGCCGACTGCGTCCCGTTCGCCTACCCCGGGTTCCACGAGGAGCTCCTCGCCGGCCGCGCGCTCGTCGTCGGCTGCCCGAAGCTCGACGACCTCTCCGCGTACGTGGAGAAGCTCGGGCGCATCGTGGCGGAGAACGACGTCCGCACCGTGACGGTCGTGCGGATGGAGGTCCCCTGCTGCGGCGGGATCGCCTCTGCCGCGCGCCGCGCCGTCGAGGCGAGCGGAAAGCCCATCCCCTTCCGCGACGTCGTCGTCGGGGTCTCCGGCACGATCCGCGGGTGACCGCCCTCGCTTCGGCCTATCCTCTCCGCCGGGCGTGAGCCCCGGGGAGGCACAGGCATGAAGGCGGTCGTGTTCGACGGGGCGGGCGGGCCCGAGGTGGTGCGCACGGGCGAGATCCCCGAGCCCATCCCGGCCCGCGGAGAGGTCCTGGTCCGCGTCCGGGCAGCGGCGCTCAACCGCGCCGATCTCCTGCAGCGCCGCGGGCAGTACGCCCCCCCGGCGGGCACGCGCGCCGACGTCCCGGGCCTCGAGCTCGCGGGCGAGGTGCTCCGCGCGGGCGAGGGCGTCACGGCGTGGCGCCCGGGGGACCGCGTGATGGCGATCTGCGCGGGCGAGGGTCAGGCCGAGCTCGCCGTGGTGCACGAGCGGATGCTGCTCCGGATCCCGGACCGGCTCTCGTACGAGCAGGCCGGCGCGCTCCCCGAGGCGGGCATCACCGCCCACGACGCGCTCTTCACCGTCGGCGGCCTGCGTCCGGGCTGGACGGTCCTCGTCCACTCGGTCGGCTCCGGGGTCGCGACGCTCGCGCTGCAGCTCGCGAAGGCGGCGGGCGCGACGGTGATCGGGACCTCCCGGACCGAGGCGAAGCTCGTGCGCGCCCGGGCCCTCGGCCTCGATCACGGGATCCTCGTCGCGCGCGACGGCGCGCGCTTCGCGGACGAGGTGCGGCGGCTCACCGACGGCGACGGCTGCCCGCTCGTCGTGGACTTCGCCGGCGCCTCGTACGCGCAGGAGAACGTCGCCGCGCTCGCGATGCGCGGGGTGCTCGTGGTGGTCGGCACGATGGGAGGCGCGGACGCCCGCACCGACCTGCGCGCGCTCATGTCGAAGCGCGCCGCGATCGTGGGGACGACGCTCCGCATGCGGCCGCTCGAGGAGAAGATCGCCGCGACCCAGGCCTTCGCCCGGGACGTCCTCCCCCTCGTCGCCTCCGGCCGCGTCGCCCCGGTCGTCGACTCGGTGCTGCCCCTCGAGCGGGCGCGCGAGGCGCACGAGCGGATGGAGCGGAACGACTCGTTCGGGAAGCTCGTCCTCGCGCTCTAGCCCCCGCGAGAGCGAAGCCATGCGCCTCCGCCCCGCCGCCGCCCTCCTCCTCGCGCTTCCCCTCGCGCTCGCCGCGTGCGGGAAGGCCTCCGAGCCCGAGCCCGCGCTCACGTTCGTGCCGGTCGCCGGGATGTCGTGCGCGGACGGCTCCGGCACGGGGCTCGGCGTGTCCCGCGGCGGCAGCGAGGTGCTCCTGTACCTGAGCCCCGGCGGCGCGTGCTGGGGCGCCGTGTGCGACGCCTCCCGCGGACCGTTCGGCGCCGCGGAGCTTTCGTTCGCGGAGACCTTCGTGCTCCCCGGCTCGATCGTCGACCGCAAGCTCGCCGGAAACCCGTTCTCCGGGTTCACGCTCGTGGTCGTGCCCTACTGCACGGGCGACGTCCACGCGGGCGACGCGGTGCAGACGTATGGGAGCACCACGTGGCGCCATCGCGGACACCGGAACCTCGACGCGGCCCTCGCCTGGATCGAGGCGAACCTCCCGCGCCCCACCCGCGTCGTCGTCTCCGGCTCGTCCGCGGGGGGCTTCGGCTCGCTTCTCGCGTACGACCTCGTCCGGTCGCAGTGGCCCGAGGGCTCGAGCCCGGCCGTGACGGTCGGCCTCCTCGACGACTCCGGCCCGACCTTCGGCCCGTCCGCCCCGAAGATGGCCGCCCTGACGGCGGCCTGGTGGGACGCGTGGGGGCTCGACTCGACCGTGACGCCCCTCTGCCCGGGGTGCAAGAGCGACCTCTCGCAGATCTGGCCGGTCCTCTCGGGCAAGTACCCACACGACCTGCTCGCGCTCCTCTCCACCACCGAGGACGCCACGATCAGCGGCTTCCTCGGCGGGATGAGCGGCCCCGACTTCCAGAGCGCGCTCGAGAGCCTGGCCGCGACGATCGAGGCCCTCCCGGCGGGCAATGCGAAGACGTTCCGCACCACCGGGACGGGCCACGCGATGCTCCTCTCGCCCGGGAGCTACCGGACGTCCTCGTCGAAGGGGCTCCTCGATTGGCTCGACCCGATCGCGGTGGGGACGGGCGCGTTCGCCTCCGCCGGTCCCTAGGTTCCGTGGGTGCGGCTCCTGTACCTGCACTACGGCCCGCAGTCGGGGGTGACGGCGGCCGTCGCGGGGGCGCTCGCGGCGCGTGGGGTCGCGGTCTCGCTCTCGAACCCGACGGAGCGGTTCCTGTGGAAGCTCCGCGAGGGCTCGCGCCTCCCGAACCCGCGCCCCGCCGCGCTGCGCGCGTTCGCGGAGGCGGTGCGGCGCCACCGCGGCGCGTGGAAGGAATACTGGGTCCACTCACCGTGGGCGTTCGACCACCTCTCGCGCGTCGCGGGCGAGGCGATCCGGCGCGAGCGGCCCGACGCGGTCCTGCAGGCGGGCGTGCTCTTCGGTCCCGGGCTCCCGCCGGAGCGGCCCTACCACCTCTACGTCGATCACACCCGCGCGATCGCGGAGCGCTACCCGGCGATCGAAGGCCTGCCGCCGCCGCTCCCGCCCGATCCGGAGTGGCGCGCGCGCGAGGAGCGGGTCTACCGCGGCGCCCGGACGATCTTCTCGATGAGCGCGTTCGCGGCGCGCTCGCTCGTCGTGGACTACCGCGTCGACCCGGAGCGGATCGAGGTCGTCGGGGCGGGGCCGAACGTGGCGCCCGGCTCGCTCCCCCTCCCCCCGGCGCGGGACCCCGCGATCCTCTTCGTCGGGCGGTCGTTCGCGGCGAAGGGCGGGCGCGAGCTCGTCGAGGCGTTCCGGCTCGTCCGGCGCGCCGTCCCCGCCGCGACGCTCTGGATCGTGTCGCAGGAGGCGCCGTCGCGGCTCCCGGAGGGCGCGACCTTCCACGGTACGCTGCCGGCGTCCGCGCTCGCCGCGAGGTACGCGCGCGCGGCGCTCCTCGCGCTGCCGACGCTCCGCGAGGCGTTCGGCCTCGCGTTCCTCGAGGCGATGGCGTTCGGGCTCCCGGTCGTCGGCACCGCCATCGAGGCGATCCCCGAGATCGTCGTCGACGGCGAGACCGGCGTCCTCGTGCCGCCGCGCGACCCACGCGCGCTCGCGGAGGCGTGCACCGCGCTCCTCCTCGATCCGGGGCGCGCGCGCCGGCTCGGCGAGGCGGGGCGCGTCCGGGCGGCCGAGCAGTTCGGCTGGGACCGGTCCGCCGCACGCATGCTCGCCCGCCTCAGCGGCGCGCCGTGTGCCGTCGCGCAACACGACGAGGTACAGGCGGGGTAGCGAGGGCTCCGTCCCGCGTGGGCTGCTCGGCCGGGCACGGGAGGCTGCACATCGTCTCCAGGCGAGGGGGACCTTGGACGACTCGATCCTGACGAGGGCGCGGCCCCTCCTCGCGGCGCGCCTCGTGGGCGCCCTGCTCGCGCTGGCGGTGCCGATGGTGCTCGCGCGGGCGCTCCTGCCGGCGTCGTACGGGACGTTCAAGCAGGCGTGGCTCGTGTCCCAGACGCTCGCCCTCGTGCTGCCGATGGGGCTCACCCAGAGCCTCTACTACTTCGTCCCGCGCGACCCGTCGGCGCGGGACCGGTTCATCGCGCAGACCTCATGGGCCCACGCCGCGCTCGGGCTCCTCGCCGCGGCCCTCGTCCTCGCCGGTCGCCGGTTCCTCGCCGACCGGTTCCACAACCCCGAGTTGGACGCGCTCCTCGGGTGGGTCGCCGCCTTCACGGGCCTCTTCGTCGCCGGGGCGCCGCTCGATGTCGCCTGGAACGCCTCCGGGCGGATCGGCGCGTCGGCGATCGCTCGGCTCGTCACCGAGGTCCTCCGGAGCGGCGCGCTCGTCGTGGGCGCGCTCGCCGGCGGCACCGCGCGCGCGGCGATCGTGGGGATGACGCTCGCGACCGGCGCCCGCGCCGTGGCGGGGTTCGCGCTCCTCGCCCGCGACCACGGGCTCGCCGGGAGCGGCGCGCTCCTGCGCCGGCAGCTCGCCTACGCGCTCCCGTTCGGGCTCGCCTTCCTCCTCGTCGTCCCGCAGCAGCAGCTCCACCAGTACGCGGTCTCCGCGGCGGTCACGGCCGCCGCCTTCGCCGTCTACAGCGTCGGGACCTTCCAGCTCCCGGTGGTGGACGTCCTCTACTCCCCCGTCTCCGAGCTCCTGCAGATCGGCCTCGCCGAGAGCGACGGCGCGGGACGCCCCCGCGCCGGGCTGCGGCTCTTCCACGAGGCGGTCGCCCAGCTCTCCTTCGCGTTCCTCCCGCTCGCCGGCCTCCTCCTCGTCGTCGCGCCGGCGCTCATCGCGGTCGTCTTTTCGCCCGTCTACCTCCCGGCGGTGCCGCTCTTCCGGCTCGCGGTCGTGCCGATCCTGCTCGCCGCGCTCCCGCTCGACGGCGTGATGCGGGCCCGCGCGCAGGACCGGTTCATGCTCGTCCTCTCCGCGGCGAAGCTCGCGGCGACCGTGCCGCTCGTGCTCGGCGGGCTCCGGCTGGGCGGGCCGCTCGGGGCATTCGTGGGGTGGGTCGCGGCGGAGGCGATCGCGCGCGGCGTCCTGCTGGCGCGCGCGGCGGCGCTCTTCGAGGTCTCTCCGGCGCGGGTCCTGCCCGCGGGCGCCCTCGCGCGGCAGGCGGCGGCGACGGCGTTCGCGATGGCGCCCGCCTGGGCGGCGCTCCGGGCCGCGCCCGGACCGCTCATCGTGCGGCTCGGCGCGGCGTGCGTCGCGTTCGCCGCCGCGTACCTCGGGATCTCCTGGTGGCGGAGCTGGCTGCCGGAGGGCTGGGCCGGCCTCCTGCGCCCCCGCCCGCGCGCGCCGGGTCCCGCGGCGGCCCCGTCGTCGGGGGACTAGTGCGGCGCGCCGCGCTCGCCGCCGCCGCCCTCCTCGCGGCGCTCACGCTCGCGCGCCTCCCCGACGCGTGCGCGAGCGGGAACGCGCTCAACCACGTGTCGGGCGCGTGGATGACGCTCGCGGACGACCTCGCGCGCGGGACGCTCTACCGTCCGCTCCGCTCGGCCCAGGGCTTCGGCGGCACCCGCTACTTCCCGCTCGCCTTCGCGGTGCAGGCCGGGCTCCGGCGCGCCGGGCTCGGTCCGGTCGCGGCGGGCGAGGCGGCCTCGCTCGCCGCCGGCGCCCTGCTCGCGGGGGCGCTCGTCCTGCTCCTGCGCCGGCTCGGCGCCGGGCGCGCGGACGCGGCGGCGGGAGCGGCGCTCGCGTTCGCCGGGTTCGCGGGCCAGCACGCGCTCCTCTCGGCGCGGGGCGACCTGCTCCCCGTCGGCCTCGGCGCCGCGGCGCTCGCGCGCCTCGCCCATCCCGGCCGCGCACGCGTCCCCGCCGCCGCGGCCCTCCTCGTGCTCGCCGTCGCGGCGAAGCCGACCGCGATCGGCGCGGCCGCCGCCGCGATCGCGTTCCTCGCCTTCTCCGGCGCGGGGCGGGACGCCGTCCGGCTCGCCGGGCTCGTCGCGGCGGGCTCGGCCGTCGCGCTCGCCGGCGTGGACGCGCTCTCCTCCGGGCGCTTCCACGAGGCGCTCGCGGCGGTCGGGTCAGGAGGCGCGACCGCGCGCTCGATCCTGGCCGCGCCGCTCCGGATCGCGCAGGAGCTCCTCCGCGAGGATCCCGCCGGGCTCGTGCTCTGCGGCGCCGCGGTCGCGGTCCTCGCCGCGTCACTCCCACGGCTCGCGCGACGCGGAGCGGCCGACCCGCGGCTCCTCCCCGCGCTCTGGCTCGCTGCCGCGTGGGCGCTCGCGCTCGCCGTCTTCGGCTCGCCCGGCACGGGGGTGAACCACCTCGTCGAGATCGAGGCCGCGTCGGCGGCGCTCGTCTGTGCCGCGCTCGGACCCGCGCGCCCAGCCGGGCTCGCCCGCGCCGGCGCGCTCGCCGCGGCGCTGGCGGGCGTCGCGCTCTCGCTCTCGCTCTGGCGCGCGGACCGCGCCGGCTCGCGGCTCGAGGAGGCCCGCGCCGTCCTCCGGGCGCTCCCGCCGGGCGCGCCCCTCCTCTCGGAGGATCCGCTCGTCCCGCTCCTCGCGGGCGAGTCGCCGGTCCTGCTCGACGCGTTCGCGCTCCGGCTCGTCGCCGAGGAGGAGCCCGCCTTCGGCGCGCCGCTCGAGGCGGACCTCCGGCGCGGCGCGTTCCCGGCGATCGTGCTGCTCGCCGATCTCCGCGCCGCCGACGCCTCGCGGTGGTACGCCTGCGGAAACCTCGGCCTGCCTCTCGTCGGCGCGATCCGCGACGGCTACCGGCCCGCGGGCGCGTTCGGCCGGTACCACCTGCTCGTGCCGCGCGGCGGCGCCGCGCCCGGCGTGGCCCGGCGCGGGGCCCCGCGGTAGACTCCGCGCGTGCCGCGCCCGCGCGATCCTTCCACGCCGCGGCGCCCGACCGCGAAGGACCTCGAGCGCGAGCGGGCGCGGGCGAACGGCGCGCGGCGGCTGCTCCCGTGGGCGCTCCTCTCCGCGCTCTCCGGGGGCGCGATCGGGTACGTCGCGGGGGGCGGGGTGCGCGGCGCCGTCGCGCTCGTCGCGGTCGGGCTCGGCTTCAGCCTGTTCCTGTGGGCGACCTCGGTCCCGCGCTGTCCCGCCTGCGGGGCGCGGCTTCGGCGGCGTGCCCGCGGCGAACCGACCCCGAGCGGAGCCGAGACGTGCGCGCAGTGCCGGACCCGGTTCGAGTAGGCGGTCTACGGCAGGATCAGCGAACGAACTCGACGTGCGGATTGATGCACCGCGCGAGCGGCGAGCGCGTGAGGAGCTTGAGCGCCCTCTCGCTGCGCTGCGTCCCGAAGCCCGGGACTGCGTCGTACGCCGCGGAGATGAGCTCGCCGAGCGTGACCACGAGCCGGCGCGGGGCGCTGCGGGATCCGTTCGAAGGCTTGCGCGTCGTCTTCATCGTTCCCTCCGGGTGGGGGCTCCGGTCCCTCTCCACTAGCAATACGCTTGCCTTCCTCCCAGGGACGGCGTTACAGGGGCTTGGC
>DASWCJ010000315.1:0-11089 GCA_036390155.1 Anaeromyxobacter sp.
GGTCAGCTCGGGGACGGCACGACGACGCAGCGGACCTCTCCGGTGCCGGTGGGGACGGGGGTCGCGTCGGTCGCCGCGGGCGGCTTCCAGTCGCTCGCCGTCAAGACGGGCGGCGACCTGTACGCTTGGGGGTGGAACTCCTCCGGTCAGCTCGGGGACGGCACGACGACGCAGCGGACCTCACCGGTGCTGGTGGGGACGGAGTTCGCCTCGGTCGCCGCGGGCACTTCTCATTCGCTCGCAGTCACGATGGGCGGCGACCTGTACGCGTGGGGATTGAACCAGGACGGGCAGCTCACCGGCGGCCCGTCGAGATACGTCTTCGTGCCGGGCTCCGCCCCGTTGAACCCGACGCCAGACGGCTTCGTGTACTCTCCCACCGTCGCGACCTACGCGGCGGGCGTCACGGCGATCCCGAACGTGCCGACCTGGTCCGGCCCGGTGGCCTTCTTCTCGGTCAGCCCCGCGCTCCCCGCCGGACTCCTGCTCGACCCGGTGACGGGCGTGATCTCCGGGACAGCGGCGGCTCCCGCGCCGACGGCGAGCTACGCCGTCACCGCCTCGGGCCCGACCGGCAGCATGACCACCCTCGTCCTGATCACGGTGAATTGATCGAAATGCGCTCGCGCAGCCTCTTCCGGCTGCCCTTGCGCCTGGTCAGCTCACCGCGACCTGCCGGACCGCCGACCGGAACACCCAGATCCGTCCGGTGTTGGTCCGCGTGTCGCCGGGCACCATGAAGAAGCCGACGCCGCTCTCGCGGTAGTCGGGGCTGAAGCCTGCGACCTGCCGCCCGTCGCGGAAGGTGACGCGCACCTTCTTCCCCTCGGCGGGCGGCGGCTTCTCGCCGGGCGAGAGCATGAAGAAGATCGCCTTCACCTTTTCGGTCGCGAGGCTCTCCGACGCGCCGCCGGGCTGCGGCGAGAGGGCGAGGAACGGGCCGTCGAGGTCGGCGTCCTCGAGGACGCCGCGCTTCACGAGCCCCTCGATGGTGTGGACGACGACGCGGTGCGAGCCGGCGACGTGGTAGTCCGGATCGCCGTCCGGCGCAGGCGCGGGCGGCGCGATCACCGCGGCGGGTGGCGGTGCGGGAGGCGCCGCAGCCACGATCGGAGCCCTCGGCGCGACCGGCGCCGCGGCGACCGGCGGTGCCGCGACCGCGATCGCCGCCGGCGGCACGAGCGGCTCGAAGTCGAGCGACTGCGGCGGCGCGACGGGCGCGTCCTCGACGATCTCCTCGAGGATGTCGGCGCCGTCGACCGTCGGGATCTCCTCCTCCTCGGCGGGCGGGCGCTCCGCCTCGACCGGCGCGGCCTCGAGCGGCTCCGCGGCGATCGGCTCCGGCTGCTCGAGGACGGGCTCGGGATCGGGCGCCGCGGGAGCGTCGAACGAGAGGTCGAGCGGAGGCGCCTCGAACGGCGGCGCCGCGAGCGCCTCCGTCGCGCCATCGAGCGGGAAGGGCGCGGGCTCGCTGAAGGTCGGCTCGGCGAGCTCCGCCTCGCCGTCCGGCGGACCCGACGAGAAGTCCGGGCGCGAGAAGTCGAGCGCGGGCGCGAACGCCTCGGGCTCGAGCGTGGGCGCGACCTCGAAGCCGGCCGCCGTGTCCGCGGGGCCCGCGTCGATGGGCGCCCCGAGATCGAGCGGGGGCGCATCCTGCCACGGCGGCGGCTCGGCGGCCTGGGCCCACTCCGGCGCCGCGGCGTCCGCGCCGGCGCCGAACGAGCCGCCGGACGCCGCCTGGAAGTCGCCCGCGAGCGCCGCCTCCGGCTGCCACCCGCCGCCGAGCTCGACGGCCTCCCCGCCCGCCGCCACGCCCTCCGCCTCGGCCGCCGCGGCGACGTCGAGCGGGGCCGCGCCGAATCCGGCCGCGTCGTCGTACTCGCCAAATTCCGGCAGCGCTCCCGGCGCCGCGGGCTCCGCGAACAGCGCCTCGGGCGACAGCGGCGGCTCGGAGCCGAGCTCCGCGTCCTCGCCGAGAGGGGTCCCGCCGCCGGCGGCGTCGTACTCGCCGAAGGCCGCCTCCGCGGTCGCCTCCGGCAGCGGCGGCTCCGCGTCCCAGCCCACGGGCGGCAGGGCTTCGCCGCCCGGGATGAACGAGCCGCCTTCCGGCATCGCGGCCTCGATCGGCGCTCCCGGCTCCCAGGGCGCGTTCGGATCGTATGGCGACACGCCCGCGTCGATCGCCTCCGGTTGCGGGGCATTGGGATCCCACGGCGCGTTCGGATCGAAGGGCTGCGCGCTAGGATCGTAGGCCGCCGCGTCCGCGGGGTACGCGGCGTTCGGGTCCGCCGGGTACGCGTTCGGATCGATCCCCTCGGGCTGCGTCGCGTCGGGATCCCACGGCCGGTTCGGGTCGTACGGCAGCGCGTTCGGATCGTAGGCCGCCGCGTCCCCGGGGTAAGCGTTCGGGTCGGCTGCGTAAGCCGCATTCGGATCGTAGGCGTTCGGATCCGCGGGATACGCTGCGTTCGGGTCCGCGGGATACGCGGCGTTCGGATCGTAGGGAGGCGCGTTCGGATCGTAGGCCGCCGCGTCCGTGGGGTACGCGGCGTTCGGATCGTACGGCTGGGCGTCGGGGTCGTACGCCGCGTCCTCGGCGTAGGCCGCGTTCGGATCGTAGGCCGGCTGCTCCGTTCCGAGCGACGACGGATCGAAGAGCGCTTCGAGCGCTTCCTGCGGCTCGACGGCAGCGCCGCCCTCGCCGAGCGGCGAGAAGGGCGCCTGGTCGAACACCCGCTCGTGGACCTCGGTCGGCTCGGGCTCCTCGAGCTCCGGCTCGGGCGCCGGGACCGGGGTGGGCGGCGGCCGGTTCCGCAGGCCCGCCGGCAGGAGCGACTCGCGCAGCTGCGCCGCCGCCGCGTGCACGTCGAAGCCGGGCTTGAGGCCGCCCGCGCCGACCTCGGGGCCGACGAGGTCCTTCAGCCGGTGGAAGCGCGCCTGCTCCTCCGGCGTCAGCCCCTGGGCGACGCGCTTCTCGTCGAGGTACCGGTATTCCTTCATCACGCTGCGCTGATCGGGCATGCCGGGCACCGACGAGGGGCTGGGACGGCGGACGTCGCGGGGCGACGGGCAGATGATACCTCGCCTCGGCCGCAGGGAAACAGGCGGCCGTCGCTTGATTTCCCCTGCGCCGGCGGCCATGTATGGCGCGCCCATGCCTCAGGCCGCCGACCGCTTCCTCCCCACCACGGCGGAGGACCTGCGCGAGCGGGGCTGGACGGGCCTCGACGTGCTCCTCGTCACCGGGGACGCCTACATCGACCACCCGAGCTTCGGCGCGGCGGTGATCGGCCGCGTCCTCGAGGCGCAGGGCTACCAGGTCGGGATCGTCGCGCAGCCGGACTGGCGAACGAACGCGGACGTCGCGCGGATGGGGACGCCGCGCCTCTTCGTCGGGATCACCTCGGGCGCGATGGACTCGATGGTGAACCACTACACCGCGCACAAGCGCCCGCGCTCCGACGACGCCTACACGCCGGGTGCGGTCGCCGGAAAGCGGCCCGACCGCGCAGCGGCGGTGTACGCGCGGCGCTGCCGCGAGGCGTTCGGGCCCACGACGCCGATCGTCCTCGGCGGGGTGGAAGCGTCGCTCCGGCGGATCGCCCACTACGACTACTGGGACGACCGGATCCTCCCCTCGATCCTCGTCCCCTCCGGCGCGGATCTCCTCGTCTACGGCCAGGGCGAGCTGCCGATCCTGGAGATCGCGCGCCGCCTCGCGTCGGGCGAGGACGTCTGCGGGCTCGTCGACGTACCGGGGACGGCGGTGCTCCTGCAGGACCTCACCCTCGCCAACTTGGAGTTGCGGTCGCGGGGCGTCGTCGAGCTCCCGCCGTACGAGGAGGTCGCGCGGGACCGCCGCCGGTACGCCGAGCACTCGCGCCTCTACCACCGGGAGCACAACGCGGAGAACGCCCGCGTCCTCCTGCAGCGGCACGGGACCGGCGCCGCGGTGCGGACGGTGCTCGTGAACGAGCCGATGCCGGCGCCGACCACCGCGGAGCTCGACCGGATCGCCGAGCTCCCCTACCTGCGCGAGGCCCATCCCTCCTACGGCGGCGCCCATATCCCGGCGCTCGAGCAGATCCGCTGGTCGATCCAGATCCTCCGCGGGTGCGCCGCGGGCTGCGCGTTCTGCTGCATCACCGAGCACCAGGGGCGCGACGTCTCCTCGCGCTCGGAGGCGAGCGTGCTGCGGGAGGTCGCGCTCCTCGCCTCGCGCGAGCGCTTCAAGGGGACCATCACCGACCTCGGCGGCGCCACGGCGAACATGTGGCGGATGGGCTGCACGAGCGCGGAGGCGCACGCTGCGTGCCGCCGCGCCTCCTGCGTCTTCCCCGCCGTGTGCCGGTTCTTCGAGGTGGACCACGGGCCGCTCGTCGAGCTCTACGAGAAGGCGCGCAAGGTGAAGGGCGTGAAGCACCTCTTCGTCGGCTCGGGCGTGCGCTACGACCTCGCCCAGGCCGACGCGAGGAACGGCGACCGGTACCTGAAGGCGCTCGTCACGAACCACGTCTCCGGGCAGCTCAAGGTCGCGCCCGAGCACGTGTGCGGGCCGGTCCTGAAGCTCATGAAGAAGCCGGGCGTCGAGTCGTTCGAGCGGTTCCGGAGGGACTTCGCGCGCTACTCGCGGGAGGCGGGGAAGGAGCAGTACCTCGTCCCCTACTTCATCTCGTCGCACCCCGGCGCCACCCTCGAGCACGCGGTCGAGCTCATGGAGTACCTCGTCCGCAACCGCTGGAAGCCCCAGCAGGTGCAGGACTTCATGCCGACGCCGATGACGCTCGCGACGGACGTCTACTGGAGCGGGATGAACCCCGCCACCGGCGAGCCGGTGGCGGTGGTGCGCGACCAGGGCGAGAAGCGGGTGCAGAAGGCGCTGCTCCGGTGGGGCGATCCGAAGAACCGGCCGCTCGTCGAGAAGGCGCTCCGTGAGACCGGGCGGCTCCGCCCGGGCGAGCGCCTCGGCGCCGACGGGCGTCCGGCGCGGCACGGCTGGCGCCGGGGCCCTCCGCGGCGCGGCGGCGGCGGTCGCGGCGCCTGAGGCGAGGAAACACCCGCGGGCGAGCGAACTCCGCCGCCCGGCGATCCACGGACGCAGCGCGAGATCCAGTTTTCCGAAGGCGTGCGAAAAATGGATCGTCCGGCGGATCGATCCTAGAGATCGGCAGGTGCCGAACGTCGTCGATCTCACCCTCGTCTCGCGCGCGCGCAGGATCCTCCATACCCTCCTCGAGGAGCGGGGGCTCGGGTTCTTCCTCGTCGCGTCCTCCCGCGCCCCGCGGCTCGAATCGCGGCGGATCGCGTGGGTCGTCGCCGCCGCGCGCAAGCAGTGCCCGCGGCGCGCGCGCCGGGACCCGGACGCCCTCTCGCGCACGCGCCGGGTGCTCCGCAAGGAGCTCATCCGCCTCGTGTCCGACGCGATGGTCCAGGCGGGGTTGTAGGCGTCTCAGCCGCCCTTCTTGCCCGCGCTCTTCTCGAAGAACCGGATCCGGAGGTCGGTGAGGAGCGTCTCGAGGAACCGGTCCTCCTCGGGCGTGAGGTTCCCCTTCGTCTTCTCCCCGAGCATCGCGAGGATGTCGATCGTCTGCTTCGCGAGGAACAGGTCGGGCTCGCCCGGCGCGCCGGTCTCGGGGTGGGGCGCGTCGCCGAGGTGAACGAACGCGCTCGAGCCGAGCGAGAAGACGAACGTGTAGAAGTCGATCGGACCGCCCTTGTTGCCCTGGTCGCTCATCGCGGCCTCCCTCGTCCGTTCTAGTCGAAATCGAAGGCGATGCGCTCGGCAGCGTAACCCCGCTGCACGAGCAGGACGAGCCGCCCCGACCGGCGCGCCCGTCCCGCGGCGCGCTTCGCCTCCGCGAGGGTCGAGATCTCCGCCGAGTTCACCTCGCGGACGAGGTCGCCGGGCTGCAGCCCGAGCTCGGCGGCCTGTGACCCGCGCGCGACCTTCCGCACCACCACGAGCGCGCCGCCCTGGGCGCGCTCCTCCGCGAGGGTGAGCCCCGTCCGGCGCGCGACGAGCTCGAGGAGCCGGTCGCCGCCGAGCTCGACCGCCCGGACCGCTGCCTGGACGCGCGCGCCGCCCCGGGCGAGCTCGAGCTTCGCCTCCTCGCCGATCCCGAGGTCGCGCACCCGGAACCGGAACTCCTCGGCCGAGGCGAGCTCGAAGCCCTGCACCGAGAGGACCTGGTCCCCGCGGCGGACGCCTGCGCGCTCGCCGGGCGAGCCCGGCTCGACGGCGGTCACCTGCACCCGCGCCACGCCGCCCTCCGGCGCGCCGCCCTTCTTGCCGGCGTCCGCGACGGCGATCCCGAGGTAGCCCTCCCGCACCTCCCCGTGCGCGATGAGGTCGTCCGCGATCCGTCGCGCGCGGTCGATCGGGATCGCGAAGCCGATCCCGGCGTTCCGGTCGCCGAGGATCGCCGTGTTCACCCCGACGAGCCGGCCCTCGATGTCGAGGAGCGCGCCGCCCGAGTTCCCGGGGTTGATGGAAGCATCGGTCTGGACGAAGTCGAAGAGGGTCCGGTCGCCCGCCTTGAAGTTCCGGTGGACGGCCGAGACGACGCCGGTGGTGACCGTGTGCGAGAGGCCGAACGGGTTTCCGATCGCGATCACGGTCTCGCCCGGGACGAGCCCCTCGGAGCGGCCGAGGGTCGCGTACGGCATCGTCTCCTTCGCGTCGAGCTTCAGGACCGCGAGGTCGGAGGACGGATCGGTCCCGACCACCTTCGCGAGGAGCTCGCGCCCGTCGAGGAGCCCGATCCGGAAGCGGGCGCCGCGCTCCACCACATGGGCGTTCGTGAGGACGTAGCCGTCGGGCGAGACGACGACGCCCGAGCCGAGCGAGGTGACCTGATAGCCGCGCCGGTAGCGCGGCCGCTCGAAGAGATCGCCGAAGAAGTCCGCCATCGAGTCCGCGCGCGAGGGCACGCGGATCCGGACGAGCTCCTCCGCGGAGACGTTCACGACGGCGCCGCGGACCTTCTCGACCGCGACGACGACCGGCGTCCGGCGGTTCGGGGAGGGGCGCTCGTCCGGGCGCGGCAACGCCGCGCGCGCGTGCGAGCCTGCGAGGGAGGCGGCGGCGAGGGCGGCGAGGAGGCGGGCGGCCGCGCGCCTGCGCGCGGCGCCGGGCTGCATCAAGACGCTACTCCCCGTCGTCCGGGTCACCCTCCATCAGCGCCTCGACGGGCATCGCCTGCTCGGCGAGGTCGGGGAGGGTCTTGAGGTGCTTCTCGTAGTCCTTCTCTTCGAGGACGCCCCTGCGGACGTAGCGTTGCGCGACGCGCTTGTCGACGTGCCTGTTCTCGATCGGATCGGCCATGGCTCTCGGGGGGAACGGGGGAGCGGGAAAATATGCGCTGCCTTGCGGGGGCGTCAAGCGCGTGCTACCCGAACCGCATGCCGCACCCCGCGCGCCTCGCCCGCCTGCGCGGCCTCTACGCCATCGTGGCGAGCCCCGCCGAGGCCGCCGCCGCGATCGCGGGGGGCGCGGGCGTACTCCAAGTCCGGGTGAAGGTCGCGCCCTCCGGCGAGGTGCTGCGCGTCGCGCGAGAGGCCGTCGCGCTCGCCGCCGGCCGCGCGCTCGTCCTCGTGAACGACCGCGCGGACCTCGCCCTCCTCGCGGGCGCCGACGGCGTGCACGTCGGGGACGACGACCTCCCGCCGGAGGAGGCGCGCCGGCTCGTCGGCCCCGGTCTCCTCGTCGGCCGCACCACCCGCACGCTCGCCGAGGCGCGGGCCGCGATCGCGGCCGGCGCCGACCACGTCGGCTTCGGGCCGATCTTCGCCACCACGACGAAGGCGCTCGCCGTCCCACCGCGCGGGCTCGAGCCGCTCCGCGAGGTCACCGGCGCGCTCCGCGCCCCGGTGGTCGCGATCGGCGGGATCGAGGAGGACACGATCGCGGACGTCTCCCGGGCCGGGGCCGCCTGCGCCGCCGTCGTCGGCGCGATCTTCCGCCGCGGCGGCGATCCGGCGGAGAACGCGCGCCGCCTCGCCCAGGCCTTCGCGCGGGCTCGGGGGGAGCGCCCGTGAACCGCCCTCGCATCGGCGTCACGCTCGACGCGGACGAGGCCGCGCGCCGCTACGAGCTCCCCCGCGCCTACGCGGACGCGGTCCTCGCCGCGGGCGGCCTGCCCATCCTCCTGCCCCACGCGGTCGAGGCGGCGGGGGCCTACCTCGCGCTCCTCGACGGGCTCGTCGTGACCGGCGGCGCGTTCGACGTCCCCCCCGAGCTGTACGGCGAGGCGCCGCGGACGGAGTGCGGGCCGACGAAGCCGGAGCGGACCGCGTTCGAGAAGGACCTCCTCGAGGCGGCGCTCGCGGCGAGGCTCCCGGTGCTCGGCGTCTGCGGCGGCATGCAGCTCCTGAACGTGGTGCGTGGCGGCACGCTCCACCAGGACCTCGCCCGCGACGCGGGGCTCCCCGGGCACGCGCAGCCGGCGCCGAAGGACGTCCCCTCCCACGCGGTCGCCGTCGCGGCCGGCACCCAGCTCGCCGCCCTCCTCGGTGCGGGCGAGCTCCGGGTGAACTCGACGCACCACCAGGCCGTGAAGGACGCCGGGACGGGGGTGCTCGTCTCGGCGCGCGCGCCGGACGGCGTCGTCGAGGCGATCGAGCTCCCCGACCTGCGCTTCGCGCTCGGCGTGCAGTGGCACCCCGAGGCGGTCGCGTCCCACGAGCCGCGCCACGCCGCGCTCTACCGCGGCCTCGTCGCGGCCGCCGGGGACTTCCGCCGATGAGCCCGCGCGCGGGCGTCCCGCCGCGCGTGCTCGTCGTCGCGGGGCTCGACCCCACGGGCGGCGCCGGGCTCGTCGCCGACCTCGAGGCGCTCGCCGCCGCGGGTGCGCGGGGCTGGGCGGTCGCGGCCGCGCTCACCGCGCAGGGGCCCCGCGGCGCGCGCGCGTTCGAGCCGGTCTCCGAGGCGATGCTCCTCGCGCAGCTCGACGCGCTCCTCGAGGGCCGCGAGCGCCCGCGCGCGGTGAAGACCGGGATGCTCGGGAGCGCCGCGCTCGTTCGTGCGCTCGCGAACCGGCTCGCCGCACCGCCGCTCCGCCGCGTCCCGCTCGTGGTCGACCCGGTCCTCGCCGCGTCGTCGGGCGCGTCGCTCTTCGACGCGGGAGGCCTCTCCCCGGGCGAGGCGCTGCTGCCGGTCCTCACCCGGGCGTGGCTCGCCACCCCGAACCTCCCCGAGCTCGCGCTCCTCACCGGCGACGACGTGTCGACCGACGACGGGGCCGCGCGCGCGGCGCGCCGCCTCCCGTCGCGCGCGGTGCTCGTGAAGGGCGGCCATCGGGAGGGTCCGCCGGTGGACCTCCTCGTCGAGGGGCGGCGCCTGACCCGCATCGCGGGCCGGCGCCGGCGGGAGACCGCGCGCGGGACCGGGTGCCGGCTCGCCTCGGCGATCGCGGCGGGGCTCGCGGCGGGCGCGTCGCTCGAGACGGCGGTCCGGCGGGCGAAGAAGCTGGTGGAGCGTTACCTCGACGCGGTCTAACCCCCAATGCCAGTAGCGGTGCCGGCCTCTCGAGGTCGCGCACAATGTCGTGCGGCTCCAACTCGACGATCTCGTCGCCCGGACCGAACGCCGCCGAGGCGGGCCGGGGAAGGCGCCGTCCTCCTGCGCCGCCGCCCGAGTCGCGACCGGCGCCGGCCTGACGGAAGGACCCCGAAACGCAGACGCCGGCGCACGCCCAGGCGCGCCAGCGGCCCACGGCACCGGAACCGGACTGCGACCGGCACGGCGCAACCAGTGAGGGCGCCACCGAGGACGAGCGGGTCCGGCGTGTGCCGCTGTCACGCCGCGTGCACGCCGGCTCCGTCGATCGGAGCGGTCCGAACGCAGCGACGGCGGCGTGCTCGTCGGAGACGCCTTCCCCGCCCTTGGTGGCGGCTGCCGAAGTGGCTGCGGCGAACCACGATCACCGCGAAGAATCGGCACCATGCCGCTCGTGGCTCGGCCGTAGCCCCATCGGCGGCGCGCGCGGGCCCGGGCTGGCCCCCTCCGACGAGCACGCCGCCGTCGCTGCGATCGGATACGGGGTCCTTACGGAGCCGGCGTGCACGCGGCGTGACAGCTTCGCGCGTCAGATCCGGTGACCGTTCGGGGCCGCGCCCATGGCGCTCGCCGTGCCCGCCACCGTACGGGAACGCTTTCGCGCGGAGCTGGCGCGCCCGGGCGTGCGCCGGCGTCTACGTTTCTGGACCCGCCCGACCGTCCGGTGCCGGTTGCGACTCGGGCGGCGGCGCAGGAGGACGGGGGCCATGCCCGAGGCCCTACGGGAGCGTTCGCCGTTAGCGGCCGGCCGCTAAGTGACCGGCATTGCCTTTAGACACTAGAACCCGCGCAGGCGGCCGCGGCGCACCTTCCGCGCGAACGCGCCGAGGGGCTCGTCGCCGCGGATCTCGGTGCGCTGGAGCTCGAGCGGCGAGGGAAGCGGGAGCGGGTTCACGCGGTTTCCGATCCGGAACGCCACCGCGACGCCGGCGCCGGCGAGCGCGGCGAGGAACGCCGCGCGCCGCTCGGGGTCCTTGCGCGGATACGCGCCGAACGGGAACGCGAGCGCCGGCTGGTACGGCACGCGCTCCGCCTCGAGCCAGCGCGCGCAGCGCGCCGCGTCCTCGGCCGCCTCCGCGGGCGTCGCCCGGGAGAGGTCTCGGTGCTCGAACGTGTGGAGCCCCACCTCGACCCCGCCCTGCGCGAGCGCCCGCAGCTCCGCGGCGCTCGCGAAGCGGACCGTCGCCCCGTCGTACGGCCGCGTCGAGCCCGCGTACCCGGGGACGGCGAACACCGCCGCGGGGGCGCGGAGCCGCGCGAGGAGCGGCAAGAGCCGGTCGTGCGCGTCCGCGGTCCCGTCGTCGAAGGTGAGGAGCACGGGAGCGGGCGGGAGCGCGGCGCCGGCGCGGACGTGGCGCACGACGTCCGCGAGCGACACGAGCGCGTAGCCGCGATCGCGGAGCCACCCGATCTGCCGCTCGAGCTGCGCAGGCGTGACCGCCGCGCGCGACGGCGCGTCGTCCACGCGGTGGTACATGAGCACGCGCAGCCCCCGGCGCGGGACGGGCGTGAGCAGCGCGAACCGCGCGTGGA
>DASWCJ010000316.1:0-10303 GCA_036390155.1 Anaeromyxobacter sp.
TGTCCTTGCTCGGCGTAGCCGTGCACCGCGAGCAGGTTGATCCCTTTCGCGCCGAGCGCAGACGCGACCTCGCCGAGCACGCCGGGACGATCCGAGACCTTCACCTTGAGAGCTTTCGCGCGTGGCATGCGACGCACTTAAGGCGAACGCTGGACGAGCGCTCGCAGGACCGGCGCCCACTTTCGGGTGCGTTCCTGGGGTCGTGCAGCCGCCCGTCGCTTTGGTTAGCACTATGTCGAGGAAGAGAGAGACCAAATGCCAAAGCAAACTGACGAACGCCTGGTTCACTACTACGACACCGAGCGCCACCAGGTCCTCTGCGGGAGCACCGAGGGGCACTCGACGAAGCACCCACGCGGCATCACCTGCACCGACTGCGTCACGCTCCTGCGGCAACGAGCAGGCGGCGAGGCGAGCGCCGGGCATGCCGCGAGCAGCGGCCCGTAGGGTCAGCTCCTGTTCGCAGCGCGGCGAGGTCGCTTCACCGCGCGGGCCGTCGCAGCCGGGACCGAGGGCTCGAGCTCGATCCCGAAGATGTCCGCGAGGTGCTCATTGCCGATCGCGCCACCGGCGCGCCCCGGGCTCCTGAGCGCTCCCGCCTTGCCGGCGGCTGCGACGAGCTCCGCGCCCTCCACGCCGCGCAGGGTGAAGAGCAGCTCGGGCGCGTGGTCGAGCCGTGCGCCGACGCCGTAGAGCACCGCCGCGAGGTGCTTGCAGAGCCAGGCGCCGTCCGGGCACGAGCACGACATGGTGATCTCGCGGGTGGCCGGAAAGAGCCCCTTCTGCCGGTGGCAGAGCACCTCCATCACCGCGGAGGAGAACCTTCCGGCGAGGAGCTCGACCAGCGTCCCGATCTGGCCGGCGCACTCGCGGCGGACCGTCTTCCACTGCGCCGCCGCGAGCGGCTGGATCTCCACCTTCACCTCGTAGAACTCGCTCCCGGAGACGAGCGCGCGCACCTCGCCCTCGAGGATCTTCAGGTCGATGACCGAGCCGTTCCTCACGTAGGTCCGGCCGCGCGGGAGGCGATTCTCGAAGTCGGCGTGCGACTCGAGGTGGTCGCACCAGGCCTTTCCCCAGAAGGTCGTGGCGATGACGCGGCCGTCGATCACGACCGGCTTCGGGTCGTGCCCCTTCTTGCGGAGCTGGGCGAGCTTCCGCGCGGCGCGCTTGCGGCGCTCCGCCACCGGGACGTACTCGGGAAAGCCGCCGTAGTAGTTGCCGTATGCCACCGGTTCGCTCCTCGCCCGCTCAGGTATCCGCGGTCGCGCTCCGCAAGTCCAGCGAGACGAGCTGGAGCAGCTCCCCGTCGTCGAGCTCGGTGAGCCGCACCTCGCCGCCGCCCTCGAGCAGCTCGCGGGAGAGCTCGCGCTTCTCCTCGAGCATCCCGTCGATCCGCTCCTCGACGGTCCCGCGGCAGACGAGCTTGTGCACGAGGACGCCCTTCTTCTGCCCGATGCGGAAGGCGCGGTCGGTGGCCTGGTTCTCCACCGCCGGGTTCCACCAGCGATCGAAGTGGATGACGTGCGTCGCCGCCGTGAGGTTCAAGCCCGTCCCGCCCGCCTTGAGCGAGAGGACGAAGAACGGGATCGCCTCGTCCTCCTGGAAGCGCCGCACGAGCTCGGCGCGCTCGCGGACCCGCGTCGCGCCGGAGAGGACGAGCCCAGGCCGCCCGAACGCCTCCCCGAGGAAGCGGGCGAGGGGCTCGGTCATCTCGCGGAACTGCGTGAAGACGAGCGCCTTCTCCTGGCGGGAGGCGACCACCTCGGCGATCTCGGCGAGCCGCGCGAACTTCCCGCTGTCGGCGGCCGCGTAGGCGCCGTCGCCGAGCCACTGGGACGGGTGGTTGCAGATCTGCTTGAACCGCATGAGGAAGGACAGGACGAGCCCGCGCCGCCGCATGCGGTCCTCGGGGCTCACGCTCGCGAGCTCTCGCGCGAGCGACTCGACCGAGTCCTGGTAGAGCGCGGCCTGCCGCTTCGTGAGCGAGCAGAACGCCTTCACCTCGGTCTTGTCCGGGAGGTCGGCGATGACGGTCCGGTCGGTCTTGAGGCGGCGCAGGAGGTAAGGCCGGACGAGCTCGCGAAGGGCGCCATAGGGAGAGGGTGGGGCCCGCCTCAGGAACGCGCCGAACTCCTTCGCGGTGCCGAGGAGCCCGGGGTTCACGAAGTCGAAGATCGACAAGAGATCCCCGGCGCGGTTCTCGACCGGCGTGCCGGTGAGGGCGAGCCGCACGCGGGACCGGAGCACCTTCACCGCGCGGGTCTGGCGCGCCGCGGGGTTCTTGATGGCCTGCGCCTCGTCGAGGACGACGAGGCCGAAGCCCGTCTCGGCGAGCCAGGGGAAGCGGTGAACGGCGCCGTAGCTCACGACGACGAGGTCCTGTCCCGCGAGCGCGTCCGGCCCGAGCGCCGCGAGCTCGTCGCGCGGCGTCGCCGAGGGGTGCGCGACGAGCACGCGCAGTGACGGCGCGAACCGCTCGGCCTCGGCCTTCCAGTTCGCGAGGAGCGAGGCGGGGACGACGAGGAGGTGCGGGCCCGGGATCGCGCGGTGCCGCTTCAGGAGGAGCAGGAGGGCGAGGACCTGCACGGTCTTCCCGAGCCCCATGTCGTCGGCGAGGCAGCCGCCGAGGCCGAGCCGGGAGAGGTGCCAGAGCCAGCGGACGCCCTCGCGCTGGTAGGGTCGGAGCGCCGTCCGGAGCGCCTCGCCCGGATCGGCCCCGGCCTCGCCGCGCGCGCCGCGGAGATCGGCGAGGGTCTCCGCGAGCCACGCTCCGGCCTCGATGCCGGCCCACTCGCGCTCCGCGTCGGCCTCGGGTCTTCCCTCCGCGAGGTCGGCGCCCGCGAGGAGCCGCATCGCCTCGATGAACGAGAGGCCGTCCTTGGCGTTCCGCTGCGCCTCCTTCCAGCGGCGGAGCACCTCGTCGAGCTTCTCCCGGTCCACCTCGACCCAGCGCCCCTTCAGGAGGACGAGCCCCTCGGACCCCTGGCGCAGCTTCGCGAGCTCGGCCTCGGTGAGCTCCTCGTCGCCGAGGGTGAGGCGGACGGAGAAGTCGAGCATTGCGTCGAGGCCGAGCGCGGCGGGCTTCTTCTCTCCCACCGAGACCGTGACGCGCGGTCGCGGGGCGCGGCGGCCGCTCCACCAGTCGGGGACGCGGACCACGACGCCGCTGTCCTCGAGCGCGGGCACCTCGCGGAGGAAGCGGTGCGCCTCGACGGGCGTCCAGGCCTGCGGCTGGAAGAGCCGGCCCGAGTCGGCGAGCGCCTTCACGAGGGCGCTCCGCTCCGAGGCGCGTTGGACGGGCTGGAGGAGCGCGAGGAGTCGCCGGCGATCGGCGGCCGAGGAGGCCTCGCGGACGGCGTCGCCGAGCGGGCGGTGCTGCGGCTTCCCGCTCGCGGCGAGACCGGTGGTGTAGGTGGCGAGGAAGGCGAAGGGTTGCTCGGGATCGCGCCGGTTCTCGGCGAGGTGGAGGTGCACGCGTCCGACGACGCTCCAGGCCCGATCCTTGGCCGCGAGCCACGCCTCGACCGCGCCGGTCGTGGCCGCGAGCTCGGCGCGCCAGGCTTCGAGGACGTCATGCCAGAGCGACCGGAGGACGTCGGCCGTGAGGTACTCCCCGCCGGGGATCGGCGGGGCGCCGGCGGCGAGCCGCTCGAGCTCACCCTCGCGCGGCGCGGGATCGGCATGCTCGCGCCGCTCCTCGAGGTCGGGGAGCGCGCAGAGCGCCGCGACGAAGGCGCGGCCGAAGTCCCGCCAGAAGGCGAAGACCGGCGGGAGCGTCGTTCGCGCCTCGGCGGCGCCGAGGTGGAGGAGGCCGGCGGCGTGACCGCGCTCGAAGGCTTCGCGGATCCTCCGCGCCGCCGCCGGTTCCGGCGCGGGCTCGTGCGGCTCGGCCGGGCGAAGGAGGACGTGGCCGGCCGGCGTGAGGGCGATCGTGAAGGGGTCGGTCACCGGGGTCGGGGATCATAGCCGGTTCAGGGCGCGGCACCGACCCGAGCTCCTCGAACGCATACGCGAGCCCCCGGCGTGCCCCGCCGTGGCGGCTCCGGCTAGCGAACCGCCGGCCCCCCGAGGAGCAAGTCCTCGCTCCTCGCCCAGGCCCGCTCGAACTTGGCGCGCTGCGCTGCGGTGAACGCGCCGCGCAGGCTCCGGATCGCCTGGGCGACCGCGACGATCTCCTCGTACCGCCGGAGCTCGTCCTTCCCGGGTGCGGGGAGCTCGAGACGGTCGAGCGTGGCGGAGAGCTGCGGGAGCGCGCCCCGGTCGCGGAGCTCGGCGAGGTAGCCCGCGCCGTTGACGGGGTCGTCGGCGAGCATCGTCACGAAGGCGGCGCGGACGCGCTCGTCCCCGGACGCGCCGAGGAGCGCACGCCCGATCCAGGCGCGTCCCTCGGGGGTCGTGCACCGGGCGAACGCCGCGAGGAGCGGGGACGTCGCCTCGGCCTGGAGCCCCGCGAGCGCGCGCATCGCCGCGTTCGCGACGGCGTCGTATTCGGACAGCCGCTCGAGGCACTCGACCATCGCCGGGACCGCGCCGACGAGCCGGAGCTGGAACGCGAGGTCGACCGCGCGCTCGCCGGTGGCGGGGTCGCGGCCCTCCTCGTAGCCCTCGAGCAGGGTGGTGACCGCCTGCGCCGCGAGCTCGGGCCCGATCGTCCGGGCCTCGGCGAGCGCCGCGGCGGAGGCCCGCGCGAACATGAGGTTGTCGCCGGGCCCCCGCATGGAGAGGAGTCCACGGAGGCGGCGGGTGTGGCGCAGATCGTCGATGGAGTCGTTCATGAATCCTCCGAGCAGCGTGGGCGCAGCCGCGGCCGCGCCGCGGTCCCGAGGCCGGACGGCGGACCCGTGAGCCGCCTCGAACGCCGTGGCAACGCGTGACGACTGCGCATGGGAGGCGCTGGAGCAAGAACGAGGCCGTCGTTCAGGTCGCAGCCTTCGTCATCGCGACCACGTCCAGCACCTTCGCGGCGTCGACGCGTCTGCGATAACGAACCAGGGCCGCGCTCGCGGGGACATCGCGGTCACCCAGGTTCCGCTCCTCGTCGACGCAGAGGACGAGATTCGAGACCCGGGCACGCCGCAGGCGGTCGAGCTTGTTTGCGAGGTACTCAGGCGTCCAGAAGCCCACGATCTCCACGAACCAACGCCGGCTCGGGTCGAATCGCGGGTGGACGGCGAAGTCCGGGAAGAAGAGGTGTCCGCCGGCATCGATCGCTTCGGGCTCGCGGACGATCACCCAGTCGGGCGCGAGGCGAGCGAAGTCACGCGCGAACCGCTCCTCGAGGCGGCTGTCAAAGCGGCGCGGCTCCGAGGACGGGAAGATCGGATCGCCCGTTGCGAGCGTGACGACCGTGCGGCGTCCGCGGATGTCGCACGTGGCCTGGAGCTTGAACCGGCGGGTCCACGCGAGCACGGGAACGATGGCGCCGAGCGCCCGGCCGTAGAGCAGCGTCCGCCGGAAGAGCGCAAATGGCCCGGAGAGCTCGATGCTCGCGAGGTCGTCGCCGGCGCTTCGCGTGGTGGAGCAGATGAGACCGCGAAGCGTCGCGTGGCGCGCCACCGCTCGGGCGTTCCCCTCGAGCGCTATCGTCACGGAGTGGGCTCGCGCAAGCAGCCCCTGTGCGAGGGCGAGGTTCGCGCGCAGCACGACCTCGCCGGGGTCGAGTGAGGGCGGGGCCATCGCGATCCGCTCCGACGGCAGGTCGGCGAACAGCGACCCGAGCAATGCGGCGGGCGAGACGCCCAGCTCCCCGGCACACCGGGCGATGACGGCGTCGCGGGCGTCCGCCGGCGACCGGCCGCTCGCCGTGAAGAGGGCGGCCCTCGCCTCGCGCGGTGGGACCGGCGACTCGACCCGCGAGCGGGCCATGCCGAGCAGGAGGTAGGCCACGAGCCTCCGCTTGTCGTCGGGCGCGCCGGGAGAGGGATCCCGCAGACGTGCCTCGAGCTCGCGGACGGGCCGTCCGCTGAATCGCTCGCATTCATCGATCAACGTCCGGACCCAGGGGCGGTCGGCCTCGCCGAGGAACCTCGGGATCGCCGCGAGGCCGCGGAACTCACAGGAGAGCAGGTTGGCGGGGAGCAAGGCCTTCGCGCCTCCTTCTCGCTTGCGCGACCTCGGAGGTGCCGCGCATGACGAGCTCGTAAACGACCGCGGTCTTCCCTTCCTGCGGGCGGAGGAGTCGTCCGATGCGCTGCACGTGCTCTCGCTCCCCTTGCGTTCCCCCCACGATGATCGCGACGTCGGCGTCGGGCACGTCGATGCCCTCGTTGAGGACCCGGGCCGAGACCAGCGCGCGCAGCTCGCCCCGCCGGAAGCGGTCGAGCGCCGCCGCGCGTTCCCCGCGCGAGATGTCGCAGGTGATCGGCATGAGCAGGTGCTCACGCGAGACCGCGTACGCGGTGGCATTGTCCGACGTGAAGACGAGGATCCGCGCGCCGGCGTGCCGGGCGAGGAGCGAACGAACCGCAGCGTGCTTCGCGGACGGGAAGGAGAGGAGCGCGCGGCTCTCGCGGAACGCGGCGAGGGCCCGGCGGCCCTCCTCGGTCCTCACCGCCGCCTTCGCGAAGTCGAGCCAGGTCGCACCGGGAGCCTCTCGCATGAACGCGCGGAGCGCTGGACGGTAGACCGCGACGGTGCGGACCCACGCGTCGCGCTCCTTCGGATCGAGGTCCAGATTCAAGGTGACGAGCTGGAACGGCGCGAGATAGCGCCCGGTGAGATCGCCGACGGAGAGCTCGAACACGGTCGGGCCGATGAGCTCGGCGATCCGATCGGCGGCGGGCCCCGACGGCGGCGTCGCGGTCAACCCGAGCCGCGCCGGCGCCGCGCAGAGCTCCAGGACCTCGTCGCGAACTCCGGAACCGAAGTGGTGCGCCTCATCGACGATCACGAGCTCGAACCGGTTCCCGAGTTGGTCCATCTGTCGCCAGCCGCTCTCGAACGTCGCCACCGTGATCGCCTCGATGCGGCGCTCACCGTCGCCGAGGCATCCCACGGGGCCTCCGAACGCCGAGGAGATCTCCCGGACCCACTGCGCGAGGAGCACGCGGGTCGGGACGAGGGCGAGGGCCGGCCGCCTCGCGCGGGCCATCGCGGCGATCGCAAGCCGCGTCTTTCCGCTTCCCGTCGGGAGGACCACGACGCCGCGCCGCCGCGCTTCCTGCCAGGCCCAGTGGGCCGAGTCCTGGTACGGGCGGAGGGGCGGCTCGGCCCAGGGGCCTACGTCGTCCGTGGTTCGGTACACCTCGTCCGCGAAGCGGACGGCACGCCGCGTGAGCTCATCGCAGATCGCGGGGTGATGTCGCGCTGGAGCGCGAAGCGCGCGAACCCGAGGATCCCAAAGGACTCCCGGCAGATCCGAGAGATCGACGCCCTCGGGTGCGTCGCGTAGCAGGATCGTCCCGCGGTCGAAGAGGAGGCGCACGCCGCTGGGCAGAGCAAGGGCCGCGCCAGGCCGGCTCCGCGCGCTGCGCATCCGACGTCAGAGTCACGACCGCGCTCGGCAACATCGCGCGCGCCCGTGGGATGTCGCAGCTCGCGCGCAAGACCGGCCTAACCCGCGAGGGGCTCTACAAGGCGCTCTCGCCCGGAGGGAATCCCGAGTTCGGCACCGTGATGAAGGTCATCCGGGCGCTTGGTCTCGAGCTTCACGGCGCACCGGCGAAGGGATAGCAGCCCACGTCCTCGCATCACGCGCACACGGCATCGCTGCGGATGGTTCGCTGCGCTTCAGCCCGTCTTTTCAGGAAACAGCCCGGGCATCCAGCGAGGTGCCAGCATCGCGGGAAAGGCGAGCCGCAGCGGGGCGCGCACATGGTCCGAGGCGACGATGCCTCGTTCGACCAGGGGGGCGACGATTCGCCGGGCATGCCGGTCCGTGGCGCCGAGCAGGCCAGCCACATCGGCGCGCGGGAGCTCGCCACGAAACAGGATCGCCTCGAGCACGTTGCCTGCTTTGGCCGGAAGCTTGCCGAGCCGCACCTCCTCCTCTGCCCAGAGCAGGATGCGAGTTCGCAGGCGATCGGGTTGAACCAGCCCTTCCATGAACGTGACCTGATCGATGCACACCTCCAGGAAGAACCGCGTGAAGCACGCGAGCTCTTCCTCGCTGAGCGCGCCCCGGCCGTCGAGATCGTTCCGGCGCGGCAGATCGCAACCGGCGAGGTGAGCCTTGTAGGAGGCCACGTTCCGTGCGAGGCCTCGCGACACCGACCAGATCCCGCCTGTGTCGAGCGTCTCCAGCAGCATGGCGTGGGACACGAGGCGAGCGACGCGTCCGTTCCCGTCGAGGAACGGGTGAATCCACAGGAGTCGATGATGGGCTGCGGCGACAGCCAGGATTGCGTCGGTCTTCCCGCGCCCGCTGTAGGCACGTTCGAGCTGGGCAAGGAATAGGGGTACAGCGCCGGGGCTCATCGGAGTGTGCTGGCCGATCTTCACGTCCCGCCGTCGCAGCTCACCAGGCGTGACCCTCGACCGCTCATGGGTGTCCGGGTCCTCGACCCAGAGCAGCTCGTCCGGCAATAGCTCACAGAAGCGCCGGTGGACCTCGCGGACGGCGTCCGACGTGACGGCGCGGTCTTTCAGCCCGCCCTTGTCGATCCACTTCTGCACTTCGACATGTGCTTTGGCCTCGAGCTGCAGATCGCGCTTGCGGCGATCTGCGCTGTAGTCGTTTCGAAGGGCGCGCTCGATGTCCACGGGGTGGGTGTCGTGGCCCTCGATGAGATTGCTGTAGTAGCAATTCATCGAACGGACGAGGTCGGCGAGGGCGGTCCGCACGCCCTCCGGCAGGCTCCGCCGGAACCCAGCCGACCGAGCGGCCAGGTCCACCGCGAGATCGGTGAGCGCGCCCCGATGACGCGAGCCCTCGCCGATCAGCATCGGCTCCATCATCGCGAGCGATTCGCCTCGGTCGGTGGCCGCAGCCATGTCCGCGCAAATGTCCATCGAGCTAACCGGTAAAATCACCTATTAACAATGGCATAGCCCGACGTCAAGCCGGCAGTGTCCGCGAGGATGTCCGCATCTATGTCCTGCCTAGAAAGGAAAGCAGCCTTTACTTTCGCCGAACGCTGGTAAAGGATTCGACCTCAGCGGAGGACGGGGTGGCGAGGATCGTCGGTGAGACTCGGAGGAGCACGATCGTCGCCGGCGAGGCTGTCGACGCGTTCGTCCCGTTCCCGCTTCCGCCGTCCGACCCCCCGCTCGAAGTCGCGTCGTTCGGCGAGGTTCTCCCCCGCGCACAGCATGCGCTCTCCCGTCTCGACCTCGCCGGCGAGCTGGTGCCCTCGCTCGACTGGTTCATCTACGCCTTCGTCCGCAAGGAGGCCGTGGTCTCCTCGCAGATCGAGGGGACGGAGGCCACGCTCGATGACCTCCTCACGTTCGAGGCCACACCGGAGGGGACCAAGCCGGGAGCCGACGTCGAGGAGGTCTGCAACTACCTCGATGCGCTCTCGTGGGCACGGCGGGAGCTCGCGCGCCCCAAGGGCCTTCCGCTCTCGATGCGGCTCATCCACGGCGTCCACCGGCGGCTCATGAAAGGGGCCCGCGGCGCGTCGAAGCAGCCGGGGGAGGTGCGGCGAAGCCAGAACTGGGTCGGCGGCACGCGCCCGAGCAACGCGGCTTACGTGCCGCCGCCACCGGATGAGGTGCCGCGCCTTCTCGGCGAGCTGGAGCGGTACATCCACGCCGAGGATTCGCTGCCGCCGCTCGTCCGCGCAGGCTTGGTCCACGTCCAGTTCGAGACCATCCATCCGTGCCTGGATGGCAACGGGCGGGTGGGGCGGCTGCTGATCGCGCTGCTCCTCGAGCACTGGAAGCTGCTGAGCGCGCCGCTGCTCTACCTGAGCCTCCACTTCAAGCGCCGCCGGCCCGACTACTACCGCCTGCTGAGCGAGGTGCGGCGGACAGGGGACTGGGAGGGGTGGACTGCGTTCTTCCTCGAAGGTGTGGCCGAGATCGCGGAGGAGTCGGCGACGGCCGCGCGGGATCTTTATCGGCTCGTCGCGAGGGACCGGGAGCGCGTCCTCACCGCGAAGGGGGCGTCGCTCACCGCCGTGAGGCTCCTCGAGCTGTTGCCTCGCCGCCCGGTCGTGACCATCCCTCGCGTGGTGGAGCTGCTCGAGACGACCAAGCCCACCGCCGCCAAGAGCGTCGCCCTGCTCGAGTCACTCGGGATCCTGCGGGAGACGACCGGGCGGAAGCGGGACCGCACGTATCGGTACGCGGGCTATCTCGACCGGCTGCGCGTAGGGACGGAGCTCATCGCGCGAGGTCGCAGGGAATCACGCTGAGG
>DASWCJ010000317.1:0-10398 GCA_036390155.1 Anaeromyxobacter sp.
CCGAGCTCGTCGAAGCCGGCATCCGGGCTTACCTCGCAGGGCGCGAGGCGGAGGCGCTCGAGGCGTTCGAGGAGGTCCTCGCGCTCGAGCCCGACAACGCGAAGGCGCGCTGGTACGTCGATCGGATGGGCGACGCCTCGCACGCGCTCGCGGGATCGCGGCGCGCCGGGGCCGCGGCGGCGAAGCCGGCGAATGCGCTCCCGCCGACCCCGGCGCCCGCGCGGCCGACGCCTGCGACGGCGACGCCCCTGGCGGACATCGTCCACGGGCTCGGGCTCGAGCTCGAGCTCGAGCTCGAGCTCGAGCCGCACGAGGGGTCGATCCCGGCGCCCGCGCCGGCGCTGGCGACATCCGCGGTCGCCGTCACGGCGGCCCCGCCGGCGCCGATGCCCCGCTCCTCGGCGCCGATCGAGCCGTTCCCGGACGAGGAGTACGCGCCTTCGCCGTGGGACGACGGGCCCGCCTCGGCCGCGCCCATCGTGCTCGACTCGTCGGGCGGGCTCGACCTCGGCGCCATCGCCGAGAAGTCGGACCTCCGGCCGCTCGTCCCCGAGCGCGCCGGGGCGCCGTCGCCGCCGCGGACGGACGTCGAGGTGTGGCTCTCGGCCGCGAAGGAGCTCTTCGCGCTCGGCGACTTCTCGGGATCGCTCGAGCTCATCGAGAAGATCCTCCAGGTCGACCCGGAGCACGGCGAGGCCCGGGACTACCTGCGCCAGAACGAGGCGACGCTCATCTCGATGTACGAGTCGAAGCTCGGCCCGCTCTCGGCCGTCCCGCGGCTCGCGGTGAAGCCGGAGGAGGTGCTCTGGCTGAACCTCGACCATCGCGCGGGTTTCCTGCTCGCGCAGATCGACGGCACGGTGGACTACGACTCGCTGTTCGCGCTCTCGGGCCTCCCGCGCCTCGACACGGCGCGGATCCTCGCGAACCTCATCGCCGACGGCGTCATCCAGAGCTAGCGCCAATGCCAGTCACTTAGGGCCCGCGAATGGAGAAGTTGAGCGATCAATGCAGCTCCTTCCGGGGCCTGATCACGTAGTTCCACTCGCCATGGAAATCGTCTGGCTCGATCTTCAGCGCGCGAAGCTCCCTCTTCGACACCCTCTTGCCGGTTGGATAGCGGCGACGATCGAGGCGCGCGCGCACGACGAGGCCGGCGCGGTTGCTGGTGTTCCCGATGAGGTTGATGACCGTCTCGTAGGTTCGCAGGGGACGACCGCGCCAGTTGATCGAGATGAAGGAGAAGAGGCGGTGCTCGACCTTGTTCCACTTGCTCGTGCCCGGCGGGAAGTGGCTGACACGGATCGACATGTCGAGCTTGTCGGCGACTCGCTGGAGCTGGTGCTTCCACACGTGCGACCGATAGCTGTTGCTGCCGCCCGCGTCGGCGGTGATGAAGAGCTCCCGCGCCTTGGGATAGCGCTTCGAGCCGACCTGGGTCCACCACGCCTCGATCGAGGTGACGGCGAAGACCGGCGTGTCGTGGTCGACGCCGACGCTGACGAAGCCGTCGTTGGCGGCGAGGTCATACACACCGTACGGGATCGCCTTGCCGATCGCGTCGGAAGGGAAGTCGTGGACGTCGACCAACTCGGGCTCGCCCTGCGGATGCCATTCGCGCCCCGCGTTCTTGAAGTTGCCAACCAGTTCCTTCTTCTTGGTGTCGACGGAGATGACCGGCACACCGCGCTCGACGCAGTCCTGGGCCTTGGCGTTGATGTGCTCGAACTGCGCGTTGCGATCCGGGTGCTGGGCGCCCTCGACGGTCTTGTTCGCCGCCTGCAGGCTGTAGCCGTGGTCGCGAAGGAGCCTGGCGACGGTCCGGTCGCTGATCCGGATGCCGTGCTGCGCGAACAACTCGGCGGACAGCACCATCGTGCTCTTGCACGTCCAGCGCAGCGGCGACTCGGGGTCGCCGCGTGTGATCGGATCGACGAGCTTCTCGAGCGCGGGCCACACTTCAGGGTTCTGGACCTCGAACGGTCGCTTGCCCGCACTACGTCGGACCTTGACGACGTCCTCGGGCCGCGCGCCCGCGCGTGCCTCGTCTCGACCCTTGCGCACCGTGCTGATCGCCATCCCGGTCGCGCGCGCCACCATGGCCACGCCGCCGTACCCGATCGCGCCCGCCTCCGTGCCCGCCCAAAGTCGGCGCGCGCGCTCATCCATGGTCGCCTTCAGCAGGCGCCACTTCTCGCGTACCGACTTCTCTGCGTTCACGGCGGAGGTAGATCACGCCGGCCAGATCCGGTCGATCCCTCTCCGGTCGATTTCGACGCCGACTCGATCGACTCGCCCTTTCGGGAGCCCTTAGCGGCCGGCATTGGCGCTAGCGCCCGGCGCCCGGGCGCCGAAACGCCTGCTTTCGCCCCGCCTTCCCGCGGCCGCCCGGCCCGAACGGCTTGCCCCTGCGCCCGGGGGCGCTAGAACCCGGGGGCACGTCGGCGGCGTCCAGGGTCGCCGGCGAGCCCGCCGCGAAGCCGAACTCGCGGTGGGCGGGCCGAGGCCGCACGGGGCCATGGTCCGCGGGGGACGAGCCCCGTCCGCGCCAATCACGCGGGCGGGGCTCGCATTTCCCGGCGCCTCGAAGCTACGAGCGGACGACGGCGGTCCAGACGCCGCGGACAGCCACGCGCCCGTGCTGGTTCACGGTGGTGGTCGTCACCTCGACGATGTCGAGCCCGGGCTTCGCGTCGATGCGGGTGATCTCCCCGGTCGTGGAGAGGACGTCGCCCGGCCGGACCGGCTCCAGCCACTCGAGCTGCTGCTCGCCGTGCAGGAGGCGCACGAGGTCGAGGCCGAGCGCCGGGTCGGCGACCGCGTGGGCGAAGGGCTCGATCGCGAACGCCGCCGCGAACCCGGGGGGCGCGACGAGGCCACCATGCGGGCCGGCGCGCGCGGCGTTCTCGTCCCAGGTGAGCGGGTGCGCGTGCTCGGGCGCGCTCGAGGCGAAGGCGTGGCCCGGGATCCCGCCCGCGACGGCGGCGACGAAGTTCCGGAGGTCCTCGCGGCCGACGCCGTACAGGTACGGCCCGTAGCGACGATGCAGGTGGGAGCGATCGACCGGCACGGTCAGCCTCCCTTCACCACGGCGTCGGCGACGACGCCGGTGAGGACATCCTCGGCCTTCTGGTTGCTCGCAGCGAGCTCCAGCCGGAGCGCGTCGCCGTCGATGGCGGTGCAGCGCCCGAAGATCGTGATCACGTCCCCCACCTGCACCGGGCGCGAGAACCGCACCCGCAGCCGGCGCAGCCGCGCGGGGTCGCCGAGGTACGCGGCGCAGGCCTCCGCCGCCCAGGCGAAGGTGCACATCCCCTGCAGGATCGGGCCCTGGAAGCCGGCGGCGCGCGCGATGCGCGAGTCGATGTGGATCGGGTTGAAGTCGCCGGACGCCGCCGCGTAGTAGACGGACCGGAACGGATCCACCTCCCGCACCGCGGTGAAGAGGTCCCCCACCGCGAACTCCGAGACGCGCTTCATGGGTTCGCCTCCGCCGTGGGCGGGTCGAGCGGGTCCTCCGCGTCGACCTCCCGCTCGCGCTCGCGCCGCTTCGCCAGGGTCGCCTGCACGAACTCGATGAGCCGATCGAGGTAGCTCGTGATCGGCGGGCAGTGGATCCCGGTCCCGTCGAGCAGCTCCAGCAGGTTGCGGCAGTTGTAGATGGCGAGGTGGTTCACGTACTCGATCGCGGGCCGGTGCGCGCGCGAGAGCCGCTCGAGGAGCGGCAGCTCGAGCAGGGCCTGGAGGAGGCGCGCCGGCACCGACACGGGCGCGAGCCGCTTGCCCGCGCGCGCCGCGATCATCTCGTAGACCCGCCGCGCCGAGAGCGGCGAGGGGTCGACGACGTGCACGGTGCGCCCCGCGCCGCGCGGGTCGTCGCCGATCGCGAGCGCCGCCTCGACCACGAAGTCGACCGGGACGACGTTGAGCGGTGCCACCGCGTCGCCGGGGAGGGGGAGGGCCACGGCGACCGGGGACGCCACGAGGAGGATCGCGAGCGCGTACGGCCCCTCGAACCGGTCGATCTCGCCGGTGCGCGAGTCCCCCACCACGACCGACGGGCGGTAGATGGTCGCCGGGAGATCCGCCTGGGCGCGGCGGACGAGCCGCTCGGCCTCGTACTTCGTCGCCTCGTACGCGTTGTGGAAGCGCTGGCCCATCGCCAGCTCCTCCTCGACGATCACGCCGACGCGATCCCCGGAGACGTAGGCGGTGGAGAAGTGGTTCAGGCGCCGGAGGCCCCGCGCGGCCGCCGCGAGGTCGAGGACGTTCCGCGTGCCCTCGACGTTGACGCGGCGCAGCTCGGAGCGGGGCGCGTCGAGATGGGCCCGCGCCGCGAGGTGCCAGACGTCCGTGACGTCGCGGGCGAGGGCCTTGAACTCGGCCCCGGAGAGCCCGAGGTGCATCTGCTCGACGTCGCCCTCGACGAGCTCCGCCGCCACCCCGTCCGCGTCGAGCGCGGCGCGGGCCGCGGCGGTCGAGCCGGGCTGGACGAGCAGCACGAGGCGCGCGCGCTCGGCGCGCGTCCGCTCCGCCAGCCGCCGGACGAGCCGGCGGCCGATGAATCCTGGGAATCCGGTGACGAAGAGGACCCGTCCCGCGGGCATGCGCGGTCAATAGCGCACGGGCGGGGCGTTGGGAAGCTTCCGCCCGAGGCCCCGACGGAGGTCGGCGAGGAGCCGCCCCGCCTTCTCGTCGAGCTCCCCGGGGAGGCCCACGTTCTCGACGACGAAGTCCGCGCGGGCCGCCTTCTCGTCGATGGGGAGCTGCGCCGCGAGCCGCGCGTCCGCCTCGTCCGGGGGGAGGCCGTCGCGCGACGTGAGGCGGGCGCGCTGCACCGCGGGGGGCGCCCAGACCACCACGATCGAGTCGAGGCTCCCCTCGAGGCCGACCTCGAAGAGGAGGGGGGTGTCGTAGAACGCGAGGTCGTGGCCCTGGGCCGCGAGGCGGGAGGTCTCCTCGGCGGTCGCGCGCCGCACCGCCGGGTGCGTGATGGCCTCGAGCCGGCGGCGCGCTGCCGGGTCGGCGAACACGATCGCCGCCATCCGCTTGCGATCGAGGCCGCCGTCGAGCCCGAGCACGCCCGGCCCGAAGGTCCGCGCGATGTCGGCGAGGGCCGGCGCGCCGGGCGCCACGGCGGCACGGGCGAGCGCATCCGCGTCCACGACGGGAACGCCGCGCCGTCGCAGCGCCGCTGCGAAGGTCGACTTGCCGCTCGCGATCCCGCCGGTGAGGCCGACGACGCGCACTACCGCGCGGCCGCGGGCGTCGGATCCCTGTCGCCGGCCGCCGGCTTCGGCTGGCCCTTCGTCCCGGCGGCGAAGGAGAGCGCCTCCACGGTCCCTTCCTTGGTGAAGTACACGGTCACGCCTTGGCTCGGGTAGAGCCAGACCTTCTGGAAGGTGTCCTCGACGAAGGTCTTCTGCGGCGGCTTCCCGTAGGTGCCCTCGATCGTCTCGGCGTCGAGGTGCGCGGTGAGGAAGATCGTGATCTCGACCACCATGCCCTGCGCGTCGACGTGGAACTGGGCCTGCCGTGTGCCGTCGGGCGCCTGGTCGCCGTAGTAGGCGAGGACGGTCCGCCCCGTCCGCTTGGTCTTCGTCGTCGGCTCGCCGAACTTCTCGACCACCTCGGCCTGGGCGGTGGCGCCCGGGTTGATCCCCTTCCAGGCGCGGGCCTCGGCGACGGCGGGGAGGGCGCAGGCGACGACGAGCACGAGGATGAGGCCGATCGGGCGCATGGCGCATTATACTCCGGGCCCGTGACCCACCGCCCCGTCTCCCGCTGCGCGCTCGCCGCGCTCCTCTTCCTCGCGGCGCTGGCCGCGCCCGCCGCGATCCGTGCGGCGGACAAGGTCGGCCCGGAGACCTGCAAGGCCTGCCACCCCGCGGCGTACGACGCGTGGCGGTTCTCGCCCCACGCCCGGGCGCGCGAGGTCCTGCCCGAGCGCAGCCGCGGCGACCGCCGCTGCCTGGGCTGCCACGCGCCGGACCTGGAGGACGGCATCGCCGGCGTCTCCTGCGAGGCGTGCCACGGCCCCGGGCGCGTCTACTCCGCGCCGTACGTGATGCGAGACGCCGAGCTCGCACGCGCCGTCGGGCTCGCCGAGCCGGGGGAGAAGACCTGCGCCGGGTGCCACACCGACTCGACGCCGAGCCTCGTCCGGTTCGAGTACGCCCGCATGCTCCCGCTCATCCGCCACTGGGAAGAGCCACCGCCGGCGTCCGCCCCGGCGAGGAAGTGACCCCGTGCCCGTCCAGGTGGTGTCCGCCGACTTCTCGAAGACCGCGACCCAGCCCGAGGAGTGGCCGCGTGGGCCCGCGCCCGAGATCGCGTTCGTCGGGCGCTCCAACGTCGGCAAGTCGTCCATGCTGAACGCGCTCGCCCGGAAGAAGAAGCTCGCGCGCGTCTCCGCCACGCCGGGCCGGACGCGCGCCCTCCAGTTCTTCGACGTCGCGGTGCGGCCGACCCCCGCGGCGCGGCCGCGGCAGCTCCGGTTCTGCGACCTGCCCGGCTACGGCTACGCGAAGGTGTCGAAGGACGAGCGCGATCGCTGGGCGGCGATGATCGAGGACTACCTCCGCGGCCGCGACGTGCTGCGCGCGGTGGTGCTCATCGTCGACGCGCGTCATCCGCCCTCCGAGAGCGACGGCGACGCGCTCGCGTTCCTGCGCAGCTCGGGCCGGACGGTGATCGTCGCCGCGACCAAGACCGACAAGCTCGCTCGCACGCGCGTCGGCGCGGCGCTCCGCGCGGTCGAGGCGGACCTCGGGCTCGCGCGGGGCGAGGCGGTGCCCTTCTCCGCGGTGGAGGGGACCGGGACCGACGCGCTCTGGGCCCGGCTCGCCGCCGTGACCGCGCCCGAGGCGGCGGCCGAGGGTGGCGCCGGCGCGTAGGTGCGCCGCGCTAGTGGCTGCCCGGCGTGCTGGCGCCCGGCGCGCCCTCGATCCCGAGGTCCCGCTGGAAATCCTGGGAGCGGCGACCGCGGTTGCGCCACGCGTCGTTGAGCGCGGAACGGATCTCCTCGCCCGGCTTCGGCGCGAACATGAGCCCGAGCCCGGCGCCGACGAGGACCCCGACCGAGAACAGCCCGAGGCCGGTGAAGAAGTCGCTCCCCGGGCTCCTGCGCTCGAGCCCCATCCGCTGCAGGAGCTCGTCGCGATCGAGCGCCGACCGTACCGCCTTCCAGTTCATCGCCATGTCCCGCTCCCCCGCCCGCGTTCCCGGGCCAGGGCACACGCTGCGCATTCCCCGCCCCGTCCGCGGATCACCCGCCGGGGCGATGGCCGCCGTCACGCGAGCCCTGCGGCGCTCTACGCGTCCGGCGGCGACCAGCGGATCTCGATCACGACGACGTCCGCCCGGCCGGAGGGTCGCTCGAACGTCACGCTGTCCCCCTCGCGCTTGCCGAGCAGGGCGCGGCCGAGCGGCGCGTCCACGCTGATGAGCCCCTGCCCCGCGTCGAACTCGTCCGGCCCGACGAGCCGGTAGGTGCGCTCGTCGCCATCCTCGTGCTCGATCGTGACCCACGCGCCGAAGAAGGCGCGGCCGGTCGGGTGCGGCTTCGGATCCACCACCGTGAGCGCGTCCATCCGCTCCGACAGGAAGCGGAGCCGCCGATCGAGCTCCCGGAGCTTCCGCTTCCCGTAGATGTACTCGGCGTTCTCGCTGCGGTCGCCGAGCGCCGCCGCCGCCTCGACCTCGGCGACGATGCGGGGTCGCTCGACGCTCCAGATCCGCCCGTGCTCCTCGGCGAGGCGGCGGAAGCCCTCGGGGGTGATGTAGCGGCGAGGCTTGGACACGGGCTGCTCATGCATGGCCGCCGGGCGCTCGGCTGTCAACGTCACCATCGGCCGTGGGCGGCGGTCGGACGCGCAGTCCGTTGCGGCGGGACCGGCGCCGGGCTGTAATGGCGTACGCTGAGTACGGACCCCGGGGGCGGGAACGGCGTGGCAGACAGGTACATCTACCAGGTCGCGGTCGAGGCCTTCTTCCAGCGGGCGCTCAAGGGTCGGCTCGACGCCGCGGTGAAGAAGCGCCTGCGCGAGGCCGGCCTCTCGCTCGACGAGCCGCTCCAGTCCGTCTACCCGTCGGACGTCTTCCACAGCTGCGTCGCCATCGCCGCGAACGCGGCGTTCCCGGACGTGCCGGCGGACGAGGCGTGCTACCGCGCCGGGCGCGCGCACATCGACTCCTTCATCCAGTCCTACCCGGGAAAGATGATGTCCGCGCTCGCGCGCCAGATCGCGCCGCAGATGATCGTCGACTACGCCGCGACCTTCATCCGGCTCGGGAACAACTTCACCGAGTCGCGCACGCGCGTGCTCGGGCCGACGCGGAGCGAGCTCTGGCTGAACGACGTCGGAGGGGTGCCGGCCTGGTACACGGGCATCCTCCAGCGCGGGCTCGAGATCGCGAACATGAAGGCGGTCGAGGTGCGGCTCGAGTCCTGCGAGCCGGCGCCCGCCGCCACGTTCCACATCAGCTGGCTCCCGCGCTGACGAGCCCGCCGGAAGGTGGCGCGCGGGGAGGAGCCCGCGCTAATCTCCCGCCGGCGTGAAGATCACCGACCTCCTGCGGTCCGCCCGCGAGCGCGCCGAGCCCGCCTTCTCCTTCGAGTTCTTCCCTCCGAAGACGCCGGAGGGCGAGCGCTCGCTGTTCGAGACCGTCGAGGCGCTCCGCCCGCTCGGCCCCGCCTACGTGTCGGTCACGTACGGCGCCGGCGGCTCGACGCGCCAGAAGACCGTCGAGCTCGTGAAGCGGCTCAAGCGCGAGACCGAGATCGAGGCGATGGCGCACGTGACGTGCGTCGGCTCCTCCCGGGACGAGATCGCGGCCGTGCTCGACGAGGTGGCGGACGCCGGCGTCGAGAACGTGCTCGCGCTCCGCGGGGATCCGCCCCGTGGGGAGGCGACGTTCGTCCCGCACCCGCAGGGCTTCGCGTACGCGAGCGACCTCGTGGCGTTCATCCGGTCGCGCCCCGAGCGCTGGAAGTTCTGCGTGGGCGCCGCGGCCTACCCGGAGGGGCACGTCGAGACGCGCGACCTCGAGCGTGACCTCGCGAATCTCGCGACCAAGGTCCGGGCCGGGGCCGACTTCCTCGTCACCCAGCTCTTCTTCGACAACACGCGCTTCTTCGGGTTCGTCGAGCGCGCGCGGGCGGCGGGGATCACCCTGCCGATCGTGCCCGGGATCATGCCGCTCACGAACGTGGAGCAGGTGGAGCGGTTCACCGCGCTCTGCGGCGCGTCGATCCCGGCGCCGCTCCAGGCCGCCATGGAGATCCGGCGCGCGGATCCGGACGGCGCGCGCGAGCTCGGCGTCGCCTACGCAGCCCTCCAGTGCGCGGACCTCCTCCGGCGCGGCGCGCCGGCGATCCACTTCTACACGCTGAATCGGTCGCCCTCGACGCGGGCGATCGTCGCGGCGCTCCGCGCCTCGGAGCCCTGGCGAACCGCGTAGCGGGGGAGGTCAGTGGGCCGTCGCGCCCTCGTCCTCGTGGAGGTGCGCGCGCGCCCACCCCTCGTGGATCACCATCACCGGGCAGGCGGCGTGCCGGACGGTGTTCTCGGCGACGGAGCCGACGAGCTGGCGCGCGCGGCCGGTCCAGCCGTGGGTGCCCATCACGATGGCGTCGAACCCGTGGCGGTGGGTCCAGCGCGCGATCGCGGTCTTCGGATCGCCGCGCGTCGTCGCCGCGAGCGTGCGGATCCCGAGGCGCGCGGCGTCCTCCGTCCAGGCGTCGAGCTCCCCGTTGCGACCGGTGTGGTCCTCCTGGACGTGCAGGATCGTGAGCTCCGCGCCGAGACGCCGGCAGAGGTCCACCGCGATCTCCAACGCGGCGCGGGACTCGCGGGAGAAGTCCACCGGGCAGCACACCTTCCTCCAGGCGATCTCGTGCATGGAGGCAAGGTAAGCCCCGCGCGCGAAGGGGCTCTTGGATCGCCGGCCGCCCGGATGGGGAAAGGCGCCTGGCCGCTCGCCGAAGGCGCGCATGAGAGGCCAGGGACAGGCGGTGGCGTTCAACGGAGAGATGACCCCACCGGGATTCGAACCCGGGTTACAGCCTTGAAAGGGCCGTGTCCTAGGCCTCTAGACGATGGGGCCGAGAGAGGCGGGCGAAACCTACCGGGCGAGCGGGGTCGTGTCAAAGTCCGCCGCGCCGGAGGCGAAGCCATCGTCGCGCGCGCCGGAGGCGCGCGATGGCGGCCCGGCGGCGACGATGAGAGCTGCAGTGACCCCACAGGGATTCGAACCCCGGTTTCCGCCCTGAGGAGTCAGCGTGCCCTGGGCCGCCATGACGGTGGCGAAGCCATCGTCGCGCGCGCCGGAGGCGCGCGAAGCGGACCAGGGCGGGAAGCACCGGTCGAAGCTAATTGACCCCACAGGGATTCGAAC
>DASWCJ010000318.1:0-15604 GCA_036390155.1 Anaeromyxobacter sp.
CGCGACCCAGCAGCAGTCGTTCCTCGGCGGCTTCCTCTTCGTCTTGCCGGCGATCCTGCTCTCCGGCGTCGTGACGCCGATCCGCGCCATGCCGGACTGGCTCCGCGCCGTCACCTACCTGAACCCCGTCCGCTACTACGCTGAGGTGATGCGGACGACGCTGATGCGCGGCGCCGGCTTCGCGGAGCTCTGGCCGCAGCTCCTCGCGCTGGCACTGATCGGGGGGGCCGTGCTCGTCGCGGCGACGCGTCGGTTCCGCGAGCGGATCGCCTGATCCGCCAGAGGTTCCGGGCGACCGCACTCCGGCTCGCCTGCTCCCTGGATCCGCGGCGAGTTGCCGCAGGGGCGCGCGCCGGGAACAGCCCGCGCCGCGTCGGTGTTCGGCTATGGAACCCGACCCGGTTTGGGGTAAGGTACGGCCCCCCGGCAGCCCCCATCGACGGGGGAATACCAACGCCTTCGGAGGTTTCGTCACATGCGTCGTCTTTCTGCCGTCCTGCTCCTCACGCTCGCAGTTGCGGCCTGCAAGAAGAAGGAGGCCGTCCAGCCTCAGGCCGCTGGTCCTGGCCCTGGCCCTGGGCAGGCGGCTCCGTCCGCGTCCGTGAAGGGCAAGATCGTCGAGCGGCTCGACGCCGAGCCGTACAGCTACCTCCGGCTCAAGACCGACCAGGGTGAGACCTGGGCCGCGGTCCCGAAGACCGACAAGGCCGCCGGGGACGAGGTCGTCGTCGCGAACGCGATGCCGATGCCCGACTTCGAGTCGAAGACCCTGAAGCGCAAGTTCGAGATCGTCTACTTCGGAACGCTCGCCGGCCAGGAGGCCGCGGGCGCGCCGATGGGCGCCGGGATGGGCGGCGGCATGGGCGCGATGGGCGGCCCCGGCGGCGCTCCGGGTGCCCCCCCGGCCAACATGGCGGCGCAGCACGCCGCCGCGGCGGCCGGTCCGGCCGACGTCGGCAGCGTGAAGGTCCCGAAGGCGTCCGGCGCCGACGCGCGCACGATCTCCGAGGTCTTCTCGCAGCGCGCCGCGCTCAAGGAGAAGCCGGTCTCCATCCGCGGCAAGGTCGTCAAGTACAACGAGCAGATCATGGGCCGAAACTGGCTCCACATCCGCGACGGCTCCGGCTCCGCCGGCAAGGACAACGACCTCACCGTCACGACGGCGGAGAAGGCCGCGGTCGGCGACACGGTGATCGTGAAGGGCGTCGTCCGGATCGACAAGGACTTCGGCGCCGGGTACTCGTACCCGGTCATCGTCGAGGACGCGAAGCTCGGCAAGTAGCGAGCGCACTCCGGCGGTCCCCGCGGGCGCGGTCCGATGCGGATCGCGCCCGTCGTCTTTTTATAGCGCGTAGACTCGGGAGCCCGTGAGCCGCCAGCGCACCGCAGAGGAGGAGGTCGAGCGCGAGGTCGAGGCGCTCGCGGCCGCGGTGCGCGAGGAGCACCCGGCCGACGCCGCGCGGCGCCACGCGCTCGCGTCCCGGCTCGACGCGCTCCGCGCGCGCTGGCGCGAGGCGCCCGCCCTGTTCGCGCCCGCGCTCGTCACCACGCTGCGCGAGGTGGCGCGCGCGCTCGCGGCCCGGCCCGTGCCCGCGCGCGCTCCGAAGGGCGATCCGGCGCAGCTCCTCCGCGCGACCTTCGGCCACCCCGCCTTCCGGCCGGGCCAGCGCGAGATCGTGGACGCCGTGGTCGCCGGGCGCGACTGCATCGGCGTGATGCCGACCGGCGCGGGCAAGTCGCTCACCTACCAGATCCCGGCGCGCCTCCTCGGCGGCACGACGCTCGTCGTCTCGCCTCTCATCGCGCTCATGAAGGACCAGGTGGACGCGATGGCGCGGGTCGGGCTCCGCGCGGCGTTCCTCAACTCCACCCTCGCGCCGGAGGAGCGGCGCGAGCGGATCCGGGCACTCCGCCGCGGCGACATCGAGCTCCTCTACGCCGCGCCGGAGGGGCTCGAGGCCTCGGTGGGCGCCGCGCTCGAGGGCGTGCCGCTCGCGCTCATCGCCGTGGACGAGGCGCACTGCATCAGCCACTGGGGCCACGACTTCCGGCCGGCGTACCGGAACCTCTCCGGGCTCGGGGCGCGGTTCGGCGCCCCGGTGCTCGCCCTCACCGCCACCGCGACGCCCGAGGTGGTCCGCGACATCGCCGGCCAGCTCGGGATGCGCGACCCGCTCCTCGTGCGCGGCTCCTTCTTCCGGCGGAACCTGACGATCCACGCGGTGAAGAAGGGGGAGGGGCCGAGCGCGCGCGAGGCCATCGGCCGGTTCGTCCGCGCGCGCCGCGGCGAGAGCGGGATCGTGTACGCGCTCTCGCGGAAGTCGGTCGAGGACCTCGCCGACGACCTCCGCGCCCGCGGCGTCCGCGCAGCGGCGTACCACGCCGGGCTCGACGCGGAGAGGCGCACGAAGGTGCAGGACGCCTTCCAGGCGGGCGCGATCGACGTCGTCGTCGCGACGGTCGCGTTCGGGATGGGGATCGACAAGCCGGACATCCGCTTCGTCGTGCACCGCGACCTGCCCCGCTCCGCCGAGGCCTGGTACCAGGAGATCGGCCGCGCCGGGCGCGACGGGAAGCCTTCGACCTGCGTCCTCTTCTACTCGTGGGTGGACGTCCTCTCCTGGGAACGCATGGCCGAGGACGCGGACGCGCAGGTCGCCGCCGGGCAGAAGCGGCAGGCGCGCGCGCTCTTCCGGCTCGTCGAGGACGGCGGCTGCCGGCACCAGGCGCTCGTCGGCCACTTCGGCGAGGCGATCGACCCCTGCGGCGACGCGTGCGATCGCTGCACCGGGGAGACGCTCGGGCTGGGCGCGCGCAAGAGCTCGTCCGCTCCCGCGGCGGGGGCGAAGGGGAGCCGACCCCCCCGCCGCGCCCGCGGAACGCGCCACCGCTGATCTCGCTGGCGCGCCGCGGCCGATTCGGGCATCCATCACGGCGGCATGGCCCTCCCTTCCACGCTCCACCACGTAGACCTCCGCTTCTCGCAGGCGGACGTCGGCGTCTCCGGGGAGGTCTCGTTCAAGGTCGCCCGTCATCCGTCGGAGACGATGGAGCGGCTCTGGCTGCGGATCCTCGCGTTCGCCTGGAAGTGGCGGGAGGGGATGACCTTCGGGCCCGGGCTCTGCGAGCCCGACGCGCCCGACCTCGCCGCGGTGCTGCCGGACGGCCGGACCGCCGCGCTCGTGCGGGTGGGCAAGCCCGAGCCGCAGCGGATCGAGCGCGACGTGAACCAGAACGCGGGCGCCGAGGTCGCCGTCCTGTTCGACTCGCCGCGCCGCCTCGAGGCCTTCCTCGCGGAGGCGCGAGCGGGGCGGCTCCTGCGCGTCGGGCGCGCGGACCTCGCGGCGGCCGACCCGGCGCTCCTCCGCGACCTCGCCGCCCACGAGGACCGGCGCATCGAGGCGTCCGTGACCCTCGTCGCCGACCACCTCTACGTCGAGGTGGGCGGGCGCACGCTCGACGCCCCCCTCCACCGTGGCGGCTCCTCCCCCGAATAGCCCCGTCTGGGGCCCGGTGAAAGCGGCGTCTCCGGCATGAAACCCGTCCCGGCCCGGTTAGGACACTAATTGTATCTGGACCCTTTCAGTCCAGCTTGGCTCTCATCGGATGGAGAGCCGGGACGGAGGAGCCGGGATGATCCGGATGTCGAAGCTGACGGACTACGCGATCCTGATCCTCGCGCACCTCGCGCGGGCGACGGGGACGCTCACTGCGCAGGAGCTCGCGGAGCGCTCGCGCGTCCCCCTGCCCACCGTCTCGAAGCTCGCGAAGGAGCTCGCGAAGGCCGGCCTCGTGATCTCGCACCGCGGGCGGAACGGCGGCTACGGGCTCGCACGCCCCGCCGACGCGATCTCGGTCGCGGAGATCGTCGAGGCGCTCGAGGGGCCCATCGCGCTCACCGAGTGCGCGAAGCCGGGCAAGATCGACTGCGAGATCGAGGACACCTGCCTCGCGCGCGCGAGCTGGGATCCGGTCTCGCGCGCCATCGAGAGCGCCTTGCGCGGGCTCCCCCTCTCGTCGATCGCCCCGTTCCGCGCCGGCGAGCCCGGCGAGCCCGGCGCCGACGAAAAGCCGGTGCGGATCGGAGCCCACGCGCCATGACCACCGCGGACAAGCTCAAGGACCTCACCGAGCAGAAGTACCGCTACGGCTTCGTCACGGAGATCGACGAGGACCGCGTCCCGCCGGGTCTGTCCGAGGAGATCGTCCGGCTCATCTCGGAGAAGAAGGGCGAGCCCGCCTTCATGCTGGAGTGGCGGCTCAAGGCCTACCGGCACTGGCTGACCCTCGGGCTCGAGGAGCCGACCTGGTCGAACGTGCGGCACCCGCCCATCGACTACCAGTCGATCGTCTACTACTCCGCCCCGAAGCAGAAGAAGGCGCTCGGGTCGATGGACGAGGTGGACCCGGAGCTCCGGAACGCCTTCCAGAAGCTCGGCATCCCGCTCGAGGAGCAGATGCGGCTCGCCGGCGTCGCGGTCGACGCGGTGTTCGACTCCGTCTCGGTCGCGACCACCTACAAGAAGAAGCTCGCGGACCTCGGGATCGTCTTCTGCTCGTTCTCCGAGGCGGTGAGGGAGCACCCGACCCTCGTCGAGAAGTGGCTCGGCTCGGTCGTCCCGTACACCGACAACTTCTACGCGACCCTGAACAGCGCGGTCTTCTCCGACGGGTCGTTCGTCTACGTCCCGAAGGGCGTCCGCTGCCCGATGGAGCTCTCCACCTACTTCCGGATCAACGCGAAGGACACGGGCCAGTTCGAGCGGACGCTCATCGTCGCGGACGAGGGCGCGCACGTCTCGTATCTCGAGGGCTGCACCGCCCCGCAGCGGGACGAGAACCAGCTCCACGCGGCGGTGGTCGAGCTGGTCGCGCTCGACGGCGCCACCATCAAGTACTCGACCGTGCAGAACTGGTACCCGGGTGACGCCGAGGGGAAGGGCGGCATCTACAACTTCGTGACGAAGCGCGGGAAGGCGATGGCGCGCGCGAAGATCAGCTGGACGCAGGTCGAGACCGGCTCCGCCATCACCTGGAAGTACCCGTCGTGCATCCTCGCGGGCGACGACGCGGTGGGCGAGTTCTACTCGGTCGCGCTCACGAACCACCGCCAGCAGGCGGACACCGGCACGAAGATGATCCACCTCGGGCGGAACACCCGCTCGACCATCATCTCCAAGGGCATCAGCGCCGGGCGCGGCCAGAACACCTACCGCGGCCTGGTCCGGATGGCGAAGGGCGCGGTCGGCGCGCGCAACTACTCGCAGTGCGACTCGCTCCTCATCGGCGACCGCTGCGGCGCCCACACGTTCCCGTACATCGAGGTGCGGAACCCGACCGCGAAGGTGGAGCACGAGGCGACCACCTCGAAGATCGGCGAGGACCAGCTCTTCTACTGCCGGCAGCGCGGCATCTCGGAGGAGGACGCGGTCTCGATGATCGTGAACGGCTTCGCGAAGCAGGTGCTGAAGGAGCTGCCGATGGAGTTCGCGGTGGAAGCCCAGAAGCTCCTGGGCATGTCGCTCGAAGGGAGCGTCGGCTAGATGGCGTCGAAGAACGGAGAGGGCGCGCTCCTGCGCGTGCAGGGCCTCGAGGCCCGGATCGCGGACGGCGCGGAGATCCTGCGCGGCGTGGACCTCGAGCTCCGCCCGGGCGAGGTGCACGCGATCATGGGCCCGAACGGCTCGGGCAAGTCGACGCTCGCGGGCGTGCTCGCGGGGCGCGACGCGTACGAGGTGACCGCCGGCACGGCGACCTACGACGGCAAGGATCTCCTCGCGCTCGTGCCCGAGGCGCGCGCCGCAGCCGGGCTCTTCCTCGGCTTCCAGTACCCGGTCGAGATCCCCGGCGTCGCGAACCTCTACTTCCTGCGCACCGCGCTCAACGCCGTGCGCCGCGCGCGGGGCGAGGAGGAGCTCGACGCGATGGACTTCCTCGTGCTCGCGAAGGAGAAGATGCGCCTCGTCGAGCTCGACCCCGCCTTCGGCAGCCGCTCCCTCAACGAGGGGTTCTCCGGCGGCGAGAAGAAGCGGAACGAGGTCTTCCAGATGGCGGTGCTCGAGCCCCGGCTCGCGATCCTCGACGAGATCGACTCCGGCCTCGACATCGACGCGCTCCGGGTGGTCGCGCGCGGGGTGAACGCGCTCCGCCGCCACGACCGGGCGATTCTCCTCGTCACCCACTACAAGCGGCTGCTCGAGTACGTCCGCCCCGACCACGTCCACGTGATGGCGGCGGGCCGCATCGTCCGCTCCGGCGGGCCGGAGCTCGCGGATGAGCTCGAGAAGACCGGGTACGCGTGGGCCGCGGATGCAGCGCCCGCGACCGCGCCGGCGGGGGCCTGAGCCATGGCGAGGGCGCCGAACGCCGCCGAGACCGGGCTGGTCCGCTCCTTCGCCGCGGCGGCGGGCGAGCCGGCGTGGCTCGCCGACGCGCGCCACGCCGCGCTCGGGCGCTTCGAGGCGCTCGGGCTCCCCACCGCCCGCCACGAGGACTGGCGCTTCACGAGCCTCGCCGCGCTCGCGGCGGTGCCGCTCGTCCGCGCGCCCGCGGGAGATCCCACGCTCGCGCGGACCCTCGTGGACCACGGCCCGGCGCCGGAGGGTCCCCGCCTCGTCTTCGTGAACGGCCGGCTCGACCCGTCGCTCTCGACGCGCAGCCGCCTCCCGCAGGGCGCGATCCTCACGTCCCTCGCCCAGGCGCTGCGCGAGGTGCCCGACCAGGTCCGGCCCCACCTCGGCCGGCTCGCGCGCCCCGACGATCAGGCCTTCGTCGCCGCGAACGCGGCGCTCTTCGAGGACGGCGGGTTCGTCCTCCTCCCGCGCGGCGCCGCGATCGACCTGCCGCTCGCCCTCGTCTTCGTGAACGACGCCGCCGAGGGGCGCGGCGCGGTCCACCCCCGCACCCTCATCGTCGCGGAGGAGGGGGCGCGCGCGACGGTCGAGGAGGTCTACCTCGGCCGGGGCGAGGGGCTCACCAACGCCGTGACCGAGATCGTCCTCGCCCCCGGCGCGTCGGTCGAGCACGTCCGCCTCCAGGGCGAGTCGCCCACGGCATTCCACGTCGGCGCGGTCCACGCGGAGCAGGCCGCCGGGGCGAGCCTCGCGGCGCACTCGTTCACGCTCGGCGCCCGGCTCTCCCGCTCGGAGGTCCGCACCCGCCTCGCCGGCGAGGGCGCGCGGGTGAACGCGAACGGGCTCTACATGGCGGACGGGGCGCGGATCTCCGACCACTTCTCCTGGGTCGAGCACGCGGCGCCCGGCTGCACCACGGCCGAGAGCTACAAGGGGATCCTCGACGGCTCGGCGCGCGGCGTCTTCTCCGGCCGCGTCCGGGTGCTGCCCGGAGCGCAGAAGACCGTCGCGTACCAGAGCTCCTCGTCGCTCCTCCTCTCCGAGGACGCGATCGCGGACGCGAAGCCCCAGCTCGAGATCTTCGCGGACGACGTGAAGTGCGGGCACGGCGGCACCGTCGGGCAGCTCGACGAGGCGGCGCTCTTCTACCTGCGCTCGCGCGGGGTCCCGGAGGCGGACGCCCGGAGCCTCCTCATCTGGGCGTTCGCGAGCGAGATGGTGGGCCTGGTCCGGGCCCCGGCGCTCCGGGCGCGCGCGAAGAACCTCGTCGCCGCCCGGCTCCCGGCGGGCGGGCGGATCCTGGAGGCGGCATGACGGCGGTGAACGAAGGCAGCGTGGCGAAGCGGCACATCGCGCCCGCCGAGCGGCCGCCGCAGCTCGACGCGGCGCGCGCGCGGGAGGACTTCCCCATCCTGCGCCGGACCGTCCACGGGAAGCCCCTCGTCTACCTCGACAACGCCGCCACGACGCAGAAGCCGCGGTCGGTCCTCGACGCGATGACCCGCTACTACGAGGAGGAGAACTCGAACGTGCACCGCGGCGTCCACCTCCTCTCCGAGAAGGCCACGAAGGCCTTCGAGGACGCGCGGCTCGCGGTCGCCCGCTTCATCGGCGCCCCGGACCCGCGCGAGGTGATCTTCGTCCGCGGTACGACCGAGGCGGTGAACCTCGTCGCCCAGACCTTCGGGCGCCGCCGGGTCGGGGCCGGGGACGAGGTGCTCGTCACCGCGCTCGAGCACCACTCGAACATCGTGCCCTGGCAGCTCCTCTGCGAGGAGAAGGGGGCGCGGCTCCGGGTCGTCCCGATGGACGACGCGGGGAACCTCGACCTCGACGCGCTCGAGCGGCTCCTCGGCCCGCGCACGCGGCTCCTCGCGGTGACCCAGGTCTCGAACGCGCTCGGCACCGTCACGCCGCTCGCCGAGATCGTCTCGCGCGCGAAGGCCAGGGGCGTGCCGGTGCTCGTGGACGGGGCGCAGGGGATGCCGCACCTCGGCTTCGACGCGGCGAGCTCCGGCGTGGACTTCTACGCCTTCAGCGCCCACAAGGCGTACGGCCCGACCGGCATCGGCGCGCTCTGGGGCCGCCGCGCGCTCCTCGAGGAGATGCCCCCGTGGCAGGGCGGCGGGGACATGATCCTCTCCGTGACCTTCGAGAAGACCGTCTACAACGCCGTCCCGTACAAGTTCGAGGCGGGCACCCCGGCGATCGCGGAGGCGGTCGGGCTGGCGGCGGCGATCGCCTACCTCGAGCGGCTCGGGCCGGCCGCGATCGCGGCGCACGAGCGGGAGGTCGTCGCGTACGCCGTGGAGGCGCTGCGCGAGGTGCCCGACGTCCGGCTGGTCGGGACGCCACGCGAGCGCGCGGGGGTGGTCTCGTTCCTGCTCGGCGACGTCCACCCGCACGACGTCGCCACGATCCTCGACCGACAGGGCGTCGCGATCCGCGCCGGACACCACTGCGCCCAGCCGCTCATGAACCGGCTCGGCGTCGCCGCCACGGTGCGGGCGTCGGTCGGCCTCTACACGACGCGCGAGGAGATCGACGTCCTCGTGCGCGCGCTGCACAAGGCGCGGGAGGTGTTCGCCTGATGTCCTCCTCGGAGCTCACCGACCTCTACCAGGAGGTGGTCCTCGACCACGGGAAGCGGCCGCGCAACTTCGGTCCGCTCGCGGACGCGACCCACCGCGCGGAGGGGCTGAACCCGCTCTGCGGGGATCACTTCACGGTCTTCGCGCGGCTCGACGGCGATCGGGTCGCGGAGGCGCGGTTCGAGGGCTCCGGGTGCGCGATCTCCAAGGCGTCCGCGTCGGTGATGACCGGCGCGGTGAAGGGGAAGACCCGCGCCGAGATCGACGCGATCTTCGAGCGGTTCCACAAGCTCGTGACGCAGGGCCCGACCGCCGGCGACGAGGGGTCGCTCGGCAAGCTCGCGGTCTTCGGCGGGGTGCACGAGTACCCGACGCGCGTGAAGTGCGCGAGCCTCGCGTGGCACGCCCTCCGGGCGGCGCTCGCGGGGAAGGGTGACCCCGTCTCGACGGAGTGACCATGGCACGGCAGGCGGTGACCGTCCTCCGGGACGTCGACATCATGGGGGTCCCGAGCGGATGGCACGCGACGCTCCCCGCGGGCACGCCGGTCCTCATCCAGCAGCGGCTCGGGGGCGCGTTCACCGCGACGACCCCGACCGGCGGGCTCGTCCGGATCGAGGGAAAGGACGCGGACGCCCTCGGCGAGGAGTTCGCCGAGGAGGCGCGGAAGTACGCGGCCGAGCGCGCGGCCGCCGCCGAGGGTCCCTTCGACGAGGAGAAGGTCTGGGAGGCGCTCCGGGAGGTCTACGACCCGGAGATCCCGGCGAACATCGTCGAGCTCGGGCTCGTCTACGTCGTCGGGGCCGAGCCCGTCGAGGGCGGCCACCGGGTGAAGATCATCATGACCCTCACCGCCCCCGGCTGCGGGATCGGGCCGGTCATCGTGGACGACGTGCGCCGGCGCGTGCTCGGCGTCCCCGGCGTGAAGGACGCGGAGGTCGAGCTCGTCTTCGACCCGCCCTGGGACCCGTCGCGGATGAGCGAGGCGGCGAAGCTGCAGCTCGGGTTCCTGTAGATCCGGCGACTGCATCTCGGTCTCGTTGCGACCGTGGGTAAACGCGGCGTGGACGCCACCTCCGCCCGCTCCGTCGCGTCAAAGCCCGCCAAGCGCGCAGTCTGCCAGAGGAATCCAGTAGGCGCTCCCGCGAGGCGACGCGGGGCCCGCCGCTCGCGGTCGCGCCCCGTGCGGGTCGAGCCCGCCTTCGGGCGCACATGTTGCGTGAACGGTCGCTATTCTCTCGCTCACCCGTCGAGCGGAGGTTGGCTGAGCGTGGAGTGCATCCTCGAGACGCGCGACCTCGTGAAGCAGTTCAACGAGTTCGTGGCCGTGAACGGCGTCTCCCTGCGCGTGGCGCGGGGGTCCATCCACGCGCTCATCGGGCCGAACGGCGCCGGCAAGACGACGGTGTTCAACCTCCTCACCCGCTTCCTCCCGGTGACGCGAGGGGAGATCAAGCTGCGCGGCGAGGACATCACCTCGGTCCGGCCGGCCGACGTCGCGCGCAAGGGGATGGTCCGCTCGTTCCAGGTATCCGCGACGTTCCCGGCCCTCTCCGCGCTCGAGAACGTCCGGGTCGCGCTCCAGCGAAAGCTCGGCACCTCCTTCAACTTCTGGCGGTCGGAGCGGACCCTCGAGGCCCTCGACGCCCGCGCCCTCGAGCTGCTCGCCGCGGTGGGGCTCGAGACCTACCGCGACACGATCACGGGCGAGCTGCCGTACGGCCGCAAGCGCGCGCTCGAGCTCGCGACCACGCTCGCGCTCGACCCGGAGGTGCTCCTCCTCGACGAGCCGACGCAGGGGATGGGGCACGAGGACGTCGGCCGGGTAGTGGCGCTCATCCAGAAGGTGGCGGAGGGGCGGACGGTGGTGATGGTCGAGCACAACCTCTCGGTCGTGCAGGACCTCGCCGACCGCGTCACCGTGCTCGCGCGCGGGTCGGTGCTCGCCGAGGGCAGCTACGACGAGGTGTCGAAGGATCCCGCCGTGCTCGAGGCCTACATCGGAGCGCCCGCGTGAGCGCCGCCGTCCCGCCGCAGCCCGCCCCGCGCGAGTTCCTCCGGGTCGCCGGGCTCCACGCCTTCTACGGCGAGTCGCACATCCTCCACGGGGTGGACTTCACGGTCGGCACGGGCGAGCTCGTCACGCTCCTCGGGCGGAACGGCTCGGGCCGGACCACCACGCTCAAGTCGATCGTCGGGCTCGTCGACAAGCGGACCGGCTCGGTGGTGGTGAACGGTCACGAGACGATCGGGATGCCGTCGCACCGGATCGTCCACCTCGGGATCGGCTACTGCCCGGAGGAGCGCGGCATCTTCGCGAGCCTCACCGCGGAGGAGAACCTCACCCTGCTCCCGGTGGTCGGGTCGGGCGGGATGCCCCTCGACGAGATCCACGCGATGTTCCCGAACCTGAAGGAGCGGCGCCGCTCGCCCGGCTCGCGCCTCTCGGGGGGCGAGCAGCAGATGCTGGCGCTCGCGCGGATCCTCCGCACCGGCGCGCGCCTCCTGCTCCTCGACGAGATCACCGAGGGGCTCGCGCCCGTGATCGTCCAGGCGCTCGGGCGCGCGGTGCGGGCGCTCCGGGAGCGGGGCTACACGATCATCCTGGTGGAACAGAACTTCCGGTTCGTGGCCCCCCTCGCGGACCGACACTTCCTCGTCGAGCACGGCCGGATCGTGGACGTGCTCGAGCGCGGGGATCTCGCAGGACGGATGGAGTCGCTGCAGCGCTTCCTCGGTGTCTGACCTCGAAGAAAGGAACCCGCATGCTCCGCATCGCTCGAACCCTCGTCGTGGCGCTCGCCGCCGCGGTCGCCGCCGGCGCCGCCGCGCAGGAGAAGGTCTCCGACGGCGTCGTCAAGATCGGCGTCCTCACCGACATGACCGGCTTCTACTCCGACCTGGCCGGGCCCGGCTCCGCCCTCGCCGTGAGGATGGCGGTCGCCGACTTCGGCGGGAAAGTGCTCGGCAAGCCCATCGAGGTGGTCGCCGCCGACCACCAGAACAAGGCAGACATCGCCTCCAACACGGCCCGCAAGTGGTTCGACGAGGAGAAGGTGGACGCGGTCGTGGACCTCGTGAACAGCGGCACGGCGCTCGCGGTGATGCCGGTCGCCGCCGAGAAGAAGCGGGTGACGATCCTCTCCGGACCCGCCACCACCGCCATCACCGGCGAGAAGTGCACGCCGTACAACGTGCACTACACCTACAACAACTGGGCGCTCGCGAACGGCACCGGCCGCGAGGTCGTGAAGAACGGCGGCGACTCCTGGTTCTTCATCACCGCCGACTACGTCTTCGGGAAGTCCCTCGAGGCCGACACCGCCAAGGTCGTGGCCGACTCGGGCGGCAAGGTGCTCGGGCACGCCCTCCACCCGCAGAACAGCACCGACTTCTCGAGCTACCTGCTGCAGGCCCAGTCGTCGGGCGCAAAGGTGATCGGGATGGCGAACGCCGGCGCCGACACCATCAACACCATCAAGCAGGCGAAGGAGTTCGGTATCACGCCGAAGCAGACCCTCGCCGGGCTCCTCGTCTTCATCTCCGACGTCCACAGCCTCGGGCTCGACGCCGCGAAGAACCTGTACCTCACGACCGCCTTCTACTGGGACCTCAACGACGCGACGCGGGCCTGGTCGAAGAAGTTCCAGAGCCACCCGGACAACAAGAAGAGGGCGATGCCGACCATGGTCCAGGCGGGCCTCTACTCGGCCACCACCCAGTACCTGAAGGCGATCCAGGCCGCGGGCACCGACGCCGCCGACGCGGTCATCGCCAAGATGAAGGCGACGCCGGTGGACGACTTCTTCGGGAAGGGGACGATCGGGCCCGACGGGCTGTTCCGGCACGAGATGTTCCTCGTGCAGGTGAAGACGCCGCAGGAGTCGAAGTACCCCTGGGACTACTACAAGATCGTGAAGAAGATCTCGGCCGCCGACGCGTTCCCGAGCGTCCAGGCCCAGGCCTGCCCGCTCGTGAAGAAGTAGCCCGCGCTCCGCCACCGCCTCGCCCCTGCCCTGCGGGGCGGGGCGCGGCGGCGCAGAGACCCCATGATCCAGGCGCTCTCCGGCCAGCTGCTCGTCGGCCTCATCAACGGCTCGTTCTACGCGCTCCTGTCGCTCGGGCTCGCGATCATCTTCGGCCTGCTCAACGTCGTGAACTTCGCGCACGGCGCGCTGTACATGATGGGCGCGTTCGCCGCCTGGATGCTGACGAACTACCTTGGCATCGGCTACTGGTGGGCGCTCCTCCTCGCCCCCGCCGCGGTCGGGCTCGTCGGCGTCGTGGTCGAGCGCACGATGCTCCGGCGCCTGTACGGCCTCGACAACCTCTACGGCCTGCTCCTCACCTTCGGCCTCACCCTCATCGCGGAGGGGATCTTCCACCACCTCTACGGCAACTCCGGAAACTCGTACCCCGTCCCGGAGCAGCTGCAGGGCGGGGTGGACCTCGGGTTCATGTTCATGCCGATCTACCGGGGCTGGGTGGTGGTGGTGTCCGTCTTCGTCTGCACCCTCTCGTGGTTCGTCATCGAGCAGACGAAGCTCGGGGCGTACCTGCGCGCCGGCACGGAGAACCCCCGGCTCCTCCAGGCCTTCGGCGTGAACGTCCCGCTCATGTTCACCATCACCTACGGCTTCGGGGTGGCCCTCGCCGCGTTCGCGGGCGTCATGGCCGCGCCCGTCTACCAGGTCACCCCGCTGATGGGCTCGAACCTCGTCATCGTCGTGTTCGCGGTGGTGGTGATCGGCGGGATGGGATCGATCGCGGGCGCGATCGTGACCGGGCTCGGCCTGGGGCTCGTCGAGGGGCTGACCAAGTTCCTGTACCCGCAGGCGTCCGCGGTCGTCATCTTCGTGGTGATGGCGCTCGTGCTGCTCATCCGCCCGGCCGGCCTCTTCGGGAGGGAGCGGTGACCCGGCTGCGCTCGCTCGAGACCTGGGGTTGGGTCGCGCTCGTCGCGATCGGCCTCGCCGCGCCATTCGTCGTGTACCCGGTCTTCGCGATGAACGTGCTTTGCCTCGCGCTGTTCGCGAGCGCGTTCAACCTCCTCCTCGGCTACACCGGGCTCCTCTCGTTCGGGCACGCCGCGTTCCTCGGGGCGGGCGCCTACGTGACGGGCTACGCCGCGAAGTTCCTGGGCCTCCCGACCGAGCTCGCGGTGGCGACCGGCACCGCGACCGCCGCGGCCCTCGGCGCGATCATCGGGAGCCTCGCCATCCGGCGCTCCGGCATCTACTTCGCGATGATCACGCTCGGGTTCGCGCAGCTCGTCTTCTTCCTCGTCGTGCAGATGGGCTGGACGGGCGGCGAGGACGGGCTGCAGGGCATTCCGCGCGGCAAGGCGCTCGGGGTCATCCCGCTCTCGAGCCAGTACACGATGTACTACTTCGTCTTCGGGGCGTTCCTCGGCGCGTTCTGGCTGATCCGGCGGACGATCCACTCGCCGTTCGGCCACGTGCTGCGCGCCGTGCGGGAGAACGAGCCGCGCGCCCTCTCGCTCGGATACGACGTGGACCGGTACAAGCTCGTGGCGTTCGTCCTCTCGGCGACGCTCGCGGGGCTCGCCGGTTCCCTGAAGGCGCTGGTGCTGCAGTTCGCCTCGCTCTCCGACGTGCACTGGCACCGGTCGGGCGAGGTGGTGCTCATGACCCTGCTCGGCGGAATGGGAACCGTGGTGGGCCCGTCCGTCGGCGCGCTGCTCGTGGTCGCCCTCGAGAACTACCTCGCGGACATGGGGTCGTGGGTGACGGTGATCACCGGCGGCGTGTTCGTGGTGTGCGTCCTCGCCTTCCGGCGCGGCATCGTCGGCGAGGTGCGCGCGCTCGTGGCGCGCAGCTTCACCGGGGTGAAGAAGCCGTCGTCGTCCACCACCTCATCGGGGTGAGCCATGGCCGAAATCCTCCAGGGTCGCGCGGCCCTCGTCACCGGCGGCGCGAGCGGCATCGGGCGGGAGATCGCGGAGCAGCTCGCGCGCGAGGGCGCGAAGGTGACGCTCGCGGACAAGGACGAGCCGGCCGCGGTCCGGGCCGCGGGCGAGCTCGCGAAGAGCGGCCTCGCCGCACGCGGTGTGGCCTGCGACGTGACGAGCGAGGCGCAGATCCAGGCGGCGATCCAGGGCGTCGTGGAGGCGCACGGCCGGCTCGACATCCTCGTCAACAACGCCGGGCTCCAGCACGTCGCGCCGATCGAGGAGTTCCCGACGGAGCGGTTCGAGCTGCTCGTGCGGGTGATGCAGATCGCGCCGTTCATCGCGATCAAGCACGCGTTCCCCATCATGAAGCGCCAGCAGCGCGGGCGGGTCCTGAACGTCGCGTCGATCAACGGCCTCGTCGGCTTCGCGGGGAAGGCCGGCTACAACAGCGCGAAGCACGGCCTCATCGGGCTCACCAAGGTCGCGGCGCTCGAGGGCGCGGAGCACGGCATCACCGTGAACGCGCTCTGCCCCGGCTACGTCGACACGCCCCTCGTCCGCAACCAGCTCGGGGACCTCGCCCGGACGCGGAACGTCCCGCTCGAGCGGGTGCTCGAGGACGTCTTCTACCCGCTGATCCCGATGCGCCGGCTCCTCACCGTCCGCGAGGTCGCGGACTACGCCGTCTTCCTCGTGAGCGACAAGGGCGCCGGGATCACGGGCAGCGCCGTGGTCATCGACGGGGG
>DASWCJ010000319.1:0-3943 GCA_036390155.1 Anaeromyxobacter sp.
GATCGCCCTCGCCACGAGCGTGCTCCGCGCCGGGAAGGACGGCGAGCCGGTGCGCAGTGCCGCGCTCCCGGGCGGCCCGACCCGGCCCGCGATGGCGCCGCCGATGCCGCCCCGGACCCCGCCGCGGCCGCTGCCCGGCACCTGAGCTTCGTCGAGCTCCCCGAGCCGGGGGAGAGGCGGGAAGAGGGGGTCTACCTCGGCGACAGCCGGCGGTACTCGGCGAGGTGGCGCTCGGCGTCCTCGCGCCGGCCCATCCCCGCGAGGAGCCGCGACGCGTTGAAGTGCGCGTCGGCGAGCGCGCGGTCCGCCTCGAGCGCGCGCGCGTACGCGAGGAGCGCCTCGTCGACGAGCCCCTGGTCCTCGAGCGCGACGCCGAGATTGAAGGCGGCCCGCGACCGCTCGCGGGGGGACGCGGAGGCGCGACGGTAGTGGAGCTCCGCTTCGGCGACGTCGCCGCGCTCGTGGAGCAGGCGCCCCAGGTTCAGGTGGGCGCCCCCGTGGTCCGCGTCGTGCTCGAGCGCCCTGCGGTAGGCGTGCTCCGCCTCGACCGGCGCGACGCCGTCGAGGTCCTGGCCCCAGCGGAACCACGCCTCGGAGTCGAGCGGCGGGCCGCGGCGGGTCGCGGCGCGGACGACCGGCGCCACCCGGCGCGCGAGCCCCTCGACGTCGAGGTCGAGCAGCCCCTGCCCGGTCTCCGCGTTCCAGCGCGCGCCGCCGTCCTGCACGACGACCTCGCGTCCGTCGGCCGAGACCCGCACCCCGGCGAGCGGGCGGCCCTCGGGGAGGCGCGCGCGGATCGCGCGCAGCGCGCGGCGCACGCGCGCGGCGGGGACGTCGGCGCGGACGAGCTCGGCCGCGGCGCGCAGGAGCACGAGGTCCTGGAACGAGAAGCGCAGCTCGTTGCGCCCGACGCGGCGGGGCGCGACGAAGCCTGCGCGCGCGAGGCGGCGCACCTCCGCGAGCGGAAGGTCGAGCAGACGCGACACGTCGCGCGAGCGGTAGCCCCACACGTTGACGGCGAGCCTATCCCGCACCCCCGTCAGCGGGTGACCCGAACCCGCACCCGACACACCTTTCCCCCGATGCCCGACCGCCTCGACCGCTACCGCGAGAAGCGCGATCCCCGCGCCACCCCGGAGCCCTTCGGCGCGCCCCGCCCCGGCGCCGCCGCCCCCGAGGCGCCGCGGCCGTTCGTCGTCCAGAAGCACGCCGCGCGGCGCTTGCACTGGGACTTCCGGCTCGAGCTCGACGGCACGCTCCGCAGCTGGGCGGTCCCCAAGGGCCCATCCTACGACCCGGCGGACAAGCGCCTCGCGGTCGAGGTGGAGGACCATCCGGTGGAGTACGCCGACTTCGAGGGCGTCATCCCGGCGGGCCAGTACGGCGCCGGCCCGGTGATCGTCTGGGACCGCGGCGCCTGGCGCCCGCACGGCGACCCGCGGCGCGCGCTCGCCGACGGGAAGCTCGTCTTCGACCTCGCCGGCTACAAGCTCCGGGGGGAGTGGACGCTCGTGCGGACGCGGCGCGCGTCGGGCGGGAAGCAGGAGTGGCTCCTCCTCAAGCACCGCGACGCGCTCGCCGGGCCCGGGCGCGCCGTGCCGGAGGAGTCGGTCCTCACCGGCCGCCGGGTGGAGGAGCTGCCGGCGGGCGACGTGCGCGCGAACGCGGCGCTCGCCGAGGCGCGCCGGCTCGGAGCCCCGCCGCGGCGCGGCGCGGGGCCGATCCGGCCGATGCGGCCGGACGAGGCGAGCGCGCTCCCGGAGGGCCCGGGGTGGCTCTTCGAGGTCGCCGCCGGCGGGCTGCGCGTGCTCGCGCGCCGCGCCGGGGACCGGACCCGGCTCCAGACCCCGGGCGGCGAGGAGCTGGCGGGGCGCTTCCCCGAGGTCGCGCTCGCGCTCGGGCGCCTCCCCGCGGACGCGGTGCTCGACGGCGAGCTCGTCGCGCTCGGCGAGGACGGCCGGCCCTCGCCCGACGCGCTCCGCCGGCGCGCGCGGCTCCGCGGCCGCGCGGAGATCGTGCGCTGCGCGATCGAGCTCCCGGTCACGCTCCTCGCCACGGACCTCCTCGCGCTCGGGCCGCTCGACACGCGGCCCGTCGCGCTTCGCGACCGGAAGCGGCTCCTCGCGATGCTCGTTCCGCGGCTCGGCCCCCTCCGCTACGCCGACCACGTCGAGGGCTCGGGGGAGGCGCTCCGGCGCGAGGTCCTCGCGCGCGGGATCGGCGGAGTCGCCGCCCGCCGCGCCGACGCGCCGTACCAAAGGGGCCGCTCCGCGGATTGGCGCGTGCTCCTCCCGGACCCGCCGTCCGCCCGCGGGCGCCGCCGCAGAAATTGACGCGCGCGCGGAAGAAATGCGTGGAAAAAGGCGGGGGATTGACTATTCTCCGCAACCCTCGCAAGGAGCGATCATGCCCCGCGCCGATTCGTCCGCCTCCATCGAAGCCATCCTGCGCGACGTCGCCGAGCGCGTCGCCTCCCGCGTCTCCGGCGCGATCTCGCGTCACGTCGGCGAGCTCGTCGAGGCGCGGCTCCAGGCCGATCTCACCCGCGGCGCGGCCCGCCGGCCGTCCCCCGCGCCCCGCCGGCGCCCGCGCGGCACGATCACGCGCTGGACCGCCGACGTCCGCGCGCGCCGCGTCCCCAAGTTCGTGATCGAGGCGACCGGCCTCGAGACGAAGAAGAAGATCGTCGCGAAGTACGGCGCGAACGCGTCCTTCGAGAAGGGCAAGCCGCTGCCCAGGCCGAAGTAGCGGCGGCGCTACCTCCGCACCAGCCCCGCCACGTGGCCGCCGCGCTCGAGCGCGTCCGCGGCGCGGTCGAGCTCCGCCTGGCGCACCCAGAACCCCGCCCAGCGCCGCGCCTGGTTCGACCCGAGCGCGGTGGGCGAGGCGAACTCCTCGACCTCGACGGCGAACTCCACCGCCGCCGCGCCGAGGACCTCCTCGATCCGGCGGGCTTCCTCCAGGGCCGCCGCGAGGTAGACGCGGACGAGCTCGGTACCCTCCTCGAACGACTCCATCGGGACACGCGCCACGGGCTCCTCCGCTGCTCAATGTAACCCGGCGCCGGCCCCGGGCGCGCTATCCTCCAGGTCCGATGACGCTCCCGTCCGCCGCCGCCCTCCGGGCCGCCCTCGCCGCCGGAACCGCGGTCGAGCGACACCTCCCGGCGCCGCTCCTCGCGGAGGGTCCGCAGGGGCTCCATTACTGGCAGTGGCTCGCGATCCCCTCGTTCGTGGTGGTCGCGCTCCTCGCCGGCGCGGCGCTCGGCTGGGCGAGCCGGCGCGCCCTCGTCCACCTCGCCTCGCGCACCCGGGCGACCTGGGACGACGCGATCGTGGCGGGGATCGGGAGGCCGCTCTCGGTACTCTGGGCGATTGCGGTGTTCACGGCGCTGCGTCCCTCGCTCGACCTCCACGCCGACGCGTCGGACGCGGTGAGCCGGCTCCTGCGCGCGATCACCTACCTCGTCGCGTTCTGGGCCGGGTTCCGCACCCTCGACGCCGCCTTCGGCGCCGCGGCGCAGGCCCCCTGGGCCAAGGTGAACGCGAGCCTCGGCGGGCTCCTCCCGCTCGGGCGGCGACTCTCGAAGATCGCCCTCCTCGCGCTCGGCCTCGTGTCGGTCCTGAACGAGCTCGGGTTCCAGGTGGCGAGCCTCATCGCCGGCCTCGGCGTCGGCGGCATCGCCCTCGCGCTCGCCGCCCAGAAGACGGTGGAGAACCTCTTCGGCTCGCTCGCGATCGGGGTCGACCAGCCGTTCCGGGTCGGCGACTTCGTGAAGGTGGAGGACGTGGTCGGGACCGTCGAGGCGATCGGGATGCGCTCCACCCGGATCCGGACGCTCGACCGGACCGTGGTGACGTTCCCGAACGGCCGGCTCGCCGACCTCAAGGCGGAGTCGTTCGCGCCCCGGGACCGGCTGCGGATCTTCGCGAACCTCGGCCTC
>DASWCJ010000320.1:0-2829 GCA_036390155.1 Anaeromyxobacter sp.
GAGGAGCTCCGCCGCCGCGGCGCGCGCGAGGTCTTCGTCCCGCGCTCGAAGGACTACGACCTCGTCGACATGGAGGCGGTGAAGCGCCTCTACCGCGACGCGAAGCCGACCCTCGTCATCCACATGGCCGCGCGCGTCGGCGGGATCGGCGCGAACCAGGACAACCCGGGCAAGTTCTTCTACGACAACCTCATGATGGGCGTGCAGCTCATCGAGGTCGCGCGCCAGGTCGGGCTGAAGAAGCTCGTCGCGCTCGGCACCATCTGCGCCTACCCCAAGTTCTGCCCGGTGCCGTTCAAGGAGGAGGACCTCTGGAACGGCTATCCGGAGGAGACGAACGCGCCCTACGGCATCGCGAAGAAGGCGCTCCTCGTCCAGAGCGAGGCCTACCGGCAGCAGTACGGGACGAACTCGGTCGTCCTCTTCCCGGTGAACCTCTACGGCCCGAAGGACAACTTCGACCTGCACACCTCGCACGTCATCCCCGCCCTCATCCGCAAGTGCGTCGAGGCGCGCGATCGCGGCGAGCGGAAGATCGTCGTGTGGGGCACCGGCGCCGCCTCGCGCGAGTTCCTGCACGCGCGCGACGCCGCGGAGGGCATCCTCGACGCGTGCGAGCGGTACGACAAGAGCGAGCCCGTGAACCTGGGCGCGGGGTTCGAGATCAAGATCCGGGACCTCGTGCCGCTCGTCGCGCGCCTCTGCCGCTTCGAGGGCGAGCTCGTCTGGGACACGACGAAGCCCGACGGTCAGCCGCGCCGGATGCTCGACACCTCGCGGGCACTTCGCGAGTTCGGCTGGAAGGCGAAGATCGCGTTCGAGGACGGCCTGCGCGAGACCATCGCCTGGTTCGAGCAGAACCGGCCGAGGTAGCGGCCGCGAACGGACCGGCGGAACGAGTCCTTGCGCCGTGCACCCCGCCGGCGCAGGCTTCCCCATCATGCCCGCCGGAGCCGAGAGCCTGCGCGCACGCCTGACGGAGGTGCTCACGCGCCGCTCGGAGGTGCTCGAGGCCTACCTCTTCGGCTCCTCCGCGACGGGGATGGCGCAGCCTCACAGCGACGTGGACGTCGCGATCTACGCCGCCAGGATCCCGGACGAGCCCTTCGGGTACGAGGCGACGGTCGCGGCGGAGCTCATGTCGGCGCTCTCCACAGATCGGGTCGACGTGGTCGTGCTGAACCGCGCGCCGCCGCTGCTGTACCACCGGGTCCTCCGGGACGGCCAGCGGCTATTCTCGCGCGACCTCCGCGCCACGACCGCGCGCGAGGGGGCCGCGCTCTCCCGCTACTGCGACTGGGTCGCGTACGCGGCGAAGGTCGAGTCGAGCGCGACGGCGCGGATCGCGTTCGAAAACGGCCTGCGCGAGACCATCGCCTGGCTCGAGCAGAACCGGCCGAGGTAGCGGACGCGGCCCGACCGGCGGGTGCGCGAGGCGCACCGCTCGAGCCCCCGAACTTCGCGTGCCACGGCCGCTTGCGGTGGCCCGGACCCTGCACGTGCGTACAGCGGCAGGCGCGAACGCCCGGCTCTGCGCCATGTGTGCCTTGGAGGCATACAATGCAACGCATGGCGACGAAGAAGACCGGCGACCTCACCATCCGCCTCGACCGGAAGACGCGCGCCCGCATCGACCGCCTCGCCGAGCGCCGCCTCGGGCGGAAGCGCTCGACGGGCACGTTCCTCAAGATGCTCGCGCTGAACGCGCTCGAGCGGGACGACCGCGCCGAGGAGCTCGTCGCCATGCTCCGCGATCTCCCGCCCGACCCGGAGGGCGCCGACGAGATCGCACGGCGGCGGAAGGAGGACTGACGCCGTGGTCGTCGTCGACACCTCGCTCTTCGTGGAGGCGCAGCGCGGCCGGCACGCCGCCCGCGAGCGGCTGGTCGAGCTGCTCCGCTCGGAGGACGTCGCGGTCTCCGCGATGACGGTGCTCGAGCTCCTCGCCGTCCCGCGCCTCTCCGCACGGTGGGCGCGGTTCTACGCCGGGGTGTTCGCCGCCATCGAGATCCTCGACCTCGACGCCCGTTCGGCCGAGACGGGAGCACGCCTCGCCGGGGACATGGCGCGTCGTGGGCTGCGGCTCCACAACTCGGACGCCGCGGTCGCCGGCTGTGCGGCACGGAACGGCGCGGCCCTCCTCGTGACCTCCGACGCGGACTTCACCGAGCTTCGCGGGCTCCGGGTCGAGTATGTCCAGCCGAGCTGACCGGCTGCCGCGCCCGACCCCCGCGGGCCCCTCGACGACGGGCCGCCGGGGCCACGCGCTAGGCGCCGCGAACGATTGTTCCCTCTTCCCACGCGCGTCAGCGGGGGGAGAGGGTCAGGGAGAGGGGGGCGGTCGCGATCTCGTCACGCCGCCTTCGCCACAAGCCCCTCGTCTGCCAGGTCCCGTCAAGGTCGAGGACCAGGACCAAGTCCAAGTCCAAGTCCAAGTCCAAGTTGAACTCGATTACGGGGACAGGCTCCTCCACGGCTTGCCGCTGGCCTCGGTGTGTGGCCAGGGCGCGGTGAGTCGCGGCACGAGCTCGCGCGCCGCCTCTTCTTCGCCAACCAGGGGGCTTTCCGGACCGGCGACTACGAGGAGACCGTGCCCTTGATCTTCACGGTTCCCGCATCTATTATCCTACTCAGTAGGTGGCCGACCTGGTAGGATGGCCAAGTGAAGAGGCGATTCGTGGAGGCGACGAGGCAGGCGATCTGGTGCCGGGGACTGGCGGCTTCCGCAAGATCCGGATCGCACAGCGGGCTGTAAGCCGCGGCAAGCGCGGGGGAGCGCGCGTGTACTACCTGGATCTCCCTCGGGCTCAGGTGACGCATCTCCTCGCC
>DASWCJ010000321.1:0-2169 GCA_036390155.1 Anaeromyxobacter sp.
CGCTCCACGCCGGTCGACTCCGCCGCGGTCCGCAAGCGCTTCGAGCGGGTGAAGGACAAGCTGCGGAAGCTCGCCCTCGATCGCGGCCTCATCGAATAGGTCGGCTCCCCTCGTCCCGGGATGTCACATACCCGGACGTGCGCGGTCTCTACTGAGTGGGCCGTCGTTCCGCGCGCGGCGCTCTTGGCTAGCGGCGGGGGGGTAAGGTGTGGACCCCGGGAGATCCCAAAGATCTCCCGGGGTCTCCCTGTTTCGGGGACGCTCGGACATCCGAAAGGGTCCCGTCGTGTGGCAGGATGTCCCTCGCGCATGGGTCCATACACGCGGGTTCGGGTTCTCCTGACAGCAAGCCTCCTCGCGGCCGTGTTCGGCCCAGCGGAGCCGGGTGCGCTCGAGCCGGATCGGGTCGCGCGCGCGGTCTCCGTCCAGGGGACCGTGGAGGCGCAGCGCGCTGGCGGATCCGACTGGGCACCGGTGAAGCTCGACGAGGCATTCGCCGCCGGCGACACGATCCGCGTCGGCCCGCGGAGCCGCGCGGTGGTGGCTCTGCTCGACCGATCGGTCCTGCGGCTCGGGGAGGGCACGACCGTCAAGCTGCGCGCCCCCGGGCCGGAGCGTTCCGGCGTGGTCGACCTCCTCCGCGGCGCGGTCCACTTCCTCACGCGAGGCCCGCGCAGCCTCGACGTGAACACGGAGCTCGTCTCCGTGGGCGTCCGCGGCACGGAGTTCATCGTCACGGCGGAGGCCGATGCCACCTCGATCACCGTGTTCGAGGGCGCGGTGCTGGCGGAGAACGCGCAGGGCTCCCTCACCCTCGCCGGGGGGCAGTCTGCCATCGCGCAGCGCGGCCAGCCTCCCGCGCTGCGGGTCGTGGCGCGGCCGCGCGACGCCGTCCGGTGGGCGCTCCACTATCCGCCGGTACTGGACGTGCGCCCGGCCGACCTCGTGCGCGAGGCGGGGGTGCAGGAGCAGCTCCGGCTGTCGCTCACCGCCTACCGGCTCGGAAACCTCGCTGGCGCGTTCGCCGCGATCGCCGAGGTCCCGCCTTCCGCGGACGTCCGCTTGCTCACCTATCGTGCGCAGCTCCTGCTCGCCGTCGGCCGCGTGGACGAGGCCGCCGCCGATCTCGAGCGGGCGCTCGCGGCCTCGCCCCACGACCCCGGGGCCCTTTCGCTCCAGACGATCGTCGCCGTCGTCCAGAACGACCGCGACGGCGCGCTCCGGCTCGCCCGGGCCGCCGTCGAGGCGGCGCCGGCCTCGGCCACCGCGCACCTCGCGCTCTCGTACGCGCTCCAGTCGCGCTTCGATCTCGTGGGCGCGCGGTCGAGCGTAGAGCGCGCCGTCGCGCTCGACCCGCAGGACGCGCTCGCCTGGGCACGCCTCGCCGAGCTGCATGCCTCCTTCGGCGAGGTGGGCGCGGCGCTCGAGGCGGCGCAGAGGGCGTCGGCGCTCGCGCCGGAGCTCTCGCGGACCCGGACCGTCCTCGGGTACGCCCGGCTCGCCGAGGTGAACCCGTCCGCCGCCGAGCGGGAGTTCGAGCGGGCCATCGCGCTCGACTCCGCCGATCCCCTCCCCCGACTCGGCCTGGGTCTCGCCCGCGTCCGCCGCGGCGAGCTCGATCGCGGCGCGCGCGACATCGAGATCGCCGCGAACCTCGCGCCGAACGACGCGCTCGTGCGCAGCTACCTCGGCAAGGCCTACTTCGAGGAGAAGCGTGCCGGCCTCGACGAGCGCGAGTACGCGACCGCGAGGGACCTCGATCCCCTCGACCCGACGCCCTGGTTCTACGGGGCGATCGCGAAGCAGGCCGCGAACCGGCCGGTCGAGGCCCTGTGGGACCTCGATCGCGCGGTCGAGCTGAACGACGACCGCGCGGTCTACCGCTCGCGGCTCCTGCTCGATTCGGACCTCGCCGCGCGCAGCGCGAGCCTCGCCCGGATCTACGGCGACCTCGAGTTCCAGCAGCTCGCGCTCGCCGAGGGCTGGAGGTCGCTCGCGGCCGACCCGACGAGCGACTCCGCCCACCGGCTCCTCGCCGACTCGTACGCCGCGCTGCCGCGCCACGAGGTCGGCCGCGTGAGCGAGCTGCTCCAGGCGCAGCTCCTCCAGCCGCTCAACGTCACCCCGATTCAGCCCCGCCTCGCCGAGAGCAACCTCCTCCTCGCCGGC
>DASWCJ010000322.1:0-4038 GCA_036390155.1 Anaeromyxobacter sp.
GCGTTCGGCACTTCGCAGGGGCGGGGGTCGCGGCGTCTCCGCGGCCTCCGCCTCCTCACGCGCGACGCGCGAGCTCGCGCAGCCCCGGCGCCTCGCGGCCGGTCCGCGCGACGTACTCGGAGTACCCGCCGCCGTAGGGCACCGGGCCGTCCGGCCCGAGCTCGAGCACCCGGTTCGAGAGGGCGGCGAGGAACCGCCGGTCGTGCGAGACGAAGATCATCGTCCCGTCGTAGCCGGTGAGCGCGCGGACGAGCATCTCCTTCGTCCCGACGTCGAGGTGGTTCGTCGGCTCGTCGAGGACGAGCAGGTTCGGCGGATCGTAGAGCATCCGCGCGAGCACGAGCCGGGCGCGCTCGCCGCCCGACAGCACGCGGCAGCGCTTCTCGATCTCGTCGCCGGAGAAGCCGAAGCAGCCCGCGAGCGTCCGGAGCGCTCCGACCGACGAGCGCGGGAAGGCGTCCTGCAGCACGTCCCAGACGGTCTTCTCGCCGTCGAGGAGCTCCATCGCGTGCTGGGCGAAGTAGCCCATCTTCACGCTCGCCCCGAGCGTCACCGTCCCGGCGTCCGGCGTGGTCGCGCCCGCCACGAGCTTGAGGAGGGTCGACTTCCCCGCGCCGTTCGCGCCGAGGACGCACCAGCGCTCCCCGCGGCGCACGAGCAAGTCGAGCCGGTCGTACACCGTCCGCGCGCCGTACCGCTTCTCCACGCCCGCGAGCCGCGCCACGTCCTCGCCGGAGCGGGGCGCGCCGCGGAACGCGAAGTCCACGGTCTGGTGCACCTTGGGGGGCTCGACCTTCTCGATCTTGTCGAGCTTCTTCACTCGCGACTGGACCTGCGCCGCGTGCGAGGCGCGCGCCTTGAACCGCTCGATGAAGGCGAGCTCCTTCTTGAGCATCGCCTGCTGGCGGTCGAAGGCGGCCTGCTTGTGCGCGTCGGCGATCGCCCGCTCGCGCTCGTAGAAGTCCCAGTCGCCGGCCCAGGTGTTGAGCTCGCCCCCGTCGATCTCCACGATCTTCTTCACGACCCGGTTCATGAACTCGCGGTCGTGCGAGGTCATGAGGATCGCGCCGTCGTAGGTGGCGAGGAACTGCTCGAGCCAGATGATCGACTCGAGGTCGAGGTGGTTCGAGGGCTCGTCGAGCAGCATCGCGTCCGGGCGCAGGAGCAGGATTCGCGCGAGCGCGACCCGCATCTTCCAGCCGCCGGAGAGCGACCCGACGTCGCCGTCCATCATCTCGGGCGTGAAGCCGAGCCCGGCGAGGATCTCCCGCGCGCGCGACTCGAGGGCGTACCCGCCGAGCTCGTCGAAGCGCGCCTGGACGTGGCCGAAGCGCTCGACCAGCGCGTCGAGCTCGTCCGCCCGCGCCGGGTCGGCGAGGGCGTGCTCGAGCGCGTGGAGCTCGTGGGCGACCGCGGAGACGGGACCCGCCCCGTCCATCGTCTCCTCGACCGCGCTCCGGCCGGACATCTCCCCGACGTCCTGCGAGAAGTGGCCGACGGTGACGCCGCGATCGACGGCGACCTGCCCCTCGTCCGGCGACTCCTGCCGCGTCACGAGCCGGAAGAGCGTCGACTTCCCGGCGCCGTTCGGGCCGACGAGCCCGACCTTCTCGCCGCGGTGAACGACGGCGGACGCCTCCATGAAGAGGATCTGCCGCCCGTGTTGCATGGAGACGCCGTCGAACCGGATCACGAGGGGCCGGGTTCTCGCACGGCGCGGGGGGTGGGTTCAAGGTGCCTCGCCCCGAATCACCGGATCGGGCGGCGGGGACGAAGCGATGGCGCCGAGCGGGGCGGCTCGACCGGGGCTAGAAAGCCACCGTGCGCGTCCACCTCGTCGACGGGACCTTCGAGCTCTTCCGCGCCCACTTCTCGAAGCGGCCGCCGCACGCCGGGCCCGACGGGAAGGACCTCAAGGCGACGGTCGGCGTCGCGGAGAGCCTGCTCGCGCTCCTGCGTGATCCGTCCGAGGCGCCGACCCACGTCGCGATCGCCTTCGACAACCCCATCCGCTCTTTCCGGAACGACCTCCTCGACGGCTACAAGTCGGACGAGGGCGTACCGCCCGAGCTCCTCGCGCAGTTCGACGACGTCGAGGACGCGGCGCGGGCGATCGGCGTCGTGGTCTGGTCGATGGACCGGTTCGAGGCGGACGACGCGCTCGCGACCGCCGCGGCGCGCTTCCGCGGCGAGGTCGAGCAGGTCCGGATCCTCACGCCCGACAAGGACCTCGGCCAGTGCCTCGAGGGGACGCGCGTCGTGCAGGTGGATCGGATCCGCGGCCGCGTCGTGGACGAGGCGGCGCTCCGGGCGCGGCGCGGCTTCGGGCCCACGAGCATCCCGGACTTCCTCGCCCTCGTCGGCGACGACGCGGACGGCATCCCCGGGCTCCCCGGCTTCGGCGAGCGGACCGCGGGCGCGCTCCTCGGCGCGTTCCCGCGGCTCGAGGCGATCCCGGAGGGCTTCCGGCGCTGGCCCGCGGCGATCCGCGGCGCCGATCGGCTCGCGGCGACGCTCGCGGCGCGCTGGGAGGACGCCCTCCTCTACCGGCGGCTCGCGACGCTCGTCACCGACGTGCCGCTCGCCGAGGGGCTCGAGGACCTGCGCTGGCGGGGCGTCCCGCGCGAGCGGTTCGCGGCGTGGCGCGAGCGGACGGGCGCGCGGCGTGTTACGCCTCCCGAGGCGTGACCTTCGACTTCGACCGGCCGCCCGACCGCCGCGGCGGCGATTCCATCAAGTGGAACCGGTACGCCGGCCAAGACGTCCTGCCGCTCTGGGTCGCGGACATGGACTTCGCCGTGGCGCCCGCGATCGAGGAGGCGCTCCGGCGCCGAGTCGACCACGGCGTCTTCGGCTACGCCGGGCCGTGGCCGTCGCTCGTCGAGGCGGTCCGGTCCCACCTCGAGGCGGAGTACGCGTGGTCGATCGATCCTGCGTGGCTCGTCTGGCTCCCCGGGCTCGTCACCGGGTTGCACGTCGCCTGCCGCGCGGTCGGCGGCGCCGCGTTCACGGCGACGCCGATCTACCCGCCCTTCCTCTCCGCCCCCGACCGGCTCGTCACCGCTCCGCTCCGGCGCGGCGCCGCGCGCTGGGAGTGGGACCTCCCCGCGGTCGAGGCGGCGCTCACCCCCGAGACCCGCCTCCTCCTCCTCTGCCACCCGCACAACCCGGTCGGCCGCGCCTGGGACGAGGACGAGCTCCGGGCCCTCGACGAGCTCTGCGCGCGGCGCGGGCTCGTCGTCTGCTCCGACGAGATCCACTGCGGCCTCGTGCTCGACGAGCGCCGCCACCGCCCCTACGCGACCCTCTCCGAGGGCGCCGCGCGCCGGAGCATCACGCTCATGGCGCCGTCGAAGACCTTCAACGTCCCCGGGCTCGGCGCCGCCTTCGCGGTGATCCCCGACCCGGCCCTCCGGGCCGCGTTCAAGCGCGCGATGGGCGGGATCGTTCCGCACCCGAACGTGCTCGGGCTCGTCGCGTGCGAGGCCGCGTTCCGGGACGGCGCGGCGTGGCGCCGCGCGCTCGTCGCGTACCTGCGCGGCAACCGCGACCGCGTCCTCGCGGCGGTCGCCGCGATGCCGGGGCTCGCCACCACGCCGATCGAGGCCACCTACCTCGCCTGGATCGACGCGCGCGGCGTGGGGCCCGGCGACCCGCGCCGCCGGTTCGAGGCGGCGGGCGTCGGGCTGACCGCCGGCGCGGACTTCGGGCCGGCCGGGCTCTACGACGGCTTCGTCCGGCTCAACTTCGGCTGCGCGCGCGCCGTGCTCGACGAGGCGCTCCGGCGCATGCGGGCGGCGCTCCCCGCGTGAGCGGCCAAAGGGCCCCGGTGCCTGCCGGACGCGCGCTAGCGCCAATGCCAGTCACTTCGCGGCCGGCCGCTAACGGCGAACGCTTCCGTAGGGCCTCGGGCATGGCCCCCGTCCTCCTGCGCCGCCGCCAGGGTCGCAACCGGCACCGGACGGTCGAGCGGGTCCAGAAACGTAGACGCCGGCGCACGCCCGGGCGCGCCAGCTCCGCGCGAGAGCGTTCCCGTAC
>DASWCJ010000323.1:0-8721 GCA_036390155.1 Anaeromyxobacter sp.
GCGAGCGCCTCGCCGCCGAGGAGGCCGCGCGAGACGGTCGGGTCGGCGCCGATGAGCGCGGCGAGCTCGTGGTTCATCGCGAGGACGCGGCCGCCGCCGTCGGTGAGGATGATCGGCGCGCCGAGCTCGTCGAGGTATTCGCCGATCGGCATCCCCGCCCAGAGCTTCTCGAAGTGATCGCCGCACTCCTTGCACATCCCGTGGCTCACGTCGGTGACGCGAGACCTCGGGTCGTCCTTGATCGTCTTCCGGCAATAGGAGCAGATGACGCGCACGGGCCGGGATCATGATCGAGCCCGGGCGGCAGTCCCAGCGAGCTCATGTCGCAGCCCGAATGGTCCGCGGCCAGAGCTCACGTTCGACCGAAGGTGCGGCGATTCGTACCGGACCTCACCAGTACCTCTCGACGTGGATCTCCCCGGGCGCGCCCCGCTCGTCCGGCCGGAAACCCTCGGCGACCAGGATCTTCGTCATGTCGTCGATCATCGCGGGGTTCCCGCAGAGCAGGACGTGCGTGTCCGCAGGCGTCGGCCTCTCCCCCCAGGCCTCGGCGAGCGCGCCGCCGCTCCACAGGCTCTGGACGTGTCCGACGGGCCCCGTCCAGGGCCGGGTCTCCTCCTTGGGTCGGCTCACGATCCGGAGGACGGTGAGGCGCGGAGCCTCGCGCTGCATCGTGAAGAGCTCGCGCGAATAGCCGAGATCCCAGGAGTGGCGGGCGCCGAGGAGGAGCGCGACGCGGCGTCCCTTCGGAGGGCCGAGCTCGGTCCGGAGCATCGACATGTACGGCGCGATCCCGGTCCCGGTCGCGACCATCACGAGGTCCTTCTCGGGCGGGATCTGCTTCAGCGTGAACAGGCCCGTGATCTTGGGCCCGAGCCAGAGCCGGTCCCCGGGGCGCAAGGCGAGCAGCCGCGGCGTCAGCTCGCCCGAGGTCACGAGGGCGACGTAGAGCTCCAGGTACTCCCGCTGCCGGGACGACGACGCGATCGAGTAGGCGCGCCGGATGAAGCGGCCCGGGTCGAGCGAAGGGTCGTCCGGATCGCACCCCTCGAGCCGCGGCGCGGAGGGGGGGAGGCCGATCGTCGCGAACTGCCCCGGGATGAAGGGCGGGAGCTCCCAGCCGGAGGGCGCGATCCGGATCACCACGAGGCCGGGGGCGTACTCCTCGCGCAGCGTCAGCACCGCGTTCAGCTCGGTCGGCTTCGCCATCTCGAGATCGATAGCGCAGCGGGGCGGTCGGTGCCCAGCGACGAGGCGGGTGGGCCCGCTCCGGGTTAGGCTCGGGGGGTGCGAACGCTGCGCGCGATCCCCACCCTCGTCCGCGTCGGCTTCGCCGAGTCGGTCGCCTACCGCGCCGAGATGCTCGTGTGGCTCCTCTCCACGACGATGCCGCTCGTGATGCTCGCGCTCATGACCGCCGTCGCGCACGACGCGCCGCTCGGCCGGTTCGGGGAGGCCGACTTCACCGCGTACTACCTCGCCGCGCTCGTGGTCCGGCTCGTCACGGGCGCCTGGGTGATCTGGGAGGTGAACTACGAGATCCGCCAGGGCACGCTCGCGTTCCGCCTGCTCCGGCCGCTCCACCCGCTCGTCGCATACGCCGCCGAGAACGTCGGCGCGATGCCGCTCCGGCTCCTGATGGTGGTCCCGATCGCGACCGGCGCCGTCCTCGCCACCGGGGGCGCGCGGCTCACCGCGGATCCGCTCCTCCTCGCCGCTTTCCCGCTCACGCTCGTCGGCGCCTGGCTCATCACCTTCCTCGCGATGTCGGTGATCGGCGCGCTCGCGTTCTGGGCCGAGTCGTCGAGCTCGATCTTCGAGCTGTGGTTCGGGGTGTTCGGCGTCTTCTCCGGGTACCTCATGCCGCTCGAGCTCTTCCCGCGGTGGCTCGCGCAGGCGGCGCGCTTCCTCCCGTTTCGCTACATGCTCGCCTTTCCGGTCGAGATGATCATCGGCCTCACCCCTCGCGCCGCCGCGCTGCGGGAGCTCGCGATCCAGTGGCTCTTCGTCGCGGTGCTCGCGGTCGCCGCCCGCCTCGCGTGGCGCGCCGGGCTGCGCCGGTTCGCCTCCCTGGGAGGATAGCCTCCGATGCTCCGCTACCTCCGCCTCCTCGGCATCCAGGTCCGCGCGTCGACCGCGGTCGCGATGCAGTACCGCCTCGACTTCCTCGCGGAGGGCGCGCTCGCGCTGTTCTGGACGGGCTGGTCCCTCGTCCCGCTGCTCGTGGTGTTCGGGAACCGCAAGGGCGTCGCGGGCTGGTCCTTCGAGGAGGCGCTCGTCGTCATCGGCTGGTTCCTCGTGATGAAGGGGATCCTGGAGGGGGCGGTGAATCCGTCCCTCGCCGCGGTGGTCGAGCACATCCGCAAGGGGACGCTCGACTTCGTGCTGCTCAAGCCTGCCGACGCGCAGTTCCTCGTCTCGACGCAGAAGTTCCAGCCGTGGCGCGCCGCGGACGTCGTGGGCGGGCTCGTCGTCTTCGCGGTCGCGTTTCACCGCCTGGGGCGCGTGCCCACCCCGGGGCACGTCGCCACGGCGGTGCTGCTCCTCGGCTGCGCCGCGCTCATCCTCTACTCCCTCTGGATCCTGGTCATCTCCGCCGCCTTCTTCGTGGTGAAGGTGGACAACCTCTCCTTCCTGTTCGTCTCGATCTTCGACGCGGCCCGCTGGCCGTCCGACGTCTTCCGCGGCGTGCTCCGGGCGGTGTTCACCTTCGTCGTGCCGCTCGCGATCATGACCACCTTCCCGGCGCGCGCCCTCCTCGGGAAGGACTTCGGCCCGCTCGACGGGATCGCCGCGCTCGCGGGCGCGGTCGCGTTCGCCGGCTTCGCGCGGCTCGTCTGGCTCCGCTCCATCGGAAGGTACACCTCCGCCTCGTCCTGATGGCGCACGACCCCTACGCCTCGCTGCGCTTCCCCGAGTACCGCGCCTACCTCGTCGCGATGGCTTCGGTCTTCGTGGCGACCCAGATCCAGAGCGCCGTCCTCGGCTGGCAGGTCTACGCGATGACGGGCGACCCGCTCTCGCTCGGTCTCGTCGGCCTCGCGGAGGCGGTGCCGTTCCTCTCGCTCACGCTCGTGGGCGGATGGGCCGCGGACCGGGTGGACCGCCGCGCCCTCGGCGTCGCGAGCCTCCTCGTGATCGCGGCGAGCGGGGTCGTGCTGCTCGTGCTGTCGCGGCTCGGGCCGACCTCCGTGCTTCCGTTCTACGCGGCGCAGGCGCTCGCCGGCGTCGGGCGGGCCTTCTACCGGCCCGCCACCGCCGCGCTCGGCGCCGAGATCGTCCCCCGCGAGCACTTCCTCAACGCCGCCACCTGGCGGTCGTCCATCTTCCACCTCACGATGGTCGTCGGACCGGCGCTCGGTGGCGGGCTCCTCGCCGCGGGCGGGCCCGCGCTCGCGTATGCGGCCGTGCTCGTCCTCTCGGGGATCGGGCTCGTCGCGTTCGGCGCCATCGCAGCGCGCCCGCGCGGGCCCGCGGGCCCCGCCGGGATCCTGGCGGAGCTCTCGGACGGAGTCCGCTTCGTCTTCGGCCACCCGCTCCTCCTCGGCGCGCTTTCCCTCGACCTCTTCGCGGTGCTCTTCGGGGGAGCGACGGCGCTCCTCCCCGTCTTCGCGAAGGACGTGCTCGGGGTCGGCGAGATCGGGTTCGGGCTCCTGCGCGCCGCGCCGGCGGCGGGCTCGGTCGTGATGTCGATCGCGCTCGCGCGCTCGGGGCCGTTCCGGCGCGCCGGCTCGGCGCTGCTCTGGTGCGTCGCGTTCTTCGGCGTCTCGTGGATGGCGTTCGCGCTGTCGCGGTCGTACGAGCTCTCCCTCCTGCTGCTCGCGGTCGGAGGCGCGCTCGACGCGGTCTCGGTCGTGCTCCGGCACACCCTCGTCCAGATGGAGACGCCGCAGGAGAAGATGGGGCGCGTCGCGGCGGTGAACAGCTTCTTCATCGGCTCCTCGAACGAGCTCGGCGCGTTCGAGAGCGGGGTGGCGGCGCGGCTGCTCGGCACGGTGACGTCCGTGCTGTTCGGGGGGACGATGACCCTCGTTACCGTCGCCTTCGTCGCCTGGCGCGCGCCCGCGCTGCGCCGGCTGCGGGCCCTGGGCGAGGGTCCGCGGTAGTCCGGTTCGCCCCCCGCGCGGCGGGCGTTCCCGCTACATTCGACGGGGATGATGCTCCGGCTCACCTTCCTCGGGACCTCGGCCGCGGCGCCGACGATCTCGCGCAACCTCTCGGCGCTCGCGGTGCGCCGGGACCGGGAGCTCTTCCTCGTGGACTGCGGGGAGGGGACGCAGCGGCAGATGATCCGATACGGCACCGGGTTCGACGTCGACGCGATCTTCTTCACCCACTTCCACGCGGACCACTACCTCGGCGCGATCGGGTTCCTCCGCACGCTCTCCATGCTCGGGCGGGAGGGGCCGCTCGACGTGTACGGCCCGCGCCCGGCGAGGCGGCTCCTCGACGTGATGCTCTTCACGGGGACCGAGCGGTTCGCCTTCGAGGTGCGGATCCACGAGGTTGCCCCGGGCGACGCGATCCGCCGCGACGGGTGCGCGATGGTCGCCTTCGAGACCGACCACCGGACGCCCTCGGTCGGCTGGGCGCTCCTCGAGGACGAGCGCCCGGGCCGGTTCCACCCGGACCGCGCCGACGCGCTCGGCGTGCCCAAGGGGCCGCTTTTCGGGACGCTCCAGCACGGCGGCGACGTGACCCTCGCCGACGGGCGCGTGGTCCGCTCGGCGGACGTCGTCGAGGGGCCGCGCCGCGGGCGGCGGGTGGTGGTGAGCGGCGACACGCGCCCGTGCCGCGGGACGATCGAGGCGGCGCGCGGGGCCGACGTCCTCGTCCACGACTCGACCTTCGGTGACGCCGAGCAGGCCCGCGCGGAGGAGACGATGCACTCCACCGCCCGCGAGGCAGGTCGGGTGGCGACGGAGGCGGGAGCGGGCCGGCTCGTCCTCACGCACCTCTCCACCCGCTACGACCGCGAGTTCGCGATCCTCGCCGAGGAGGCGCGGGCCGAGTTCGCGGGCGCGCTCGAGGTCGCGGCGGACGGGATGACGATCGAGGTCCCGCTGCCGTAGCCGGCGTCCGGATCCCGCCCGGCGCCGGCCCGGGTTACAACCGTGGCTCGTGGCCGACGCCGCCCAGGACCTTCAGCGCTGGATCCCGCGCCTCCTCGCCGCCTGGCGAGCGTCGCGCGGGCGCCCGTCCGCCCCCTCCCCAGCCCCGCTCCGCGGGGCGAAGGAGGTCCGGGGACAAGCGCCGCCCCGCCACGAGCGGGGCCGCGGCGGCCCGCACGGCCGGTTCTCGCCGCGAGGGCCGGGCGCGACCGCCCGCCCGCCCGCGGACGTCCTCGCGCCGGACGAGCTCCGCGAGGTGGCCGCCGGCGTGGGGCGCCTCTCGCGCGGCCTCACTCGCGAGCGCGAGCTCGCCGGCGCCCGGTACCTGGACGACGAGCGGCTCCTCGGCGCGTACCTCCTCTTCTACTGGCCGACCTCCTACCTCCAGGCGCGCGGGACGCTCTCGGAGCTGCCACGCCGACCGCGGAGCGTCCTCGACCTCGGGAGCGGCCCCGGACCGATGGCGTTCGCGGCGCTCGACGCGGGCGCGGCCGAGGTCGTGGCCGCGGACCGCTCCGCCCGCGCCCTCGCCACCGCGCGCGCGCTCGCGGTGGACGCGGGGGAGCCCATCGCGACGCGCGAGTGGAACCCGTCGCGTGGCCGGCCTCTCGCGGAGCTCGCCGGCGGCCGCCGCTTCGACGTCGTCATCATGGGGCACGTCCTGAACGAGCTCTTCGCCGAGGGCGAGCGCAGGTCCGGCGGACCCTCCGACGAGCTCGTTCGACGCGCCGACCTCCTCGCCGAGGCGGCGGGGCTCCTCGCGCCGGAGGGCTCGCTCCTGGTCGTCGAGCCGGCGCTCCGCGACACCTCCCGCGCGCTGCTCCGCGTCCGCGACCTCCTCGTCGCGCGCGGGTTCGCGGTGCGCGCGCCGTGCCTGTTCCGCGGCGCGTGCCCGGCGCTTCTCCGCGAGACGGACTGGTGCCACGCGGAGCGGCCCATCGAGCCGGCGCCGCTCGTCGCGCAGATCGGGAAGGCCGCCGGGCTCCGCAAGGAGGCGGTGAAGATGAGCTACCTCGTGCTCGCGCCGCCGGGAGCGGCGTGGGCCGAGCCGCCGCCGGGGCGCGTCTTCCGGATCGTCTCCGAGCCGCTGCCGTCGAAGGGCCGGCTCCGGTACATGGGCTGCGGGCCGGAGGGGCGGCTCGGGCTCTCGCTCCAGGAGAAGCACGTCACCGACGGGAACCGTCGCTTCGCCTCGCTCCTGCGCGGCGACGTCATCGAGATCGTGGGCGCGGAGCCTCGCGGCGACGGCCTCGCGCTCGCCGAGGGCTCGACCGTGCGGATCGTGGCCGACGCCGGGCGGCCGGTGCCGTCGGCGCCGCCGGCCCGCGAGCCGGGCCCCGCCCGCGACCCCTGAACGACCGATCGCGATCCGGAAACTCCGGCCGCGCTCCATCTGTCCAAGTTCGGCGCGAAGAGCTCGCCGAGGCGCCATCAGTGGAGGGTGATCCAATCGAGGAGCGGACCGTACAGCCAGTCCGGCACCGCCTTCAACGTCACGAGCGGATACAGGCAGAGGCCGAACGCGAACAGGACGGCGAGCGCCCCGGCGGCGACCGCGCGGTGCCGATCGAGCAGGCCGTCCGCCACCCGCGCGATCGCGAGGAACGCCAGCGGGATCACGGCGATCGCGGAGTACACGAAGATGGCCCGCGGCAGGAGGAGGAGCGGTACGTACACAGCGATGAAGAGCGCCGCGACGAGGAGGTCGGGACGGCTCCTTCGCCGGATCGCCCCGACGGCGGTCGCCGCGACAGCCGGGAGCGTGGCGAGGAAGGCGGGCACGTTGCGGCCGATGAGGTGATAACGGGTCCACCCGTCCGCCTGCTCGACCATCGAGCTGACCAGGCCGGTGGAGACGAACCAGCGCGGCGCGATGCCCGCCTCGTGCATCGTCGGCATGAACTCGATGATTCGCTCCATGTGGAGCGCATCGAGGTGGTACTGGACGAACTCGACGAGCCCGTACCCGCGGCCGAACCACGGCAGGTACGTCGCGACGTAGACCGCTCCCGGGACGAGGACGAGCCGGGTGAGCACGTACGAGGGCGGCGGGCGCGCGCCCTCCTCCGAGCGGGCCGAGAGCACGTACCCGACGAGCACGAGCGAGGCGAGCTCGAAGTAGTGCTTGCTCGCGAAGGCGCAGCCGAGGGCCACCCCGGCGACGAGGAGGGTCCGCCGGCCCCTCGCCGCGAGCGCGGCCGCCCACGCCGCGACGAGGAAGAAGAACGTCGCCGTGACCTCGGAGAACGTCCCGCGGGCGAGGAGGATGTGGAGCGGATCGACGGCGAGAAGCCACCCCGCGACCCAGGCGACGCGGGAGCGATCCGGGAAGAGCGCGAGGCCGAGGAGCACGAGGAGGAGGGGGCTCAGTGAGCCGAGCACCACGTCGCGGGTTCGCCAGACCGTCGGCCGGTCGCCCGCCACGGCCATGCTCGCCTCGAGCAGCAGCAACGGGAGGGGTGGATTGAACCACTCGTTCTCGGTGCGTTGGCCCGTCGCGAACGCGTGCGCCGCCGGCACGTGGATGTGCTCGTCGCCCGTGTAGGCCTGGATGTCCCCGATCCCCCAGGCGCGGAGCACGAGGGACGCGGCGACGAGCACCGCCGCGCGTGCGCCGAGCTCACCGCGGATCGACATCCGGGGCCTTCGCCGGGAACGGCCGGGCGCCGTACCACTCGACCAAATCGCTTCCGGGCGCGCCGGCGAGGCGCGCGGCGATCGCGGTCAGCTCTGCGTCGCTGAACCGATCGACCTCGACGTCGGCGAGCACGGGCTCCGTGCCGGGCGGGAGGTCCACCAGCCGCGACACGATGATCGGCGTCCCCGCGTCCTGGAGCCGGAACACTCGCCCGGAGGCGGGGGCCTCGGGCACCGCGAGGAGGTTTCGCTCCACCTCCGCCCAGTCCGCGTCGGGGATGACGTGGTAGATGCGCCGGACGAGGTTCTCGTGAACCGCCCGGTAGACGAAGTTGGCGGCGGAGTCGGGGCCGGGGCCGTCGTCCATCGCCGGCCGCCGCGCGAAGTGCGCGAGCGTCCGGCCGTGGACCCCGGCGCGGCGCCAGTCGGCAAGGACGGCGGCGGGATCCGCCGCGCGGCGGATCGACCGCTCGGGGAGCACGACCCGCGCGGAGCGGCCGTGGCACTCGGCTCCCGCGACGACGGCCAGCGCCGCGATCGCGACGAGGGCGTCGCGCGCGATCGGCCTCGCTGCAGAGGCTCGGCGCGCGGTCGAGGCGAGGAGATCGCGCATGCCGCCCAGGACCGCTCCTAACCGACCGTTCGTGATTTGCGATCAGCGGCAAGGCCGCGGACCTCTACTACCATTGGCGGATCCGCGTCCGTGCTTCCCGCGGCGGTCACCGCCGGAAAAGAGCACGAACGCGGTTCCCTGTCACGTATGGCCGAGACCTTCACGGGCCCGGCCACTTCTCGCGCGTGAACGCGTGGATGCCGACGCCTGGGTGGGGGCACTAGTGCTCCCGCCCAGCCGAGTCGATCAGGCTTGCGGTGGGGCGAGTGATTTGATCTACAGCTATGGGTGAGTTCACGAGAGACAGCGCGCAGTCCGTTTCCAGGTCTCGAGCTTTCGGCCGAGGACCGGGTCGCGTTG
>DASWCJ010000324.1:0-7876 GCA_036390155.1 Anaeromyxobacter sp.
CAACGCGACCCGGTCCTCGGCCGAAAGCTCGAGACCTGGAAACGGACTGCGCGCTGTCTCTCGTGAACTCACCCATAGCTGTAGATCAAATCACTCGCCCCACCGCAAGCCTGATCGACTCGGCTGGGCGGGAGCACTAGGCGAACGAGATGGACACGTGGTGGCGGGAGCGCCGGCCCGCCGCACGCGGCCTGTTCGCCCAGGAACTGGCGGATGTCCTCACGCTGGTCACGCGGACGCCGGGCGTCGGGACGACCTACAGGACGAGCAGCGGAAAGACCCTGCGCCGCGTGCTCATGCCCAAGACGAAGAACCACGTCTACTTCGAGGTGGACCTCGCGCGCGATCAGGTCATCGTGCACGCGGTCTGGGTACGCCTCGCGGGCGTGGGCCGAACCTGTAGCCGGCGCGCTCGTCGGCGCGGAACGCCTCGAGGAGGGCCGCGCCTCATGCCACCACCGGTACCCCCCGGTACCCGAGCAGCACCGCGCCGTGCTCGCGATCCGGTACCCATGCCGCCGGAACCGACGCGCACCAGGAGGGCGGAGCCCACACTTGCCGATTCGGCAAGTCGTCGCTACACTATTGCCGTGGACGCCGCTGCCGCTCTTGCGGACATCCGGGCTACGCGGCGTCAGGCCGGATCGCCTACGTCCCGCACGCTCGCGACCGCATGCGGCAACGGGGAGTCCAGCCGAGAGACGTCCGCCACGCCCTCTCGACCGCCCAGGCCTGTCGGCGTCAGGACAACGACCGCTGGCGAGTCGACAGCATCGACCTCTCCGGCGACGAGCTGACGGTGGTGGTCGTCATCGAGGAGGGCGTCCTCGTCGTGACGGTGTTCTGAACGGAGCAAGGACATGAAGCGCTGCATCCAGTGCAAGGGGACCGACCTGCGGCATACCGAGGAGACGGTCGACGTCCACGTCCCGACCTCGAATGGCGAGCTGGAGGTCCGCGTCTCCGGCGTGTCGACCACGCGCTGCGGCGCGTGCGGCGAGTCGTACCTCAGCGGCCCGGATCTCGAGCGAGCCGACCTCCTCGCTGCGGCCGAGGCGATGCGCCGCGGCGTGCACGACGGCATGACGCTCAAGTTCATCCGGAAGGCTCTCGGGCTGCGCGCCACCGAGCTCGGCGAGCTGCTCGAGGTCTCGGCCGAGACCGTCTCGCGGTGGGAGAACGGTCACCGCGCCGCCGAGCGCAGCGTATGGAACACGCTCGCCGATCTCGTCGCCGACGAGCTCGCCGGCGTCACGACGACGCGCGACCGCCTGCGCAGCTTCGCCGAGCCACGGGTCCCCAAGACACCTGTACGGCTCGCCCTCGGCGCGGCCGCCGCGAAGTAGACGTCGGGCCCGGCCGTCGTCCTCTTCCTCAGCCGCTCCGCTTCGTCCTGTCGTGCCTGCTCATCTCGTCTTCCCTTCCGGGCCGACTGGGTCAGCCGGGATGGGAGGACGGTGCTAGGTGATTGCCCGGATCAGGCGCTCATCAGGTGGCGGCGCGGCACAGCCATGTTCAGCGGCGACCTACGGTGTCGCCGAGAGGAACTGCTCGATGGACTCCTCGCCGACGCACGTCCGCTTGGTGGAGTCGAACGTCACGGCTGACACACCGATTGTGCCGCGCTGGTGCGCCGAGCCGGCCAGGCCGGCCCACGACCCTGTGCTCGGCGGCGGCACAGGCAGCGCGTACACGATGTAGTCAGTTCCGTACTCGTCGGACGCCTCGTCGAACGGACAGTCGAACAGCAACCATTCGCCGCGAACGGCTACCGTGAACACTCTCGGCACGTCGTAGAACTCGCGGTACGTGATTGGAAGCCATGTGGGCATACGAACACCTACTTAATCCGGTCCTTCGCCGGCGCGGGGTTCGGCAGCGGTTCCGAGAAGCAGGAAGCGTCTCCAGCCTCGCACACGTTCACGTGGCGGCAAGTTACGCGTCCCGCAGTTCGACCAGGCCTCATGCCAGCCGCAGTGTTCCGACCAGGTGCCAGCCCCGCCAAGCAGCGGAGGACCTTTCCCACTCGGCGAGGTCACGGGACGTGTCCACAGGGACAAGATTCACCGGCACCACATCCCCATTCATTGCAGCGGCCAGATCCTGGGCTACGTGCCGGGCAGTCGCCACGAGGTGACCGAACTCAACGTCGCGGTATCGCAGCCGCGATCGCAGCCTAAGAAGGATCGCGCGTTCAGCGAAGGCTGGGATCTCCGCCGCAAACGGGCCGGGCCCGTGCAGCGTGACGAACTCCCAGGGGTCGCTGATCTCTAGCGTTGCCGAGCGCCCGACGAGTGCACTTAGGGTGCCCATCAGTAGGAGTCCTCGCGGATGACCTTGACTGGGCCTCGGCGCGCGTCGCACGCCGGGATCGATCCGCGAGTCGCGGAACACGGTCCCGAAGTCGGCCGCCGCGAGCGCGGCGGCGCGCGCGGCCGCGTACGTCGCGCGGGCGTCAGTGGGGGCGGGCTCGAGCACCACGTCCACAAGGAGCCCGGCGCCGCACTGTGGGCAGCGGTCGGGCGCGTCCGTCTCCTGACTGCACGCGCTGCAGCGGTCGAGCGAGGGCACCCCGGAGGCGGACGCAGCGTGCACAACGGGAGCAGACCGGATCGCTCCGGCCCGGGCAAGCGGATTCGCGCGGAAGGGGATGCGCCCCTCGATGGTCACCACGCACCATGCCGCCCTGATAGGGCTCTCATGCGCTTGGCCTCCGCCAGCGCCCGGGGCGTGAATCGCAGGCTCATCGGTGAGCGCGCAGTTCGGCTAGGGCCGTCGCCGCGTCCACGGTCTGGCCCGCCTCCACCTGACGGATGCTCTCGCGCAGCGCCTCGTGCAGCCGCTCGCGCTCCTCGGAGTCGAGGTAGTCCCCGCCGCCCGCGAGCACCTCGTCGAGCGGAACGAGTTCGACCTCGTCGCCGTCTGGCCGGTCCGTCGGCTCGTCGAGCACGAGCCGGCCGCCCCTCACGTGTGCTTTCAGCGCCCTCATCGCACCGTCCATTCTAGCGATTCCCGATCCGCGTGGCCCGGTCGCGCACCCCGAGCACGGTGTCGGGGTCCGCCGCCGCCAAGGCCTGCTCGTCCTCGGCGTGGCTGAGGACGGAATTGGGGAGCCGCTCGCCCTTCTTCGGGTACTCCAGATCGGTTCGGGTTCGTCAACGCTCGGTTCTGCGACGCAGGGTGATGCTTGCTTCACTGTCTGCGCAACCATCGAAGTCTCGGGGAATTCTCGTTTTTCCTTCCTCACCGAAACTCCCGCGCGCGCCGCCCCACCGCTGGTGCCAGGGCGAGCGGAGCGACCGAGTCCACCCTCACGTTCACGACCGCCCCGCTCCGCTCGAGGCGCCCCCGGGCGACGAGGTAGGGGGCGCCCCGCACCACCGTCCGGCAGCGCTCGTACACGTCCGGCGCGACGACGAGGTTCGCGATCCCGGTCTCGTCCTCGAGCGAGACGAAGACGATCCCCTTCGCGGTCTCGGGGCGCTGGCGGACGATGACGAGCCCGGCGACCTCCACGGCAGACCGGTCGGGCAGGCGCGAGAGCTCGCGCGCGGTCCGGACCCGGCCGCCCGCGAGCGCGGGGCGCAGGACCGCCATCGGATGCCCGCGCGCCGACAGCCCGGCGGTCGCGAAGTCCGCGGAGACCTCCTCGGCGGCGGTGGCGTCGGGCAGCCCCGGGTCGGGCTCGGCGGGGGCGATCCCGGCGAAGAGGTCGCCCTCCTCGGCCTCCATCCCGAGGCTCCGCCAGACCGCGCTCCGGCGGTCGGGTGCGAGCGCGCCGAGTGCGCCCGCCTCGGCGAGCCGGACGAGCCAGGCGCGGGAGAGGCGCGCGCGGCGGACGAAGTCGCCGAGGGAGGAGAAGGGGCCCGTCCCCCTCTCCCCGACCCTCTCCCCCTGCGTGGGCGAGGGGGACCTCGGAGCTCTCGAAGCCCATCGGCCGCTCTCCCTCTGCGTGGGCGAGGGAGACCTCGGAGCTCTCGAAGGCCCTCGGCCGCTCGCAGGGGAAGCGTCTCGCGCCGCTACGATCGCGTCGCCGACCGCCCGCGGGAGCCCGCGGATCGCGTGCAGCCCCACGCGCAGGACGGGGGCCTCCCCCGACGCCGGCGGCGCGCCGGGGACGGCTCCCTCGAGCGTGCTCTCCCAGCCGCTCGCGGCGACGTCCACCCCCCGCACCTCCACCCCGTGCCGCTTCGCGTCCTCCACGAGCGTGTGCGGCGCGTAGAACCCCATCGGCTGGCTGTTCAGGAGCGCGCACGCGAACGGCCCAGGGTGGTGGAGCTTCAGCCACGCGGACGCGTACACGAGCAGCGCGAACGAGGCCGAGTGGGACTCGGGGAAGCCGTACCCCGCGAACCCGAGCAGCTGGTCGAAGATCACCTCCGCGTCCTTCGCGGCGATGCCGCGCGCGGCCATCCCCGCGAGCAGGCGCGCTCGCATCGCCTGGATCCGCTCGACCGAGCGGCGGTGGGTCATCACGCGCCGGAGCTCGTCCGCCTCCCCCGGCGTAAACCCGGCCGCGACCACCGCGAGCCGCATGATCTGCTCCTGGAAGAGCGGCACCCCGAGGGTCTTCGCGAGGATGGGCTCGAGCGGCGGGTACGGGTAGCGGACCTTCTCCTTCCCGTCGCGGCGGCGCAGGTACGGGTGGATCATCCCCCCCTGGATCGGCCCGGGGCGGACGATCCCCACCGAGATGACGAGGTCGTAGAAGTTCCGGGGCTTGAGCCGCGGGGCGAGCGACATCTGCGCGCGCGACTCGACCTGGAACACGCCGATCGAGTCGGCCCGGGTCAGCATCTCGTAGACCGCGGGCTCCTCGGCGGGGATGGTCGCGAGCGAGTCCGGGTGCGGAACGGGCGTGGGGACCGCCGGCGCGGGCCGGTGCCCCGCGAGGAGCGCGAGCGTCCGCGAGAGCGCGGTGAGCATCCCGAGGCCGAGCAGGTCGACCTTCAGGAGGTCGAGCTCGGCGAGGTCGTCCTTGTCCCACTGCACGATGGTCCGCCCCGGCATCGCCGCGGGCTCGATGGGGACGGTCTCGGAGAGCGGGCGGCGCGTGATCACGAACCCGCCCACGTGGATCGAGAGGTGGCGCGGGAAGCCGACGAGGTCGCGGGCGAGCTCGAGGACGAGCCGCACGCGGGAGGAGTCCACCCCGTCGAGCCCCGCCGCCTCCGCGAGCGCCGGCCCCGCCTGCGAGAGGTCGTCGTACATCCCGAGCTGCTTCGCGAGCCGATCGGCCTGCGCGAGCGAGAGCCCGAGCGCCTTCCCCACGTCGCGCAGCGCCGACTTGCCGCGGTAGGTGATGACCTCGCACACCATCCCGGCGTGGGCGCGCCCGTAGCGCGCGTAGACGTACTGGAGCACCTCCTCGCGCCGCTCGTGCTCGAAGTCCACGTCGATGTCGGGGGGCTCGCCACGCTCGGCGGAGATGAACCGCTCGAAGAGGAGCCCCATCCGCACCGGATCGATGGCGGTGATCCCGATGACGAAGCAGACGGCGGAGTTGGCCGCGCTCCCCCGCCCCTGGCAGAGGATGCCCCGCGAGCGCGCGAAGCGGACGATGTCCCAGACGGTGAGGAAGTAGCTCGCGTAGCCGAGCTCCTCGACGAGGGCGAGCTCCTTCGCGAGCTGGCGCGCGACGTCCTCCGGCGGCTCGCCGCCGTAGCGCCAGCGGGCGCCCTCCCGCACGAGCTCGCGGAGGAGCGCCATGCCGCCGACGTCCGCGTCGGTCGGGGTGGAGGCCCGCGCCCCCTCTCCCCGGCTCTCTCCCCCGGCTCGTGCCGGGTGCGAGGGAGGGACGGGGGAGGCAGTCGGGAGCGAGATCGCGACCGCCGCTCCGCCGGCGAGCGCGTCCGGATCGATCGTCACCGGCGGCAGCGGGTGCTCCCCCCGGATCTCCTCCATCCGGAACCGGCACGCGTCCGCGATCGCGGCGGCGTTCTCGAGCCCCTCGGGGAAGTCGGGCCACAGCCGCGCCATCTCCTCCGGCCCCTTGAGCGTCCGCTCGGCGTTCGGGAAGAGCCGGCGGCCCGCCTTGTCGACGCTCGTGCCGAGCCGCACGCAGGTGAGCACGTCCTGCAGCCGCTGCCGGGCGCGGTCGTGCGTCCGCACGTCGTTCGTGACCGCCACCGCGACGCCGAGCCGGTCGGCGATCGACCGCGCCGCGCCGGTCCGCGCCGCGTCGCCGGCGATCCGGTGGCGCGCCACCGCGAGCGCGAGCCGGCTCCCGAACGCCTCCCGGAGGCGCTGGGCGGCGTCCGCGTCCGCCCCGGGGTAGAGCGCGAACAGCCCGCGGGCGCGCGCGCGCACCTCGTCGAGCGCGACCCGCACGTCCTCCTTCTCCCGGCGCGACGGCGTCCCCGCCCCGACCTCGCCGCCTTGCGCGAGCGTCACGAGCCGGCACAGCCCCGCGTAGCCCTCCCGGTCCTGCGCGAGGAGGACGAGCGGCGCCGGCCGCCCGAGCTCGAGCCCCGTCACCGCGAGCTCGACTCCCACGACGAGCGGCAGCGCCCGCCGCTTCGCCTCGGCGTGGGCGCGGACGATCCCGTAGAGCCCGTTCACGTCGGCGAGCGCGAGCGCCGAGAGCCCGAGCTCCGCGGCGCGCGCGACGAGCTCCTCCGGGTGGCTCGCGCCGGAGAGGAAGGAGAAGCAGGAGCGGCAGCGCAGCTCCGCGTAGCGGGGCACCGGCGCGTCTCCGGCGCGCTCCCCCGCGGACTGGCGCGCTGCCGGCGCCATCAGTCGAAGAACCCGTGGAGGTAGAGCCGGCCGTCGCCGCCGTCGCGGAACACCCAGCAGTCGCCGAGCCCCTCCAGCCGGACCCGGTAGTAGTCGCGATCGAACGCGCTGGCCCACCACTCCCCGCGGAGCCGCTCGGGCCCGTCCAGCGCGAGCACGTTCCGCGCGCGCCCGTCCACCCGCAGCGCGGTGAGCCGTCCGCCCTCCCCCTCGGCGACGACCGGCGCGGGCGCGGCGAGCAGGCGCGTCGGGCGGACGGGCGCGGTCTCCTCCCCGGCCGTGCCCCCTCGCCGCCCGCTGGTCCGGAACGGCACCGCCCGGTAGGCACCCTCGGGCCGGTGGCGATCGACGGGCTCCGCGGCGAAGAGCGCGCCGTCCCCGAGCCGCACCGCGAGCCGCGCGAGCACGCCCTCGAGCGCGTCGAGCGCCTCCGGGCGATCGCCCATGGCGAGCTGCTCGGGCGCGATCGGGGCGACCTCGATCGCCGCGAGGCGGAGCGCGATCACCGCGGCGGGGAGCCGGAGCGAGAAGAGGTGCTCCTTGAGGAGGAGGAGCCAGCGCGACGCGGCCGCGGTCGGGGCCGCGAGCGGGATGGCGATCCGCTCCTCCCCCCGCGGATCGAGCTTCAGCACGACCCGCAGGCGGCACGCGCCGAGACCGCGCCCGGCGAGCCGGGCGGAGACCCGGTCCGCGAGCCGCTTCAGGCCGAAGAGGAGCGGCTCGGCAGACTCCGCCGGCGCCTCGAGCTCGAGCCCCTCGTCCGGCAGCGCGTCCGGAACGTACGGCACGAGGGGCGACTCGTCCTCCCCGCGCGCGAGCCGCGCGGCGAGCACCCCCGCCGGCCCGAAGCGGTGGGCGAGCGTCCCCTCCGGGAGCGCGGCGAGCGCGCCGGCGCGATCGACGCCGAGCGCGGCGAGCCGCGCGACGACGTCCGGACCGAGGCCCAGCGCGGCGATCGGGAGCGCCGCGAGCGCCTGCACCGTCCCGTCCGCCGGGATCCAGGAGACCGGCCCCGCGACGTGGCGGACGAGCGCGCGGGCGGGGCCGCGGCCGTTCGCGACGGCGGCGCGGGCGGAGTACCCCATCTCCGCGGCGACCGCGACGGCCCGGGTCGCGAGGTGCTCCTCCGATCGACGCTTCT
>DASWCJ010000325.1:0-3794 GCA_036390155.1 Anaeromyxobacter sp.
GATGACCGCGGAGCATCGGCGCCACGGTGCCCATGGCTCGGCCGTAGCCCCGTCGGCGGCGCGCGCGGGCCCGGGCTGGCCCCCTCCGACGAGCACGCCGCCGTCGCTGCGTTCGGATGCGGTGTCCGTACGCGAGCCGGCGTGCACGCGGCGTGACAGCTTCGCGCGTCGGACCCGGTGAACGTTCGGGGCCGCGCCCATGGCGCTCGCCGTGCCCGCCACCGTACGGGAACGCTCTCGCGCGGAGCTGGCGCGCCCGGGCGTGCGCCGGCGTCTACGTTTCTGGACCCGTTCGACCGTCCGGTGCCGGTTGCGACTCAGGCGGCGGCGCAGGAGGACGGGGGCCATGCCCGAGGCCCTCAGGAGCGTTCGCCGAAGCCATAACCCGGACGTCCACCCTCGCAGATGAGCTGCTACCCCGGAAGCGGCCCGCACCGCGAAGTGACCGGCATTGGCCCTTAGGTCCCGGGCTTCTTGCCGGGCGCCGGGATCGTCTGCCCGGGGATCCGCCCCGGCTCCGGCGTGCGCGCCGGCGCGGACATCCGCTGCGGCGCGGGCGTTCGCCCGGGGACGGGCGTGCGGCCCCCGAGGTCGAGCGTTCCGAGCTGGCCCGGGAGCGGCGTCAGGGCGGGCCCCTTCCCCGCCTTCGCCTCCGCCATCGCCCTGAAGTTCGCGCGCGCGGCGAAGAAGCGCGCGAGCTTCAGGTCCTCGGCCCGCATGTGGACCTCGAGCGCCTCGGACAGCTCCGACACGCCCTCGACCAGGTCGTATCGGGGGGGCGGCTCGACCGCGTCGGCGAGGGTGCGGAGGAGGGCGTCGTGGTTGCGGGCGTGCTCGGAGATCCCCGGGTACCCGGCGTTCTCCATCCAGCGCTCCTCGTCACGCCAGTGCTCGGCGAGCGCGAGCGACAGGGTCCGGAGCGTGGCGCGCACCTCGTCGAGCTTCCCGCTCTCCAGGGCGGCGACGAGGGTGCGCAGCCGCCGCACGATGTTCCGGTGCTGGCCGTCGAGCCGCTCGTCGCCGAGAGATGCGGGTTCCCAGTCCAGCACGCGCCACCCCCGGGCGACAGTGTCCACCCGGAGCGCACGTCGGTCCATCTCGCGGTCGAGTGACGCGGCGAGGTGCTCGTACCCGCGACGTGCACCTACCTGCGCGCCGGCAGACTCCCCTTGAGGTCCAGGGGGAACGGGATCCCGGCGAGGCTCGCGTTGCCCTTCAGCCCCACGTGGACCTCCGCCCCGCGCGCGAGCTCGGTCGCGACCCGCCCCGCCGCCCCCACGTCGACCCGGACGGGGATGACGACGACCGCGCTCGAGCCGCCCGCGACCGGCTCGACCGCGATGCTCTCCGCGCGCGCGACGTCCGCGCCCGAGAGCGAGAGCGCGTAGTCGAGCTTCCCGGTGGGCAGCGCGAAGACGTTCGGGTTCCGCACCCGGACCCGGACGTCGAGGACGATCGCGTCGAAGCCGATCGAGCGGACGGCGAGGCCGTCGAGCGCGAAGCGCGGCATCGCGGGGAGGCGGACCTTGTCCGCGTGCGTGACGGGGACCTCGAGCACGCCGACCGGGGTGCGGACGCCGACGGTGGCGCCGACCGCGTAGCGGAGCTCGTCCTTGCCGCTCCCGAGCAGGTTCACGATCCCGGGCACGTCCTGGTACCGGACGCGGACGGGGAAGGTCACGGGCGAGGTGCCGTTCGCGCGGATCTGGAGGCCGCCGGGGAGGTCCCCCGCCGCGACACGCTGGCCCTCCGCGTCGAAGGTCCATGCCACCTTCGCGAGGTCGACGCCGAAGGCGTTCGGGTTCTCGAGGTCCCAGGTGAGGGAGACCGTGGCGCCCTCCAGGTCGAGGGCGGTCACCGACGCGCTGCGGAAGGTGAGCTTCGGCTTCTGGACCGCGGAGGCGGCGAACTCCTGGAGGCCGGCGCAACCGGCGAGCGAGACGGCGAGGGCGAGGGCGAGGCGGCGCATCCCCCCTTCTACCGCCGCCGTCCACGTTCCGTCCACGCGCCGTCCACCGCGTTTCCACCGGCGATCCACCGCGTCGTTCCACACGAATTCCCGGGTTGTCCACCGAACATCCACGGTGAATCCCGTCAGCCGCCGCTGGTAATCTCCGCCGCCATGCCGGAGAACGACCTGCTGCGCCGCCCCGAGCCTCCGCTCCCGCTCCGCACGGCCCGCGATCTCCCGCACAGCCTCGAGTCGGAGCAGGCGGTCCTCGGCGCGATCCTCTCCGACGACACCGCGTTCGACCAGGTCGCCGCCCTCCTCCAGCCGCGCGACTTCTACCGGCTCGAGCACCAGCACGTGTACGAGGCGTGCATGGAGCTCGCGAAGGAGGCGAAGCAGCTCGACGCCGTGATGGTGCAGGGGCGGCTCGACGCGAAGGGACTCCTCGGCGGGGCCGTCGCGCGCGAGCTCCCCTTCTCGCTCCAGCGCGCGGTGGGCACGACCGCGAACATCGCGCACTACGCGCGCAACGTGAAGGACCTCGCCTCGCTCCGCAACATGATGCTCGTGAACCAGGCGCTCGTGGAGCGCGGGTACGAGGCGGGCACGAGCGTCCAGGCGTACCTCGAGGCGGCGCAGCAGGAGGTCTTCGGCGCGGCGCAGGGCGTCGCGAGCGACACGCTCCGGCCCATCAAGGAGCCCGTCTGGAAGGCGCTCGAGAACCTCGAGGCGGTGCAGAAGCGGGTGCAGGCCGGGCAGTCGCCCATCACCGGCGTGCCGACCGGCTTCCAGACCCTCGACAAGAACACCCTCGGGCTCCAGCCCGGCCAGCTCGTCGTGCTCGCCGCGCGCCCGTCGGTCGGCAAGACCGCTTTCGCGCTCAACATCGCGGTCCACGCCGCGGTGAAGGCGGCCCGGAAGGTCGCGTTCTTCTCGCTCGAGATGCCGTCCGACCAGCTCGCCCTGCGCATGCTCGCCTCCGAGGCGAAGCTCGACTGGCGGCGGATGTCGCAGGGCATGCTCTCCACCTACGACTGGACCAAAATCGCCGCGCAGGGCGATCGCCTCTCGTCCGCGAGCGTCTGGCTCGACGACAACTTCGTCCTCACCCCGGTCGAGCTCCGCTCGAAGTGCCGCAAGCTCAAGCGCGAGAACGGCGGCCTCGACCTCATCCTCGTCGACTACCTCCAGCTCATGCACGCGCCGTCCGACCGGGCGACCCAGTCGCGCGAGCAGGAGATCGCGACCATCAGCCGGTCGCTCAAGTCGCTCGCGAAGGAGCTCGAGTGCCCGGTGGTGGCGCTCTCGCAGCTCAACCGCTCCGTCGAGAAGCGCAAGGGCGAGCCGCCGATGCTCTCGGACCTGCGCGAGTCGGGCGCGATCGAGCAGGACGCGGACATCGTCCTCTTCCTCCACCGGAACGAGGAGGACTCGAAGGACACGCAGTCCGGCGCCGCGCAGGGCGACACGATCGAGGTGGACCTCATCGTGGCGAAGCAGCGCCAGGGGCCGACCTGCACCGTCCCGCTCGTCTTCTTCCGGACGACGACGTTCTTCGCCGAGATGGAGCGGCGGCGCGACGGCTAGGCGCAATGCCGGGCACTTAGCGGCCGGCCGCTAACGGCGAACGCTCCCGTAGGGCCTCGGGCATGGCCCCCGTCCTCCTGCGCCGCCGCCAGAGTCGCAACCGGCACCGGACGGTCGAGCGGGTCCAGAAACGTGGACGCCGGCGCACGCCCGGGCGCGCCAGCTCCGCGCGAGAGCGTTCCCGTACGGTGGCGGGCACGGCGAGCGCCATGGGCGCGGCCCCGAACGGTCACCGGACCTGACGCGCGAAGCTGTC
>DASWCJ010000326.1:0-3599 GCA_036390155.1 Anaeromyxobacter sp.
CGCGGTTGCCGTACGCGTCGAGGACCTCGACCTCGACCGCGGGGGATATGGTCCCGCCGGCGACGATGCTCGACGGCTGCACGACGAACGCAAGGTGGTCGGGCGTCCCCGAGGTCACGGTCACGGGCGCCGTTCCGGCGAGCGTCGGGTCGAGCAGGTCCGTCGCAGTGAGGGTCTGCGCCCCCGCGGTCGACAGCGTCACCGCGGACGTGAACGAGTGCGCGCCGCCGTCGGACCCCGTGAACGTATAGTCGAGCGGCAGGACCGCGCTCCCGTCCGTGGACGCGAGGTGGACCGTGCCCGTGTAATCGGTCGCGACGTTCCCGTACGGATCGAGCGCCGTCACCGAGATCGCGCTCGTCTCGCCCGCCGTCGTCGTCGAGGCCGCGACCGACACCTCGAACGTGCTCGGCGCCGCCGCCGAGACCGTCGTGTCCTGCGAGCCCGTGACCGAGCTCGTGGACGTGTCCGTCGCGGTGAGGGTCTGCGCCCCCGCACGCCGGAGCGTGACCGCGAACGCGCGCACGCCCTCGTCCGCGGGCTGGAACGCGTAGTCGGGTGGCACCGAGGCGATCGAGTCGGCCGTCGCGAAGTGGACCGTCCCGGCGTAGGTCTTCACGACGTTTGCATGCGCATCGCGCGCCGTCACGGTGACGGACCTTTCCGTCCCCGCCGTGAGGCTCGAGGGCAGGCTCTGGACCTGGAGGACGGCGGCGGGCCCGGCGACGAACGCCCCCGACGCCTGTTGCGTGACCGCCACGCCGTCGAGCGCCACAGTCCCGCTCACGGATCCGGCGACGGTCGAGACGACCGCGACCGTGGCGACGCCGTCGGGGCCGGTGAGCATGGCCGTAGCGCCCACGGTCGTGCCGACGCCGGTCACGTCGAACGAGGCCGGCCGGCCCGCGAGCACCCGGCCCGCGGGGTCGCGCGCCGTCGCCGCGAGCACGACCTGGGACGCGCCGTCGGCCGTCGCCGACGCCGGCGTCGCGACGAGCTCCGACCGCGCCGCGTCCGCCCGCGCCCCCTCGGGACCAGGCTCCGTGGTCTTCCCGCCGCACGCGGCGAGCGCTGCGCAGCAGATCCCCGTGACGACGTCGCGAACCGTGACTCGCATGGACCCCTCCAGTGCCCGGGAGGGTATCCCAACCGAGAGTCAGGTCACTGCGCTCCCGCGCCGCACCGCCGCGTTTGGGAGAGAGTCTCAGCGTTCAATTCAGCCAGCGCGGCCGGTCCTGCTCGCCGTCCTTCTTCACGACCTTGAGGTGCCGCGCGCGCCTGCGCGCGTCGCGCTCCGTCCACCACGCGCGCGCGTCGCGCCACGGCCGGCCCGCGCCGAGGCCGCGCGCGAGGATCCAGGCGAGCCCCAGCGCGAAGAGGTGCGGCGCGAACGCGGCGATCCCGAGGAGGCCGCCGCCCGCGATCCCGTACAGGAGCGTCCCGCCGAGCACGAGCCACGCGGCGGTCCTTCCGGTGATCGGGAGGACGCCCCAGATGTTCACCTGGCGATCCGGGTACAGCATCGCCCACGAGACGATGAGCGCGTTCGCGACCGGCCAGATGCCGACGTGCCGGAGGTCGAGCATCGGCGGCCAGACGATCGCGACGAGCGTCGTCGCGACGGTCGCGAAGGCGGCGTAGCCGAAGAAGCGGAGGAGGAAGCGCCGCTCGCTCCAGACGAAGGCGAGCTGCTGCCCGAGCCAGTACAGCATGAACCCGCCGAACAGCAGGGTGAGCGGGTCCTCCTGGATGAACGGCCAGGAGACGAGCCGCCAGAGCTGCCCGCGCAGCACCATCTCGGGCCAGAGCGCCGACAGCGAGGCGAAGGTGCGGGTGCGATCGAGCCAGCTCCACACGCTCATCGCGAGCATGAGGGCGAGGATGAGCCCGAGCGACGCGGGGACGCGGTCGCCGAAGGTGAAGAGCCTGGGGAGTCCACCGCCGCGTCGCGCCACGTCCGCTCCTCGTCCGTGGACCGACCCTAGCGTCCGTCCGCGGGGGCCGCAACGTCCCGTGCGGTCACGGCGCCTCGAGGAGGACGGCGATGCCCTGGCCTCCGCCGATGCAGGCCGAGCCGATCGCGTACCGAGCCTTCCGGCGCCGGAGCTCGTACACGAGGTGCATGGCGATCCGGGCGCCGCTCGCGGCGAGCGGATGGCCGAGCGCGATCGCGCCGCCGTCCACGTTGGTCCGGTCGCGCGGGAGATCGAGCTCCTTCAGGACCGCGAGGACCTGCGGCGCGAACGCCTCGTTCACCTCGAAGAGGTCGAAGTCGGAGAGCTTCGCCCCCGCGCGCGCGAGCGCGTTGCGGACCGCGGGCACCGGGCCGATGCCCATCACCGCCGGATCGACCCCGGCGTGGCCCCAGTTCACGAGCCGCGCGAGCGGCTTCACGCCGCGCTGGTCCGCGTACTCGCGCGTCGCGACGACGAGCGCACCCGCGCCGTCGCAGATGCCGCTCGCCGCACCCGCGTGGACGACGCCGTCCTTCTTGAACACCTTGGGGAGCTTCTTCAGCCCCTCGACCGTCGTCTCGGGGCGCGGGTGCTCGTCCTTCGCGAAGAGGACCGGCCCCTTCTTGCCCTTCACCTCGATCGGCGCGAGCTCCTCCGCGAACCGCCCCCCCTCGTCCGCCGCCGCCCAGCGGCGCTGCGAGCCGACCGAGTACTCGTCCACCTCGTCCTGCCCGATCCCGTACTGCTCGGCGAGCTTCTCGGCGGTGAGCGCCATCGGCAGCCCCGCGTAGGAGTCGGTGAGCGCCGACCAGAGGGTGTCCTCGACCGCCGGCGGCTTGCCGAGCGGGAACCCCCAGCGGGTGCCGCGGAGCGCGAGCGGCGCCTGGCTCATCGACTCGGTCCCGCCGGCGAGCACCACCTCCGCCTGGCCCGTCTCGAGGAGCATCGCGGCGTAGACGAGCGCCTCGAAACCGGACCCGCAGAGCCGGTTCACGACGAGGGCCGGCGTGCGCTCCGGGAGGCCGGCGCGAAGCCCGACGTGGCGCGCGAGGTACGCCGCGTCCGCGCTCGTCTGCGCGACGTTGCCGAACACGACGTGGCCGAAGTCGTCCGCGGGGACCCCCGCCTGGGCGAGCGCCGCCTTCGAAGCGTGGACCGCGAGGTCCGTCGCGGTGAGGTCCTTGAGCGCCCCGCCGAAGGTCCCGAACGGGGTGCGCTTCGCCGCGAGGAGGACGATGTCCTTCGTGCCGGCTCGGTTCATGGCGATCCTTCCTTAACGCCGCAAGAGCACGCCGACGAGCCCCCGCACGGCGACGGCCAGGATCGCGAGGGCGAGCACGACGTTGACCGCGGAGACGATGGCCATCGGACGTCCCTCCACCTCGCCCCGGAGGAGCGCGCGGACACCGGACGCGTGGCGGAACAGCATGTAGAGCGCGAACAGCCCGGCGATCGCGTGAAGGGTGATCACCCCTCCGTCCTCGTGATCGCCTCCCCGGCCGGCTTCTTCCCGAGCACCCGCGCCGCGAGGATCCCGATCTCGTAGAAGAGGATCATCGGGACCGCCATGAACGCGAGGTTCAGGGGATCTCCGGTCGGCGTGATGATCGCGGCGATCGTCACGTTCACGACGATGGCGATGCG
>DASWCJ010000327.1:0-2518 GCA_036390155.1 Anaeromyxobacter sp.
GCGGGTGCTCGAGGACGTCTTCTACCCGCTGATCCCGATGCGCCGGCTCCTCACCGTCCGCGAGGTCGCGGACTACGCCGTCTTCCTCGTGAGCGACAAGGGCGCCGGGATCACGGGCAGCGCCGTGGTCATCGACGGGGGCTACACGGCGCAATAGAGAACTGCGCTCGAGGCAAGGGATCTACGCACCGACCACGTACTTCAGGACCGTGGTCGCGATGCGGACGACGTCGCCGTGCCGGAGCGTCTGCTCCTTCACGAGCTTGGAGTTGAGGTAGGTGCCGTTCGTCGAGTCGAGGTCCACGAGGACGTGGGCGCCGCCCGACGCGAAGATCCGGGCGTGCCGGCGCGACGCCTGGTCCGACGCGATGAGGATCGTGTTTCCCTCATCGCGCCCGAGCGTCGCGTCCTCCGCGCCGAGCGCGAAGCGCGTGCCCTTCGAGGACTCGTCGGGGGAGTGGACGACGACGAGCGCGGCCTTCGGTGGCGGCGCGCTGCCGGTCTCCTGCGGGCCCGACCCCACGATCCGGGTTTCGTCGTCGAGGCTCATGACGCCTAGGCGTTACCACGCGCGGCGCTGCGCGGGAAGGGTGCCCGTGCTACATCCGGGCCGGAGGTGAGAGATGAGGTACCGGAGGCTGGGGAAGAGCGCGCTCGAGGTCTCGGAGATCTCCCTCGGATCGTGGCTCACCTACGGGGGCGGCGTCGCCCGGGAGCGCGCCGAGGCCTGCGTCCACAAGGCCTTCGAGGTCGGCATCAACTTCATCGACACCGCCAACGTCTACTCCTCCGGCGCCGCGGAGAGCTTCCTCGGCGAGGTCCTGCGCGGCCGGCCGCGGTCGAGCTACGTGCTCGCGACCAAGCTCTACTTCCCCATGTCCCCGAGCGACCACGGGCTCTCCGCGGCGCAGGTCCGCAAGCAGCTCGACGCGTCGCTGAAGCGGCTCGGGGTCGACCACGTCGACCTCTACCAGTGCCACCGCTACGACCCCGAGACGCCGCTCGAGGAGACCATGGCGGCGCTGAGCGAGGCGGTGCGGCAGGGGAAGACACGCTACATCGGCTTCTCCGAGTGGAGCGCCGGCCAGATCGAGGCCGCCCTCGCGCTCCCCGGCGAACGGTTCGTCTCGAGCCAGCCCCAGTACTCGATGCTCTGGCGCGAGCCGGAGGCGGAGGTCTTCCCGGTCTGCGCGCGGAGCGGGATCGGGCAGATCGTCTGGTCGCCGCTCGCGCAGGGCATCCTCACCGGGAAGTACGCGTCCGGGAAGCCGCCGCCGCGGGACTCGCGCGCCGCGAGCGAGTCGATGGGCGTGTTCATGGCGCGCCGGTTCACGGACGGGAACCTCGCGAAGGTGGAAGCCCTCCGGCCCATCGCGCGAGAGCTCGGCCTCTCGCTCGCCCAGCTCGCGCTCGCCTGGGTGCTCCGCCGCCCGGAGGTCTCCTCCGCGATCATCGGCGCGAGCCGGCCCGAGCAGGTCGAGGAGAACGCCCGCGCGTCGGGCGTCTCGCTCTCTCCCGAGATCCTCTCCCGCATCGACGCCGCGCTCGCCTCGCAAGTGGCTAGTGCGTCACCTGCCAGATGAGCCCGTCGGGCGCGGTCCCCGTGACGCGCAGGAGCCCGCCGTGGATGCCGGCGAGGTGGTGGGCGGCGCAGAGCGAGGTGAGGTTCCCGAGGTCGTCGTCGCCGCCGCGGGAGCGGAACTCGACGTGATAGGCGTGGACGGCGGTCCGGCTGCAGCCCGGGGCGGTGCAGCACCACCGGTCTCGTGCGAGGGCGCGCTTCTGGGGCGTCGTCCGCTCCTTCAGCTTGTCCTTCCAGACGCGGATGAAGTGGGCGGCGGCCACCGCGAGCGCCTCGCCGGGCAGGACCCACCTTCCGGCGATCCGTCCGACGGACAGCGCGGCCTTCAGCTCCGGCAGCTCGTACAGCTTCCTCGCGAGGGCGATGCGCTGGCCGACTGTCCGGGCGGACATTCCCAGGCGCTCCTCTCGAAGAATACCTGACGCGCCGAGCGGCCGACCCAACCCACACGTTCCGCCAGCATTTGCGGATCCTCGGCGGCGCCATCGAGGAATAGCGAGGCGCTCCCCCGACGCGTCGAGGATGCGGGCAGTCCGGAACCAGTGCAGGTCACCGGCGATGGGACGGCGCCCAGGTGGGGGGACGCGGCGCCCGGTCAATGCGGGCGCCCTTCACGCACCAGCAGGAACCCACGGTTCTCCACGGTGTCCTTCGTCCGCATCGCCGAGAAGAGCGCATGGGCCGGGACCCACACCCAGGTGTTCCCGTGGTTCGGGTTCACGTCGAGGATGAGGAAGGAGTCCGACGGCTCGTCGTAGGCCCCCACGGGCGAGATGTGCCCGCGGCCCTTCTGTCCCAGCGCGTCGCGCTGGTAGTTCACGAGGACGTAGTCGTTCGCCGTCGCCAGGTTCGCCACGATCTCGGCCTCGAGCTTCTTCTCTTCGGCGCCCTCGCCGACGACGCGGATCTGCGAGTCGAGCCCGTGCTTCAGGAGCA
>DASWCJ010000328.1:0-5546 GCA_036390155.1 Anaeromyxobacter sp.
ACGGGTGCGGGTCGCGGCCTCGCCCATCCCCGGCGCGAGCGCGACGAGGGCGACGACCAGCGTGGCGAGCGCCCGGCGACCCATGATCCGGCACTCTCTCCGAGCGCGATATCTGCGTCGAGTTTCTGGCCGCTCCTCCCGCGCCGCGAAGCTCGTCGCGATGGCGCCGGACGTCGGTCGTCGCGGCGCGCCTCCGCCGGCCTACATGCTCGGCCCCATGGATCGCGCCCGTGGCGGCCGGGATCGACCAGCTCGTCTCGGCCGTGCTCGAGAGGGCCTGACGCGTATCGGTCCGGGATCCTGCGGCAAATCGGCTCGGTTCACGGTGAGACTCGGTCGCAGCTACTGCGGCGGATCGCCACGCCTTTTTACTTCCCCCTCTTTGAATTCCGGGTAGAGTCCCGCGTCTCTCAAGCGGGCGGATTGGGCCGCCCCACGCATCAGGAGCTCCAAAGTGACCAAGACCTTCGTCGCAATCTTCGCCGCCGTCGCTCTCTCCTTCGCCTCCAGCGCCTTCGCGGCCGCTCCGACGGGCCCGATCACGCTCCCGGCCAAGCCGGGCGCCGTGACGTTCAACCACGCGAAGCACCCGCTGAAGTGCACCACCTGCCACAAGGACGACAAGGGTGGCGACATCGAGGGCTTCGGCAAGACGGCGAACAAGGACAAGGCGCACGCCGCCTGCCACGAGTGCCACAAGAAGGAAGGCAAGGGCCCGCAGAAGTGCGCCGACTGCCACAAGAAGTAAGGCGCGCGCTACCCTGAGTCATTCGAGGGGGCCGGGAGACCGGCCCCCTCTCCTTTTTCGTAGGGCCGACTCCCGGATCTGCGACCAGCGGGCTCACCCCCGCGGTTGCGTCGACATGCCGCAGCCGAGACCGGACGCCGCGCGCTAGATTGCCGCCCCCAGTGCCCGGCGGGTCGGCGTTGCGACCCCCGCGGATCTCCACACTCAAGGAGCTCGAATGAAGACCCTCGCTGCCTTCGCCGTCGCCTTCGCCCTCGCGTTCGCCACGAACGCCTCCGCCGCGGCCCCGGAAAAGCCCATCGTCCTCCCCGCGAAGCCGGGCAACGTCACGTTCAACCACAGCAAGCACGCGGGCGCCGGCCTGAAGTGCACGACCTGCCACAAGGACGAGAAGGGCGGCGCGATCGAGGGCTTCGGCGCGACGGCGAACAAGGACAAGGCGCACGCCGCCTGCCACGAGTGCCACAAGAAGGAGGGCAAGGGCCCGCAGAAGTGCGCCGACTGCCACAAGAAGTAGAAGCCTCGAGGGGGCCGGGAGACCGGCCCCCCCTCCTTTCCCCGGGCCCGAACGCGCCGCGCGGAACGCGCTACTCGCCGAGCTTCTTCTTCCAGCCTGCGAGGAGGTTCAGCGCATCGAGCGGCCGCAGCGCGTCCACGTCGAGCGAGCGCAGCGCTTCGGCGAGCTCCGCCACCGCGGGATCCGCCGGCGCGCCGCCCCCGAACAGCCCGAGCTGGCTCGTGCCGTCACCCTTCTTGCGCTTCCCGCGGGCGAGCGCGGCGTGGCCGCCCTCGTCCACCTCGAGCGCTTCGAGGTTCCGCAGGATCTCGCGGGCGCGCGCGACGACGGAGCCCGGGAGCCCGGCGAGCTTCGCGACCTCGATGCCGTAGCTGCGCGAGGCGCCGCCCTGGACGAGCTTGCGGAGGAACACCACCTGCTCGCCGACCTCGCGGACCGCGACGGTGAGGTTCCGCACCGCCGGCCGCTCGCGGGCGAGGTCCTGGAGCTCGTGGTAGTGCGTCGCGAACAGGGTCCGGCAGCCGACCGCGTCGTGGAGGTGCTCGGCGACGGCCCAGGCGATCGAGACGCCGTCGAAGGTCGAGGTCCCACGCCCGATCTCGTCGAGCACGACGAGCGAGCGGCGGGTCGCGTTGTGGAGGATCGCGCTCGTCTCGACCATCTCCACCATGAACGTCGAGCGGCCGCGGGCGAGGTCGTCGGACGCGCCGACCCGCGTGAAGATCCGGTCCACGATCCCGACGCGCGCGCGCCGGGCGGGCACGAACGCGCCCATCTGCGCGAGCAGCGCCACGAGCGCCGCCTGGCGCATCACGGTGCTCTTGCCCGCCATGTTGGGGCCGGTGACGACGTGGATCGCGCCGTACCGCTCGCAGTCCGGCGCCGAGCGAGAGGCGACCATCACGTCGTTCGGGACGAACGCCGCCGGCCCGCCCTCGAGGAGCGCCTCGACCACCGGGTGTCGCCCGTCCTCGATCTCGAGCACCTCGGAGGCGTCCACCACCGGCCGGACGTAGCCTCGCTCCGCCGCGACCCGCGCGAGCGAGAGCAGCACGTCGGCGGTGGCGACGGCGTCCGCCGCGCTCCGGATCCGCGCCGCCTCCTCGACCGCCTTCCCGCGCAGCTCCTCGAAGATCCGCTCCTCGAGCGCGAAGCGGCGCTCCTCGGCGGTGAGGACCTTCTCCTCGAAGGACTTGAGCTCGGGCGTCGCGAACCGCTCGCCGCCGACCGTCGTCTGCCGCCGCTCGTAGTCCTCGGGGACGAGGTGGAGGTTCGGCTTGGTGACCTCGATGTAGTAGCCGAACACCCGGTTGTAGCGGACCTTGAGCGAGCCGATGCCGGTGCGCTCGCGCTCCTGCGTCTCGAGCCGGGCGATGACGCCCTTCCCGTCCTCGGCGATGGCGACGATCTCGTCGAGCTCGGCGGAGTACCCGCGACGCACGAGCCCGCCCTCCTTGAGCGTCGGCGGCGGCTCCTCGGCGACGGCGCGATCGAGCAGCGCGGCGAGCGGCTCGAGCCCCCGGAGGCGGCCCGCGGCGTCGCGGAGGAGCGGCGCGGTCCGGGCGGCGAGCAGGTCCGCGAGCGACGGGAGCGCGAGGAGCGCGCCGGCGAGCGCCCGCAGATCGCGCGCGTTCCCCTGCCCGAGGACGAGGCGGGAGAGGAGCCGCTCCGCGTCGGCGACGGGCTTCAGCGCCCCGGCGACGTCCTCGCGGAGCACCGCGGACGCCTCGAGCTCCGCCACCGCATCCTGGCGCGCCGCGATGGCGGCGAGATCGGTGAGCGGGTAGCGGAGCCACTCCACGAGCCGCCGCGCGCCCGGCGCCGTGACGGTCCGGTCGAGGAGCGCGAGCAGGGTCCCCTTCTTCTTGCCCCCGGAGAGCGTGCGCTCGAGCTCGAGGTTCGTCCGGGTCGCCTCGTCGAGGAGGAGCGCGTCGTCGGTGGAGAGGCGCGAGAGGCGATCGACGTGGCGCGGGGCCGCGCGCTGCGTCTCGGACAGGTAGGCGAGCGCGGCGGCCGCCGCGGCGAGGCCGAGGGGAAGGCCCCCGACGCCGAAGCCGTCGAGGCTCGGGACGCCGAGGTGGCGGCGGAGCCGCTCGTCGGCGCGCTCGAAGTCCGCGTCGGGGCGGCGCGCCACGGGCACCGCGACCGCCTTCTCGAGGGCGGCCGCGCGCGCGGCGTCGCCGCCGGCAGGGAGCAGGAGCTCGCGGATCCCGGCGCGCCGGAGCTCGTCGACGGCCCGCGCGTCGCTCCGGACCTCGCCCAGGCGCAGCTCGCCGGTGGATGCGTCGAGGAGCGCGAGCCCGGCGCCGTCCTCCGCCGGGAAGACCGCGCCGAGGTAGCTCGGCTCGCGCGGATCGAGCACCTGGTCGTCGAGCACCATCCCCGGGGTCACGACGCGCGTCACCTCGCGCCGGACGAGCTGCGACTTCCCCGGGGGCTCGATCTGATCGCAGATCGCGACCTTGAAGCCCTTCTCGAGCAGCCTCGCGACGTAGCCGCGCGCGGCGTGGTGGGGCACGCCGCACATCGGGACCTTGCCGTCCCCTTTCGCGCGCGCGGTGAGGGTGATCTGGAGCGCCTCCGACGCCGTGACCGCGTCCTCGAAGAAGAGCTCGTAGAAATCCCCGAGCCGGAAGAAGAGCAGCGCGTCCGGGTACCTCGCCTTCGTCTCGAGGTACTGCCGCATCATCGGCGTCGCGGCCTGGGCGATCTCCGGCATGGAGCGAAGTGAATACCAGACCGGCCGGACAAGCGCGCTGCTGCGGCGCGCCGGGGCCCCTGCTACAGTCCGGCGATGTTCGGGCGAGCGATCCAGGACCTGAACCGCCTCCGCCAGATCGCGGCGACGGTGGTCCGTCACGGGTTCGGGGCGTACGTCGCCCGCTCGCGCCTGCGGGACGTGCTCGGGCGGGACGCGCCGGCGGTGGAGGGCGCGCCGCTGCCCGCCGAGGGGCGCGAGACCGCCGCCCGCTTCCGGGCCCTCCTCGCCGAGCTCGGGCCGACCTTCACGAAGCTCGGCCAGCTCCTCTCGACGCGGCCGGACTTCCTGCCGGCGGTCTGGATCGAGGAGCTCGAGAAGCTGCAGGACGACTGCCCGCCGGTGCCGCTCGCCGAGGTGCGCGCCGCGATCGAGCGCGGTCTCGGCCGCCCGGTGGAGGCCTGCTTCGCGACGCTCGAGGAGGCCCCGCTCGCGAGCGCGTCGATCGCCCAGGTGCACCGCGCCACGACCCACGCCGGCGAGCCGGTGGTGGTGAAGGTGCAGCGCCCCGACATCCGCACGCGGGTGGAGTCGGACCTGGCCCTCCTCTACTACCTCGCGACGCTCCTCGAGGCGACGATCGAGGAGACCGGCGTCTACACCCCGTCCGGCATGATCGAGGAGTTCGAGCGGACGGTGCAGGAGGAGCTCGACTTCTCGAACGAGGCCCGCAACGCGGTCGCGATGGCGGAGGCGGCCCGCCGGCGGGAGTTCCTCGTCATCCCCCGGGTCCACGCGGAGCTCTCGAGCGCCACCGTCCTCACCCTCGACTACGTCGAGGGCGTGAAGGTCTCCGAGGTCACCGCCGCCCAGGGGTTCGACCTCGAGAAGGTGGCGCGGAACGTCATCGAGTCCGCGTTCCGGCAGCTCTTCGAGGACGGGCTCTTCCACGGGGATCCCCACCCCGGGAACATCCTCGTCCTGCCCGGGAACCGGATCGCGCTGCTCGACTTCGGGCTCGTCGGGAAGCTCGCGCGCACGCAGCAGGAGGCGCTCGTCACCCTCATCGTGGCGGTGGCGCTCCGCGATCCGGAGAGCGTCGCGCGGATCATGAACCGGATCGGCCTGCCCGACGCGCACACGCCGATCGCCGAGTTCCGCGACGACATCCGCGGGATCCTCGAGCGGTACGTGGGGCTCAAGCTCGACGAGATCCGGACCGCCACGCTGCTCCGCGACCTCCTCGACCTCGCGGTGCGACACCGGATCCGGATCCCGAAGGAGTACGCGGTGCTCGCGAAGGCCTCGATCACGATCGAGGGCATCGTGCGGCGCCTCTATCCGCGGCTCGACATCCTCGAGGTGGGCCTCCCGTACGCGAAGGAGCTGCTCCTCGCCCGCTTCAACCCGACGGACGCGTCGTCGACGCTGATGAAGTCGCTCCTCAAGCTGCAGGGGCTCGCCGAGGACGTCCCCGCCCAGCTCACCCAGATCCTGGTCGACCTCGAGGGCGGAAAGTTCCGCGTCAACGTCCACTCCGAGGACCTCGAGCGGGTCGGCGGGCACGTCCGCGCCATCGGCGT
>DASWCJ010000329.1:0-13657 GCA_036390155.1 Anaeromyxobacter sp.
CGCCCGCGTAGAGCGAGCCGTCGGCGCAGCGCAGGAGGTAGACCCGCCAGCCGCGCGGGAGCGTCGGGGGGCTCACCGCCCGCGCTGGGAGGCGCGACGGCTCTGCTGCTGCTGGACGAACGGGTTCGTCGGCTTCCCGCCGCGCGCGTCGGGGTGGGCGGGCTTCTCCTCGAGGTGGACGGCGTGCTCCTCGCCCGCCGCGACCGGCTTGCTGCGGTGCACCGACTTGCCGTCCTTCTTCCGCTTCTTGCTCACGGGCATGGATCGCTCCCTCTCGTTCCACTCATCCGTACCGCGGAGGACCGCGGCGGGCAATCACCGCAAGCGGCCTTTCACGCACGGGTCGCCGGGCGGGGCGCCTCCCGCCCGAATCCGGAGAAGCGGATCGACCAGACCTTCCCGAGCGCCTCGACGACGATCCGGGAGCTCATCTTCGAGTGGCCCACCCGCCGGTCCTCGAAGACGATCGGGACCTCCTTCACCCGGAAGCCCCGCCGGATCGCGCGGTAGGTGAGCTCGATCTGGAACGCGTAGCCGGTGCACTGGACGGTCGCCAGGTCGATCCCCTCGAGCACCTCGCGCCGGAAGCACTTGAAGCCGCCGGTCAGGTCGCGGACGGAGAGGCCGAGGATCATCCGGGCGTAGAGGCTCCCGCCCCTCGAGATCACCTTGCGCAGGAACCCCCAGCCGACCGTGCCGCCGCCCGGGACGTACCGCGAGCCGAGCGCGAGCTCCGCCTCGTGAGCCCCCTGGAGGAGGGCGGGGAGCCGCTTCGGATCGTGGGAGAAGTCGGCGTCCATCTCGATGACGTACGCGTAGTCTCGCTCGAGCGCCCACGCGAAGCCTGCGAGGTAGGCCTTCCCGAGCCCTTCCTTCCCGGCCCGGTGAAGGACCTTCACCCGCGGATCGCGCGCCGCGAACTCGTCGGCGAGCTTCCCCGTCCCGTCGGGCGAGTTGTCGTCGATGACGAGGACGTCCGCGCCGGGCAGGTTCGCCAGGATCGCCTCGACGATCGGCACGAGGTTTTCGCGCTCGTCGTACGTCGGCAGGCAGACCAGCGCTCGATCGGATCGGGCCATCCAGCTTCTCCTCCGGGGTTTCGCCGTCCAGGCGGGGGCATGCTATACGCCTGCCGCGTGAGCGAGGCAACGAGCCGGCCGCCCGTCGAACCGGGCGGCGTGCCGCCGGAGGCGCCGCCTGACGTCGGTCCCGAGTCCGGCTTCGCGCCGACGCGCCTCGTCGTCGCCGCGGTCGTGGCGCTCGTGGCGCTGCGCCTCGTCTACTGGGTCTTCGCGCCGCCCAACTCCGACGAGGCCTACTACTGGGCGTGGGGCCTGCACCCGGCGCTCTCGTACTACGACCACCCGCCGCTGCTCGCCTGGACGCAGGGGCTCGTGCACGCGGCCCTCGGGCGGTCCCTCTTCGCGCTGCGGCTCCCGGCGGCGCTCTGCACCGCAGGGATCGTGCTCCTCGGCGCCCGCATCGCGGGGAGGCTCGCGGCGCCCGGGCGCGGGCGGGTCACCTTCGCGGCGGCGACGCTCCTCGGCTCGCCCCTGTTCATGATGTTCACGTCGTTCGCGTGGCACGACGCGCTCCTCCTGTTCCTGTGCATGCTCTCCGCCTCGCTCCTCGTGGACTTCCTCGCGGCGGTCGCGGAGGGCGGGCGGGGGAGCACCGCGCGGCTCTTCGCCGGCGCGGCGGTGCTCGGCCTCGCCGCGCTCGCGAAGTACAACTCGGTCTTCGTGGCCGTCGGCGTCGCGGCCGCGATCGCGCTCGACCCCCGGCTGCGGCGGCTGCTGCGCGACCCGCGGCTGTGGGCGGCGGCCGGGATCACGCTCCTCGTCCTCTCGCCCATCGTGCTCTGGAACCTCCAGCACGGGCTCGCCTCGTTCCGCTTCCACCTCGGGCAGCGGCAGGGGCTCTCGGAGGGGCTCCGCTTCCGGCCGATGGCGCCGGTGCACTTCGTGGTCCCGACGCTCCTCCTCCTCTCCCCGGCGCTCGTCGTCGCGATGGGGGCCGGCTTCCGGCGTGGCGCGCCGTCCGGCGGCGTGTGGGGGGCCGTGTACCGGCGCGTCGCGCTCGCGGCGTTCGTCGTCTCGACGGCGGCGTTCCTCGCGCTCTCGCTCTTCTCCTGGACGCTCTACTACTGGAACATCGTCGCGTACGTGCTCCTTCTGCCGCCGGCGGCGGTCGTCCTCGCCGCCCGGCCGCGGCTCCTCCGGTTCCACCTCGGCTACGGCCTCCTCGCGGCGGCGGTGCTCGTCGCGCATGCGGCGGTCGTCCCGCTGACCGCGCCCTTCCCGTCGATCCAGGACGACGACTCGAAGGAGCCCCTCGGGTGGGAGGCGATCTCCGCCGCGGTCTCCGAGGAGCTCGGGCGCGGCCCCGGCCGGTTCCCCGCGACCACCGACTATCGCTCCGCGGCGCACCTCGCCTGGGCGCTCGGTACGGCCGACGTGGTGGTGGTCTCGGACGGGCGGCTCACCCAGTTCGACTACTGGCTCGATCCCTCGCGCGCCGGCGGGTCGGCCGTCCTCGTGACCGACCACCGCGGGCCGATGGACGCCGGGGTCGCCGCGCGGTTCGACCGCGTGACCCACCTACGGACGCTGCCGGTCGACCGCCTCGGGCTTCGGATCAAGACCTACGACCTGTGGCTCGCCGAGGGATTCCGCCCGCGCCCCGCCGCCGGACGCTGAGTCGCCGCCCCGGAGCGCGCGGACCCGTCGCCTCGCCGCCTCGAGGAGCGGCGTCGCGACCAGCGCGGCGATCGCGCCGATGGTCCAGCCGCCGAGCACGTCCGTCACCCAGTGGGCGCCGACGTAGACGCGCGAGATCCCGCCGAGGAGCGCGAGCGCCGCGAGCGGCCAGGCGCGCGCGCGGTAGCGCGAGAGCAGGAACACCGCGACCGCGGCGGCCGAGGCGGAGTGCCCGCTCGGGAACCCGTTCTGGTACAGGGCCTCGAGCTGGACGTGGACGACCGGGCCGAGCACCGCGAGCGGGCGCGGGGTCGCGAGGAGCGTCTTCAGCGTCTGGACGACGACCGACGAGAGCGCGAGCCCGAGGTAGAGCGGCGCGAGGACGCGGACGCTCTCCGGCAGGCGGCGCTCGCGCCACCCGACGAACGCCGCCGCGAGGAGCACGAGCGCCCAACCCTCGCAGGCGATCGTGAGCGCCGCCATCGGCAGGTCGAGCCACGGGCGGGTGAGCGCGTCCTGGACGAGGAGGAAGGGATCGTGCGCGTAGAGCGGCGGCACCGAGGGCATGGTAACGCAGGACGGTCCTATCCGGATCCGGCTCGGTCTGGGTCGCTGCCCAGGGCGACCGGGCCGGGCGGGCTCCGCTGGACTCGACAATGGCCCGGAAAATCGCGAGGCTGTGCGCCCGATGTCCGCGGACCCGCACGAGCTCCCGCAGCCCCGGCCCGGAGAGGGCGGGGAGCGAATCGTCCTCGCGATCGTCCTCGCCGGGGCGGCGGTGCGCCTCGTGCTGGGCGCGCTCGTCCCGATCACCGTGGACGAGGCCTACTACGTGGACTGGGCGCGCCACCTCCAGCCCGGGTACCTCGATCACCCTCCGCTCGTCGCATGGCTGCTCGCCCCGTCCCTCGCGCTCCTGGGATCGTCCACCCTCGCGGTGCGGCTCCCGGCCGTCCTCCTCCAGGCGGGGACGACGCTGCTCGCCGCCTCGCTTGCGCGGGCGCGCGGCGGGCGCGCCGGGGCGGTCACGCTCGCGCTCCTCCTCCAGGCGGTGCCGATCTTCTCGCTGGGCGCGACCCTCATGACCCCCGACGCCCCGCTCGCGTTCGCGTGGGCGGGCGCGCTCTTCGCGCTCGAGCGCGCGTTCCGGAGAGATCCGCGCTGGTTCGTCGCCGCGGGCGCGTTCCTCGGGCTCGCGGCGCTCTCGAAGCTCCACGGAGGCCTGCTCGCCTTCGCGTTCCTCGCCGCGCTCCTCGCGTCGTCGAGGGGCCGGAGCGCGCTCGCGAGCCCGTGGCCGTGGGCCGGGGTCGTAGCCGCGGCGCTCGTCGCCTCGCCCATGCTCTTCTGGAACGCGGCGAACGGCTGGCCCTCGATCCTCTTCCAGGCCTCGCACGGCGCGCGGGGCCGCGCGCTCTCGCTCGGGCGGCTCGCCGGATCGCTCGGGGGCCAGGCCGGCTACGTCTCTCCGGTCGTGCTCGTCCTCGCCGCCGCCGCGGCGTGGCGCGCGCTCCGCCGCCTCGAGGATCCCGTCACCGCGGCGCTCGCCCTCTCCGCGCTGCCGGTGGTGGCGTTCTTCACCGCGCTGGCGGCGCTCACCCCCGGCGCGCTCCCGCACTGGGCGGCGCCCGGCTGGCTCTCGGCGTGCGTCCTCCTCGCGGTCGCCGGCTCGTCCCCGGACCTCCACCGCCCCGCGGAGCGGGGCTGGGGAGGGGGGACGCGGCACCTCCGGTCCGCGCTCGGGGTCGGGTTCGGGCTGAGCGGGCTCCTCCTCGTCCTGATCGGCGTCGTGTTCCTCGTCGAGCTGCCCATCTCGCCGAACCCCATCGACGAGCTCCGCGGGTGGAGCGAGGGCGCCCGGGCGGCGCGCGCGGTCGCCGGCGACGCGCGGCTCGCGGCGGACCACTGGATCGTGCTCGGACAGGTGGGCTTCGCGGACGGGCGGTCGCCGGCCTACGTCGGCGAGCGCCGGAGCGGGCCCACCTTCTACGATCCCGCGCCGCTCGCCTCCGGTGCGCCGCACCTGCTCGTGACGGTCGAGGGGCTCGATCCGCCCCGCGCCGAGCTCGAGGTGCGGCTCGGTCCGCTCTCGCCGGCGGGCGGGTTCGACGCGAAGGACGGCGCGCGGGTGATCCGCCGTTACCGCTTCTGGTGGCTCGCGGCGCCGCCGCGCCGCGGGTGAGGAGCACGATGCCGACGAGCGTTCCGGGCCGCGGGCCCGTCGACTCGCAGCCCCTCGCGCAGGCGCCGCCCGCCGCAGGCCGGGCCGAGCTCGCCTGGGCCGCCGCGCTCGTCGTCGGCGCCGCCGCCTACCTTTACGGGCTCGGCGACCCCGTCATCCCGTCGATCGGGGACGAGCCGCTCTACCTCCAGATCGCCCGCGCCACGCGGGCCTCCGGGCGGCTCCTCCCGCTCCTCTCCGACACCGGCATCACCAACACGAAGCCCCCGATGCTGTTCTGGCAGGGGATCGTCACCTCGTGGGCGACGTCGTTCGACCTCTTCTGGCTCCGGCTCCCGAACGTCGTCCTCACCGTCGCGACCGCGGCGGTCGCCGGGCTCCTCGCGCTTCGCCTCTCCGGGCGCCGCGCCGCGGCCCTCCTCGCGGCGGCGCTGTTCCTCGGCTTTCGCTCGACCATCCAGCACGGCCGGCCGTTCCTCACGAACCCGGGCGAGACGCTCTTCCTGTTCCTGCCGGTCCTGCTGCTCCACGGGCGCGCCGCCCCGACGCTCGGGCTCGCGCTCGCCTGCGGCGCCTCGTTCGGCGCGGCCGCGCTCTACAAGTCCTTCGCCCTGGTCGTTCCGGGGACGCTCGGGCTCGCCCTCGTGCTCCTCCACCGGAGCGGCGGCTCGCCGATCGCGCTCCTGCGCCGCTGGGGGGCGTTCCTCGCGGGCGTGGCCGTCCTCGGCGTCGCCGTGTTTCTCCTGCTCTGGCCCGCGCTCGACCCGCACCCGGAGCTCGTCTGGTCGCAGTTCGTGCTTGGAGAGAACGCGGTGAAGCTGAAGCTCTCCGGCTACCTCGCCGGGCTCGTCTCGGGCCCGTACCCGGTCTGGCGGATCTGGCTCGCGCCGCTCTCCAACGCGGGCCTCGTCGCCCCGCTCGTGCTCGGGCTCGCCGTCGATGCGTGGCGCAGGCGGCGGACCCTGCCCGCGGCCGAGGCCGAGCTCTGGCTCTTCCTGCTCGCCTACCTCGTCTTCTACACGGTGCCCTCGCAGCGGCAGGAGAACTACGTGCTGCCGACGTGCGTGGCGGTCGCCGCGCTCCTCGCGGTGCGCTGGGACGCGCTCGGGGACGGCTGGCTCCGGATCGCGCTCGTGCCGCTCGCCCTCGCCGGGCTCGCGCTCCCGCTGCTGGAGGTGGTCGCGGCCCGCGCGGTGGCCGGCGACACGCCGTGGTCGCCGTTCGCCGGCGTCGTCGGAGCGGTGCTCGGGCTCCTCGCCCTCGCGGGCGTCGTGCGTCCGCGGTTCGGCCGCGCGGTCCTCCCCGCCCTGCCGCTCCTCGCCCTCGTCGCGATCACCGCGATCCTCTCGCCGTTCGGGCGGCCGTTCTCGGCTCCGACGGTCGCCGCGCTCGCCGGGCGCACCGTGCTCTTCCCCGACCGGTTCGGCCGCGAGCACGAGCACTACCGGTTCATGGCGCCGGGCGTGGAGGTGCGTGGCTACGGGTGCGACACCCACGGGCTCGAGTGCCTGCCGCCGCCGGAGGCTCCCGCGGGGACGCTCGCCGCCGCGGTGACGAGCACGCGCCGTGCGCTGCCCGGCTGGGAGATCCTCGAGGACCGCGCGCACCTGCGCCAGCGGCACACGCCGGCGGAGCTCGCCGCGATCGCGCGCGGCGACCTCACGCTGCTCGTGGACCGGCTCGTGATCGCGCGCAGGCTGCCGTAGCCGCGGGCCGATCGACGATCAGCCGACCGTGGCGAGGACGCGCCGCTTCGCCTGGACGAGGGCGAGGCCGAGCGCGACGAGCGACAGCACCACCGTCGGCAGCTGGAGCGAGACGGCCGCCGGCAGCACACCGTGCTGGGCGAGGATCTCGCCGGCGCGGAGCAGGAGGTAGTGGACGACGACCGCGAGGATCATCGCTGCGAGCGCGCGCCCGCGGCCGAGACGCCGCGACGATCCCAGCGGCACGGCGAGCAGCGCGAACGGGAGCACCGAGAGCGCCTGCGCGATGCGCCGGTGGTAGAGCCCCTCCGTCCGGCGCGCCTCGAGGACGTCGCCGCGGGCGCGCTCTTCCCGGGCCCGCTTCGGGAGGTCGGAGAACACCGCGCCGCGCGCGCTCCGGGACAGGCCGCTGTTGAGCGCGTCCCCCATGCGGATGACCGCCTCCGCGTGCTGGAACCCGGCGGTGAGGTAGTCCGTCGAGGTGAGCGAGCCGGAGTGCAGCTCGCCGCGGTCGAGCAGGAGCTTCATCTCGCCGCCGAGGCCGGCGGGATCGAGCGCGCCGCCGCGGGCGAGCGCGAGCACCGGGCCGGCCGGGTTGGTCTGGTCGCTGATGAGCACGTTCGACCAGCGCCCCTGGGTGACCCGCTCCGCGTAGAGGGTGTACCCGGGGATCTGGTCGTAGAACACGCCGGGGCGGACGTCGTTCGTGAGCTTCCGCTTCACGATCCGGGTGACGCGCTCGCGGACCAGCGCGAACGCGGCGGGCTCGACGTACTGCGCGAGGGCGAGCGCCAGGACCGAGGTGACCGCCGCGACCAGGATCGGCATCCGGTAGAGCCGCAGCGGCGAGATCCCGGCGGCGCCGATCGCGACCACCTCGCGGTCCTCGGCGAGCCGCCCGAGCCCGATCACCGTTCCGAGCAGGAACGCGATCGGGAGGACGAACCCGAGGAGGTGCGGGGTGAGGGCGAGCGCGACCACGAACGCGTCCGTGGCGGACACCCCCGAGCCGAAGAGCACCTCGGACTCGGCGAGCAGCTGGGTCGCGAGCAGGAGCTGCGACAGGAAGACCGCCGCCGCCGCGTACGGCAGGAGGATCTCCTTCGCGACGTAGCGATCGAGGATCTTCACTGCCGCCGACTCATAGCACGGCGGCGGGGCGGGCGGGCGGGGCCGCGCGCGCGTCGCTACGCGGCTGCGGCGACGATCCGGGCGGGCGCTCCCCGGAGCGCCGGGCGCGTTGCGCGGGCGAGGCGGCGGGCGGGAGCGGCGGCGCGGCGCGCGACGGTGGCGATGGCCTCGAGCGCGACCACGGGGCCGGCGCGGCGCTCGACCACCGCGTCGGCGCCGAGCGCGAGGAGCTCGTCGCGGGTGGCCACGTCGAGCCCGCTCGCGAGCACCACCACGCCGAGGTCCCGCTCGCCGCCGGCCCAGCGCACCAGGTGGAGGAGGCTGCGGGCGTCCCGGCCCGGAAGGGCGGCGTCCACCACGAGGACGTCCAGGTCGAGCAGCTCGTCGACGAGGAGCGAGGTCCCGGCGTCGCCGTCGAGCGCGGCCCGCACGTCGAAGCCGCGGTCCTGGAGCGCAGTGCCGAGCAGCCGCAGCACCGTCGTGTCGTCGTCGAGGAGGAGCGCCTTCGGGGTCCGGTTCGAGGTCGAGGTCGTCATGCTCGAGGGACGGCCGCTCCGGGCCCGCATTCACTCTTCGAGCGCGTTTCACGGTGCCCCGGAATCCGCTTGCGTGCCGACCGGTTCCGCAGCGTGAACGCCCGGCACGGCGTCGTCGCCGCGCCACACTCGAGGCCACAGCGGGACCGGCACGCGCTCGAAACTCGCGCGTCGCCCATTCCAGGGCGGGCTCGCACGGGGGGGAAGCGCGACGCACCATCACCCCGAGTGGCTCGGGTGACGGCGCGAGGCGCGAGGCGCGAGGCGCGAGAAGCGAGGCGCGAGGCGCGAGCGTCAGCGCTCGGCGGCGCGGAGCGTCATCCGCTCGTGACGCCGAGCATCATCCGACCGAGGCTCTCGGCCTTGTCGAGCAGAGCGCGGAGCTCGGGGGAGGGATCGCGGCTCCGATCGCCGTGCTTCTCGGCACGGCGCACCGCGCTCACCGCCTGGGCGAACGCGAGGTCCCCGGTGCCGCGCGCGGCGAGCAGCTCGTCGAGCCGGCGAATGCGGCCCTTCAGTTCCTTGAAGTTGTCGTTCACGGTGCGCTCCGGGCGCGGCGCTTGGCCGTCGCCGTGACGTGGAGGAAGGGCTCGACGTCCACGAAGTCCTTCGCCCCGCTCGGCGCGAGCTTCTCGAGCAGCTGGGCGTAGAGCGCGCGGACCGCGGCGTAGGTGCCCCAGTTCGGCTCCCCGTCCTCGCCGACGTCGCAGCCGAGCCGGGAGGCGGCCTCGCAGGTGAGCTTGGGGCGGACGAGGACGTGGCGGGTCGTCGACGCGAGGAACGGGAAGAGAGTCGCGACGAGCCACTGCTGGGCGGGATCGACCGGCAGACCGCGGGCGGCCGCGAAGAGCTTCTCGAAGCGGGCGCGCCCCGGAGACGGGACGGAGAGCAGCTCGAGGAGCGCGGACCAGAACGGGATCGCCGTCTCGGGATCCGAGAGGGCCTCCTTGATCGCGCCCGCGTCCGCCGCGGGCAGGAGGGTGACGATGGGCTTCTCGACCTTGAGGGCGCGCTTCGCGAGGTCCTTCGGATCCGGGTCGTCGGCGGAAGGCGCACGGTCCCCTCCGAACACCTCGACCCATGCGTCGTGCCCCGCGCGCCACTTCGACGCGCGCGCGCTGCGGCCGGAGAGGTACGGCGCGCCGCCGAAGCCGCCCGGGAACACCCCGAGGAACTGCTCGACCGCCTCGTCGTGCGTGAGCCAGCTCGCGGCCAGCGCGAAGCGGCGCATCTCCGGGTCGAGCGAGAACGCGGTGAGCCCCTCGAGCCAGCTGTTCCGCTCGATCCCGTCGGTGCGCAGGAGCGCCCGCGCGGCCGGGAGTCGGAGCTTGGCCGCGAAGCGACGATCACTGTCGGGAAAGAAGACGTGGACGGCGTCGGTCTCGAGGGCGACGACCTTGCCGATCCCCAGCGTCTTGTGCTGAACCAGCGATCCGTTCTCGAGATCGGCCATGAGAGCCCTTTTCGTCGTGGCGCCCGATCGAGATCACGCGAACGGAAGCAAGTGGACCCCCTTTCTACTCCGTTCATCGCGCTCGCGAAACCCCCCGCCGGCGGGCCGCGGGCGCATGGAGGACGGGCGGCGGGCCGTGCGCCTGGCCTGCGGCGAGGCGCGTCGGCGAGGGCGCGGCTTCGAATTCGCGGTGGGTAAAGCGTGGTTCGCGGATCCGCTGGAGCCTCGTGGAGCCTTTGGCCCCCAAGGCAGGGCCTCGTCGTTTCGGAGTCGGGACCCGGAGTCCGGCCGTTGATCGGGCGCGGACGCCCGTTCGGGATTAGGATGCGTAGCGAGGAGCGCGCATGACGGCCAGCTACACCGAGATGAAGATCCGTAGCCACGTCATCGGGATCGAGCGGCTGGAGCGGCTCCGGTGGCGCGTGACCGTCGACGGCCGGCGGCTCTTCACGTTCTGCTCGGAGGCGCGCGCGCGAGACGCCGGCAGGCTCGAGGCTCGCCGCCTCGACTACGCCGCCCAGGACGCGGTGCGCAGGGGTCTCGCCCGTCCGTGATCTCCTCCGTCGTCGCGAAGGGCTAACAAGCGCATGTCCGTCACCGGCTGGAAACGGATCCGGCGCGCCGCGCGCGCCCGCGTCCTCGTCACCGTCATCCGCTGGCTGAAGGCGATGCCGCTGCGGCTCGGCCTCGCGCTCGGCAGCGCGCTGGGATCGCTCGGGTGGGCGCTCTCTCCGCGGACGCGGCGCGACATGCGCGCGACCCTCGCGGTGGCGTTCCCGGAGAAGAGCGAGGCGGAGCGCGACGCGATCGCGCGCGCGAGCCTCGTCCACCTCGCCTGGGTCGGGGCCGAGGTGTTCACGATGGAGAGCTGGGTCTCCGGCCTGGACGCGTACGTGGAGGCGACGCCGGAGGTGGTCGAGACGGTGAAGCGCGCCGTCGCGCGCGGCAAGGGCATCATCCTCGTGCTCGGTCACATCGGGAACTGGGAGCTCACCTGCCGCATCGCCCGCTACGTGCAGCCCTGTGCCGTGATCGCGCGGCGGAGCTGGCACGTGAGCCTCGACGACGAGGCGGCGAAGTCTCGCATGGTGAACGACGTCCAGACGTTCTGGCGCGACGACCCCACGATGGGCCGCGCCATGCTGCGGCTGCTCCGCGGGGCGGGCACGCTCGGGATCCTCATCGACCAGGACATCCACGAGGTCCAGAGCGTCCACGTGCCGTTCTTCGGGCGGCCCGCCGCGACGCCCCGGGCGGCCGCGGACCTCGCGCTGCGCTTCGGCTCGACGGTGCTCGTCCTCACCTCTCGCCGGCGGGGGCCGCGGCCGGGTGACGGCCATCGGCTCGAGGTGACGGAGGTCCCGTACGACGCGGCGCCCGCCGATCGTGAGGCGGAGGTCCTCCGGCTCACCGCCGCGTGCACCGCGGTGCAGGAGGCGGCGATCCGCCGGAACCCCGTCGAGTGGGTCTGGATGCACCAGCGGTGGAGGACCGCGCCACCCGAGCAGGCCCCGGCGAAGCCCGAGACGGCCCCGGCCGCTCAGCCGCGCGTCGGCTGACCGCGGCCCGCCGAGTGGAGCCGTCCGACGAGGGAGCGGAACACGGCGGCGTCGATCGGCTTCTCGAGGCAAGCGTCGGCGCCCGCCGGCGCCGGCCCGCGCGCCTCGCCGCTCGTGACGAGCACCGGGATGCTCGAGCGCTCGGCGCCCCGGAGGCGTTCCAGGAACGCCCAGCCGCTCATCCGCGGCATCGCGAGGTCGAGGACGATGACGGTCGGGCGAAGTCCTGCACCGAGGAGCTCGAACGCCTCCAGACCGTCGCCCGCGGCGACGACGTCGTACCCGACACGCGTGAGCAGCTCCGCGAAGGCGTCGCGCTGATCGCAGTCGTCGTCCACGACGAGGATCGTCGGCCGGCCGGGGTGTCCCGTGAGCGTGGTGTCCATCGCGTGCAAACCTTCAGATAGCCCACTCCGGGATCTCGGACGGGCAATGACAAAGACTGCGCACTCCCCGATGGAGGTGCATGGGGGCAGGCGAGCGGTCGCGCACCGGGCGCCGTGCGTGCGCCTGCCGGGGCCCGCGGGCGACGTGCGCGTGCGCGGGCGAGCCGCCGGCACTAGGAAAAGGGGGCGACCCAAGCTGCGTCCCGGAGCGCTCCGCTCCTCACCGGCTGGCCCGAGGCAGCGTACATGAGCGAGCTCACCGCAGCATCCGTCATCCACTTCTACGACACCCGCACGCACGGGATCCTGTGCGGCGTGCGAGGCGCCGAGCACCGATCCACGAAGCACTCACGCAGCGTGACGTGCCACCGCTGCGTCGGCCTGCTCGCGGACCGGCCGGCGCGGGACGACGCCGCGTCTCGCCACGCGCCGGACCAGGCGACCCCGTAGGCGCGACGCGCCAGCGGGACGCGAAACGAGAAGAAGGCCGGGACCCCGACGCGATGGCGTCCGAGATCCCGGCCTTCGGTGTGGCGCGCGGTAAGGGATTCGAACCCCTGGCCTTCGGCTCCGGAGGCCGACGCTCTATCCAGCTGAGCTAACCGCGCAAGGCAGGCGCCGTATCTAGTGCAGCGCCCCCAGGAAGGCAAGGAGGTTCGCGGCCCTAGCCGCGCGAACCCGCCTCAGCCGGCCGGGAGGCGGCCGCCCCGACCCGAGCCGTCGTGAACCCAGGGTCTGCGGCGCTTCGCCGCAGTAAGGTCTTGAACGCCCGTTTCCCACATGCTAATTCGGCGCGACCGTGTACGAGATCCATTCGGTAGAAGAGCTCCTCAAGCTCACGGCGCTCGCGGCCGCGGGCATCTCCGCGGCGATCCTCGTATGGTACCTCGTGCGCCGGCCGCCGCTCGGCCGCCTCACGAAGGTCCTGCTGCTCTTCGGGCTCGGCGTGATGCCGCTCGGCGTCGCGCTCACCGGGAACATCTCCGGGTTCGAGTACACGCTGAAGCGGCAGTTCTGCGGCTCGTGCCACGTGATGCTCCCGTACACGGAGGACGCGGCCGACCCGGGGTCGAACAGCCTCGCCGCCATCCACAGCCGCAACCACAGCTTCGGCGAGGAGAGCTGCTACAACTGCCACGCCGACTACCAGATGTTCGGCACGATGACGACGAAGGTGAACGGGCTCCGTCACCTGTTCCACTACGTCACCGAGTACGCGAACAGCGGCCCTTATGGCGAGCCGCTGCCGGGCCAGGCGAAGCTGCCGGCCATCCACATGTACAAGCCGTTCCAGAACGGCATGTGCACGCGGTGTCACTCGACCACGGCGCCGAACTGGATGGCGAACCAGGACCACGCCGGGATGCTCGACGACCTCCGCAAGGGCGACGCGAAGTGCGTCGACTGCCACACCGGCGAGAAGATCCATCCGCGCGCGTTCGCCCACGGCGGCAACGGCCGGCCGCCGGTCGCGGACGCGTCCAGGCCCGCCGAGGCGCCGAAGGGAGCCCACCCGTGATCTCTCGCCTGACCATCCGGCGGCTCGTCCTCATCTCGATCATCACGACGCTCGTCTCGCTCGTGCTGATGGTCGCCGGCATCGTCTATCCGAAGCCGCTCCTGCTCGTGCTCTCGATGAGCATGGGGCAGCTGTTCGGCACCCTCTCGCTCGCGCTCTATCTCCTCGCGATCGTGCTCGACCTGCAGGGCGTCGGGGAGCACGACGACATCCGCCCGCACATCGGGTTCGAAGGCGAAGGCGAGGGCGAGGACGAGAAGCAGGTCTGAGCGCCGGGGCCGGGAGCGGCATCTCGCCGTCCCTTTATCGTGGGACGCTCGCCTTGACCCCCGCCGGTAGGGGCTGCTACTCATGGCCGTTGGGCATGGCGGCGCACGTACTCTGAGGTGGGTCGATGGCCATCCGGGCGATCGCGGTCGAGGATGATGAGGCGGTCGCGAAGCTCATCGCGCAGGTCCTGACGTCGCACGGCTTCCAGGTTTGCGGGAC
>DASWCJ010000330.1:0-9871 GCA_036390155.1 Anaeromyxobacter sp.
GAGCTCGAGGAGAAGACCGGCGACGCGCCGATCTTCGAGCCCGGCGAGCCGATGGAGCTCTCGCAGCTCCAGGAAGAGGAGATGGTCGAGGGCCGCCTCCCCTCGCGCGACCTGACCGAGCACGAGCTCGCGATCCTCGACTCGCTCGACAAGCTCGCGAGCGGCGCGCCGGCGCAGCCCGACGTCGTGAAGCCGGCGCAGGCGATGGCCGCGATGATCCGGCTCCTCATCCGCAAGCGGATCGTGAGCGAGCTCGAGTTCCTGGACGAGCTCTCGAAGAAGTGACGGGCGGCTCGATGGACGCGAAGCTCGAGCGGATCCTCCGCGCGGTGCGTGAGCGGCAGGGACGGGTGGTGGCGCTCACCGGGGCCGGCATCTCCGCCGAGAGCGGGATCCCGACCTTCCGCGGCGACGAGGGGATCTGGATCGTCGGCTCGCGGAACTACATGCCCCAGGAGATGGCCACCTGGGAGATGTTCGAGCGCGCGCCCGAGGAGGTCTGGCGGTGGTACCTGCACCGCTTCGGCGGCGTGTTCGCCGCGCGGCCCAACGCGGGGCACGCGGCGCTGGTCGCGCTCGAGGACGCCCTCGGCGACCGCTTCACCCTCGTCACCCAGAACATCGACGGGCTGCACCGCCGGGCCGGATCCCGCCGCGTCCTCTGCATCCACGGCGACGCGGCCTGGGTCCGCTGCGCCGGGGAGTGCGGGCTCGGACGGGTGGACCTGCCGCCGCTCGTGCCGCGGGGCATGGAGCCGCTCGGCCCGAGCGAACGCGCCGCGCTCACCTGCCCGCGCTGTGGCCGCTGGCTCCGGCCGCACGTGCTGCTCTTCGACGAGTACTACGACGAGGAGAACTACCACCTCGACAGCGCCCTCCGGGCGGCGGGGCGGGCGGACCTCCTGCTCGTCGTGGGCACGAGCGGGGCGACGAACCTGCCCATGCAGATCGGCGAGCTCGCCTGGCGCCGCGGGACCGCGATGGTGGACGTGAACCCCGAGCCGAACCCGTTCTCGGCTCTGACGGCGCAGCTGCCGGACGGGTTCTTCGCGCGCGGGAGCGCCTGCGAGCGGCTGCCGGACGTCGTCCGGGCGCTCGGCGCCGAGCCGAAGGATGCGCGCTAGGGCCCGTTCAGCTTTCGCTCCGCCATCTTCCTCTCGAGGTGCTGCCGCGGCGTCTCGTGGAGCACGGGGGTGGCCGCCGCCGCCGGGGGTGCAGGCGCCGCGGGGAGGAGCTCGAGCTCGGCCGAGGCCGACGACACCAGGACCGGCTTCGCCCGCGGGACCTGGAGCGCGTCGGCGAGCGCCGTCGGGTACGCGGCGTACACGAGCCGCACATCGAGCCGTCCCCGGGCGGTGTCGCGCGGGAACGTCACCGTGTAGACCTCCTCGCGGATCTCGCCGGGATGGAGCCGGTTGTCCCAGGCGATCGACACCGCCTCCCAGGGGGAGAGCGTCTGCCGGTGGCGCGCGTCGATCAGCACCTCCCGGTACGTCCTCGAGCCGGCGGGCACGTCCGTGCCCAGCCAGCGCGCGTCGTCCTCGCCGTCGCCCGCCCGACCGTAGCCGCCCATCGCCCGCGAGGTCGCGGGCACCGGGACCGTCTTCCCGCCCGCGGTCGCGGCCACCTCGAGCCACAGGAGCCGCAGCTCGGCGCTGCCCGTCGGGAACCGGTGTCCGGTCTTGCGGTTGTCGACGAGGACCCGGACCTGTGCCGGCTCGCCGGCGCGCGCGCGGCGGGCCGGCGTCGCGACGCTCACCGTCACGACCCCCTCCGTCGGAGCCCCCGAGTGCACCCCCGGGAACTGGTGCGAGTGGAGCCGCTGCTCCGTGGGGAGAGCGGCGAAGGCGACCTGCGCCGCGGTCCCGGACTCGTATCGCCCGCCCTCCACGAGGAGCCCGTCCTTGCTCATGTGGCAGTCCTGGCACTGCAACCCGGCCTGGGCGAATGGGCTCTTCTTCCACTCCGTGAAGGTCGCCTTCACGCGCAGTCCGTGCTGGTTCACCGCCTCGTGACAGACGGCGCAGAGCTCGCTCTTCGCGTGGAGGGACGAGTATCCCCGGTGCCAGTCGGTGGGCCGCGGGAGCGGCCCGAGCTTCACGTCCGAGGGGGTCGAGATGAAGTTGCCGTTCTGCGGCGCCGGCCCGACGAACCCGCTGATCGTGTGGCAGAGGTCGCAGGTGACGCCGGTGAGGCTCGGGTCGGAAACCACCGCGCTCGTCGCGCGACCCCGCGCGTACGCGAACGCGACCGGAGCATGGCACGCGGTGCAGGTGCGGGCCTCGGCCGCGAGCTCGGCGTCGCGGCTCGCCGCCGGCAGGAGCTGCTCGAAGTACTGCGCCTGGAAGAGCGCGCTCGTGAACGACTTCTCGTGGCGCGAGCGGAGGTGCTGCTCGAAGGCTCGAACGTGGCAGCGGGCGCAGACCGCGCTCGGCCAGTAGCCGGTCGGGCTCTCCGGCTTCCCGAGCGACTCCGCGCGCGCCGCGGCGCACGCGAGCGCGGCCGCCGCGGCGAGCGCGAGGCGCAGTCCGGGAGCTCCGCGGGTTCTGCGATCGGACATGGTTTCCCCCGTCCCGGAGCCTAGCGGACCTTCGCGCGGACGACCACCTCGACGGTGCGCACCTTCCCGCTGCCGGCGCTCCGGCCGGCGCTACGTGCCGGCGAGGACGAGCTTCGCGATCTCGGGCGGGGCGCCGAGCCGCATCGGGGGCCCCCAGTACCCGGCGCCGCGCGAGACGTAGACCTGTCCGGCGCGCCCATCCTCGACGTGGCGGTAGAGCCCCTTCACGTACGGGAACACCGCGGCGACCACGACGTTCCAGGGCGCGATCTGCCCGCCGTGGGTATGCCCCGAGAGCTGGAGCTCCACGCCGGACCGGACCGCCTCGGCGAACGCGGAGGTCCGGGGCTGGTGCGCGAGCAGCACGAGCGAGCGGTCCGGATCGCGCCCCGCGAGCGCGGCAGGGAGGTCGAGCCCGTGGCCGCCGCCGTAGCCGCGCGCCGACCAGTCGTCGACCCCCGCGAGGTCGAAGGAGGCGCCCGCGTCGCCGACCACGACGCGCTCGTTGCGGAGCACGCGGACGCCGAGCCGCCGGAGCTCCGCGAGCCACGGGCCGACGCCCGAGTAGTACTCGTGGTTCCCGGTCACGAAGAACACGCCGTGCGGCGCGGAGAGCCGGGAGAGGTGCGCGACGGCGTCGCCGAGCTCGGCGACGGTGCCGTCCACGAGGTCGCCCGTGATCGCGACGAGGTCCGGCCGCAGCGCGTTCACCTGGTCCACGATCCGCCGGACGTGTCGCTCGCCGATCGTCGGGCCGACGTGGAGGTCGCTCACCTGGGCGATGGTGAAGCCGGAGAGGGTGCGCGGGAGCCGCTCGAGGGTCACCGGGACCTCGGACACCTGCGCCGGCCCGGTCGCGCTCCGGAAGGCGATCGCGGACGTCCCCGCCGCCGCCGCCACCGCGGCGCCGGCGAGCGCGCGCGCCACGAAGACGCGCCGGGCGGGATCCGCCGGCGGCTCGGGGAGCGAGCGGAGGTGGGCGAGCGCGAGGGAGGCGCCCTCGGCGGCGAGCCGCGCGAGGTCGAAGGCGAGGACCGCGACGAAGAGGAGGAAGGCGAGCCCGAGCCAGGTGAACGCGGCGACGGGGACGATCCGGTCGAGCGGGCGCGGCGCGAGGCGGAGCGCGAGCATCGCGATGGGCACCGAGAAGGTGAGCACGAGGAACGCGACGGAGAGGATGCGGCGCCAGGGCTCCGCCAGCGCGGGATCACGCACCAGGCGGATCCAGAGGTACCAGTGCATGCCGGCGAGGATCGCGAGCGAGATCGCGATGAACGCCGCGAAGGAGAGAGCCCGGCTCACCGCTACTGGATAACCCCGGAACCCCGCGCACGCCAGGCTGCGATCGTGTCGAAACGTGAACGTGAGCGGGGCCGGCCTCGCTCACGTCCACGTCCTCGAATTCAAGTGCGCGCGGCGCGGGACTCCGGCAGCCGATCCAGCTTCGCGGCGACGATGAGGTCGTTCTCCGACAAGCCGCCCACCGCGTGGGTCCAGAGCGTCACGTCCACCGTGTTCCAGTGGACGGTGAAGTCCGGGTGGTGCCCCTCCGCCTCCGCGAGGGCCGCCATCGCGTTCACGAACCGCATCGCCTCGACGAAGTCCTTGAACCGATAGTGCTTGTGGATCCGGGTGCGGGCCTCCTGCGCGTCCCAGCCGCCGAGCGCGCCGAGCGCCTCGTCGACGACCTGGGCGCCGAGCGGGGGGATCCCGCCCTCGCACGGGACGCACTTCCGCTGCGCGTAGTCCATGCCCGATGGGTGCCGACCCCGCCCCCTGCGCGCAAGCCACGCACGGGGGGCGCCGGCGCGCTATCCTCTCCGGAATGACGGGCGAGCGCAGGGGCAGGCGAATGAGCCTGCCCCGGAGCGAGCGGGGGGATCGGGGGGGCGCGAGCTCCGCGAACGCGGAGCGAGTGTCCCCCCGCTGAGAATGGGACGGACCTTCCTCGCCCTCGGGGCGCTCTCCGGCGGGATCTCGGTCGCCGCCGGCGCGTTCGGGGCGCACGCGTTGAAGGCGCGCCTCTCGCCGGACCTCCTCGCCGTGTTCGAGACCGGCGCCCGCTACCAGATGTTCCACGCGCTCGCGCTCGTGGCCGCGGCGTGGGCGGCGGGGCGGGGCCCCGGCGCGGCGGGCCCGGCCGGGTGGGCGGGCTGGCTCTTCGTCGCCGGGACGGTGCTCTTCTCCGGGAGCCTCTACGCGCTCGCGCTCACGGGCCTGCGCGGCCTCGGCGCGGTCACGCCCTTCGGCGGCGTCGCGTTCATCGCGGGGTGGATCGCCCTCGCGGTGGCGGCGCTGCGCGCCTGAGCTGTCTCCGGCGCCGGCCGGCGTGCAGGTCGGGGCGTGGGGGTCGGCGCCGCACCCGCGCCCACATGACCCTCGTCCCGTCGGTCGTGGACGTGATCAGGTGGTTCGGACGTGCTACGACGTGAGACGTAACCCTGGGTCACCGTCGCGCCGACGTATCTGCCCGAAGTCCGGCCCAGGGCGCTGGCAACGGGCTTGCTGAAGAGAAGATCGCAAATGAAGATCCTCGCACTCGCCGCCGCGTCCGCCTTCGTGCTGAGCGCTTGCGCCACCGCGGAGACGACGAGGACGTCGTACACGCCTCAGGTCGAGGTCGTGGTGAAGGGCCCGCGCGCGAAGAAGGCGCAGGCGAACTACCGGACGAATCCCGAGGAGACGACGCTCACGGGCGCGGGCGGCTCCGCGAAGTAGCGCCGAGCTCCCGCCTCATGCCGATCGGGCGCGCGGACCTCGCGCGCCCGTTTCATTTCCGGGGACCGGCACGCCGTCCACGAGCGCCACCCGGTTCCCGAGCGTCGCCGGCACCCTCGCGCCCGGCGTGAGGATGCCGGCGAGGTTGAGCGGGTCGGCGGCCGAGAGCTCCACGCGCTCCGCCCCCTCGCGCGGCGCGCGACGCACCGCGCGGAGCGCCTCCACCGCCTCGGGGAGCGCGAACTGCTCTCCGTTGAAGCCCGCCACGAACCGGCCGCCGCGGATCGCGCCCCGCGCCTCGAGCGAGCGGTAGACGCGCAGGAGCTCGCGCCACGGCGGCGGCACCGCCTCGCGCGAGAGGAGGTCGCGGAACACGACCCCGTAGCGCCGGAGGTACTGCGCGGCGAGGCGGCCGATCACGTCCTCCGCCGCAGGGGCCCACGGGCGGGCCGGTGGAGCCTCATCCGGCTCCACCCGCGCCTGGCGCTCGCGGAGGAGCGACCAGCGGCCGCCGGCGAGGCCCGGGCGGCGGAAGGGGCGCCCGCGCGGCGAGGGCTCCACCAGGGCGCGCAGGCCGGAGAACCCGTCGCAGGTCGCGTACCCGGCGGACACGAGCTCCCAGAGCGCCTGCTCGACCTCGCCCGGGAGCCGCCCCGTCGCGGCGGCGAGGTCGGGGAGGAACGAGGCGCCGCGCCGGGCGAGCACCTCCACGAGCGCGAGCGCGGAGGGACCGAGCGGCGGGGGCGAGCCGCCCGCGGAGGCGAGGAGCCAGGGGAGGTCCTCGCGCAGCGCGAGCGTCACCGGCGCGTTGCGGGTCGGCGCGTTCCGGCGCCGCGGCGCCTCCTCCGGCGCGGCGACGACGGCGAGCCGGCCCCACGCGACCTCGCCCGCCAGGCAGAGCTCATCGAGCAGGCCGCGCTCGTACCCGGCCACCCGCGACGCGAGCAGCTCGCGCTCCCAGGCGCCCGCCGCCGCGTGGAACCCCTGCAGCTGCCCGACGATCTCCGCGAGGCCGCGCGCCCCGTGGAGGCGGGTGCCGGGGGCGACGTGCTGCCAGCGCGCGAGGAACCGGAGGAGGTCCGCGGCGGACGCGGGCTCGATCTCCTTGCGGAGCCGGCCGATGGTCAGGCGGTGGATGCGGGCGAGCGCGGACCGCTCGCACCAGTGCGGCGCGGCCGCCGACCAGGGCGCGCCCGGGAGGAAGCGACCGCGCAGGACGAGCCCCTCCGACTCGAGGCGCGCGAGCGCGGACTCCACCCGCGCCGGCGCGAGCCCGATCCGCGCCGCGAGGGAGGCGCCGGTGAACGGTCCGACCCGGGGAACCCAGCCGCGCACGACCGCGAGCCCCGCCTCGTCGTCGTCGGCGGGGACCTTCTCGGAGGGGAGCGGGGAGCGCTCGGGTTCCAGCCAAGCGCCGGGCGTCGTCATTCCGCCCGCGACGAGCGCCGGCGCGACCGCGCGCGCGAGCCCGGCCCGCTCGGACGCGACCCACCACTCGCCCCCGCCCGAGACGAGCCGCGCCGCCCGTCCCGCCGCGACGAGCGGCGGGAGGAAGGGCGCGGCGCGCGCGCCCTCCGCGGCGGGCAGGATCCCGAGGTCGAGGAGCGCGTCGTGCAGCTCGTCCGGATCGCGGATCACCGGCCAGACCTGCTCGGCCACCTCGGCGATCGCGGCGGGGTCGAGCGCGCCGAGCCCCTCCGCCTCGGCCGCCGGCAGCGCGCGCCGGACCGCCACCGCGCGGGCCCGCCGCTCCTCGAGCGGCGCGTCGTCGAGGTACGCCCAGGGGCGGGCGCCGACGATCTCGTGCGACATGGGCGAGGGCTCGGCGGTGTCCACCGCGACGAGCCGGATCTCGCCGCGCCCGACGGCGTGGACGAGGTCCTGCAACCCGGGCGCGTCCATCGCCTCGCACAGGCAGTCCCGCATCGTCTCCTCGACGAGCGGATGGTCGGGGAGCGCGATGGGCCCGGCGGGCGCGTTGTCCTGGCAGGCCACCTGCGCCGGGAAGACCGCGGCGAGGAGGTCGTCCGAGCGCATCCGCGCGATCGGCGCCGGCATCCGCTTGCCCTTGAAGAGCCGCGGGATCGCGAGCGCGCGGGTGGCGTTCCAGCGCCAGCGCACCCGGAACATCGGCGCCTGGATCGCCGCCTGCGCGAGCACCTCGACGACGTCCACCCCCGAGAGCAGCTCGAAGATCGACTCGAGCGGGAAGGAGTGCTGCGGCCCGAGCGAGAGGAGCACGCCCTCGTCGGTCGCCGCGGCCTGCAGCTCGAAGTCGAACCGGCGGCAGAACCGCTTGCGCAGGGCGAGGCCGAGCGCGCGGTTGGTGCGGGCGCCGAACGGCGCGTGAAGCACGAGCTGCATGCCGCCCGCCTCGTCGAAGAACCGCTCGGCGACGAGCGTCCGCTGGGTGGGGAGCTCGCCGAGCACGGCGCGCGACGCGGCGAGGTAGTCCACCAGCTGCCGCGCCCCCGGCGCCGGCAGCGCGCACTCCTCCTCGAGGAAGCGCGCGGCGCGCTCCGGCTCCCCGAGCCGCCCCTCGAGGTCCTCGCGGAGCCGAGACACCTCGTGGGAGAGCTCGCGGCTCCGGCCCGGCGCCTCCGCGACCCAGAACGGGATCCCGGGCGCCTCGCCGTGCGCGTCCTCGACGCGCACCGTGCCGGAGTCGACGCGGCGGATCCGCCAGGAGGTGTTGCCGAGCAGGAACACGTCGCCCGCGACCGACTCGACCGCGAAGTCCTCGTCCACCTGCCCGACCGGGAGCCCCTCCGGCTCGGCGACCACCGCGTACTGGGAGGTGTCCGGGATCGCCCCGCCACCGGTCAGGGCGGCGATGCGCGCGCCGCGCCGGCCCTTCACGCGGCCGTTCACCGCGTCGCGGTGGAGGAGCGCGGTGGTGCGGCCCGGCGTCGTCGCGATCCCCTCCGAGAGCATCTCGACGACCGCGTCGAAGTCCTCGCGCGCGAGGTCGCGGTACGGCCAGGCGCGACGGACGAGCGCGTAGAGCCGGTCGAGGTGGATCGGCGCCGCCGACGCCTCGGCGACGATCTGCTGGGCCAGCACGTCGAGCGGCCGCTCCGGGATCCGCACCGCCTCGAGCTCGCCCCGCCGGAGCCCGCGCACGAGCGCGGCGCACTCGACGAGCTCGTCCCGGCTCATCGGGAAGAGCCGGCCCTTGGGGACGCCGCCCCGCACGTGCGCCGAGCGCCCGATGCGCTGGAGCCCCGTGGCGAGCGAGCCCGGGGTCCCGAGCTGCACGACGAGCTCCACGTCCCCGACGTCGATCCCGAGCTCGAGCGACGAGGTCGCGACCACGGCGCGGAGCTTCCCGGTCTTGAGCCGCTCCTCCGCGTCGAGCCGCCGCGCGCGAGAGAGCGAGCCGTGGTGGGCCGCGACGAGCCCCTCGCCGAGCCGCTCGGCGAGCGCGTGGGTGGCCCGCTCGGCGAGCCGGCGGGTGTTCACGAACACGAGGGTGGAGCGGTGGGCGCCGGCGAGGGCCGCGACCCGGTCGTAGGTCTCTCGCCACAGGTCGTTCGAGGCGACCGAGGAGAGCTCGTCCCGGGGGACCTCGACCTCGAGATCGAGGGCGCGCCGCACCCCCGTCTCCACGATCGCGCAGCGTGGGCGGCCTTCGGGGTCGACCCGCTCGGCGCCCACGAGGAAGCGCGCGACCTCCTCCACGGGCTTCACCGTCGCGGAGAGGCCGATCCGCTGCGGGCGGCGGCGCGTCAACCCCTCGAGCCGCTCGAGCGAGAGCGCGAGGTGGGCGCCGCGCTTGTCGCGCGCGACGGCGTGGATCTCGTCGAGGATCACCGTGTCCACGGTCGCGAGCGCGGCCCGGCCCCGCTCCGCGGTGAGGAGGAGGTAGAGCGACTCGGGGGTCGTGACGAGGATGTGCGGGGGGACGCGCACCATCGCCGCGCGGCGCGACGCGGGCGTGTCCCCGGAGCGGACCGCGACGCGCAGCTCCGGAGGCGGAAGGCCGCTCGCGTGGGCCGCCGCGCCGAGCTCCGCGAGCGGCGAGCGGAGGTTCTTCTCGATGTCGTTCCCGAGGGCGCGCAGCGGCGACACGTAGAGCACGCGGGTCTCCGCTCCGAGCCGCCCGGCGAGCGCCTCGCGGTACAGCTCGTCGATGGCGAAGAGGAACGCGGCGAGCGTCTTCCCCGACCCGGTCGGCGCCGACACGAGCACGTCGCGGCGCGCCGCGATCTCCGGCCAGGCGAGCGCCTGCGGCTCCGTCGGGTCGCCGAAGCGCTCCGCGAACCAGCGCGCAACGAGGGGGTGGAAGGTCTCGAGCAAGCGACGTCGTCTCATAAGCCCCCCGGGGGGTCTTCGCCGCGTCGGAGTGCCCTTGCCTCCACTTGGACTTGGACTTGGTCTTGGTCCTGGACTTGGACCTGGTCCTGGACCTAGACCGAGGAACCCATGCTCCTCAAGGAAACCGCGCTGGTTCGGCTCCTCGGCCTGCGCATCCCGATGATCCTCTTCGCGGGGCCGCGGGTCCTCGCGCTCGACGAGTCGGGCTGCGACGTCCTCATCCCCCTCGGCTGGCGCACCCGGAACCGGCTCATCGGCGCGATGTACTTCGGCGTG
>DASWCJ010000331.1:0-3441 GCA_036390155.1 Anaeromyxobacter sp.
CGAAGGGCGCGCCCGCCGCGCTCTCGGCGCTCGCCTTCGCGCCGGGCGACCTCTGGATCCTCCTCGCGGTGCTCTCCTGGTCGATCTACACGCTCCTCCTCGCGCGCCGGCCGAGGGACGTCGATCCCGCCGCGCTCCTCACCGCGCTCGTGGTCGTGGGGGTACTCTGGATCGCGCCGTGGTACGCGCTCGAGGCGGTCCGGGGCGCGCGGATCCACGCGGACGGCACCACGCTCGCGGCCGTCGCCTACACCGCGGCGTTCGCGTCGGTGGCCGCCTACGCGCTCTGGAACGCGGGCGTCGCGCGGGTGGGCGCGAGCCGCGCCGGGGTGTTCCTGCACCTCATGCCGGTGTTCGGATCACTCCTCGCCATCGCGGCGCTCGGCGAGCGGTTCCGCGCCTTCCACGCCGCGGGGATCGCGCTCATCCTCGCCGGCGTCTGGCTCGCGGGCGTCTCTCAGACCGCTCCGGGCGGGGCGAGCTCTCCGCGCTCCTCGTCGTAGGCGAAGAGGTTCCCGTACCGGGCCCAGGTGAGGAAGGTCTCGAACATCGCCTCCCAGTCCTCGTTCGGCGCGTTCACCGCGATGAGCTCGAGGACGAACTCGCGGTCGAGCGGGCGTCCCTCGCCGCGCGCGAGCGCGGCCTCCACGAGCTGGAAGAGGCGGAGCTGGCGGACGAGGTCGCGCCAGAGGTCGCGGCGCGCCGCCGGCGTCGCGCGCACGAGCCGCACGCCCTCCGGCGAGAGGACGACCTGCCGCTTCGGCGTGTCGACGAGGTCGAGGAGCTCGGCCGCGCTCACCACCGCGAAGAGCGCGCCGAACTCGCGGTCGGTGTCGGAGGCGATCCGGAAGACGTCCTCCTGCCCGCCGCGGGCGTCGAGGTACTCGAGGAGGCCCATCACCTCGCTCGGGATGACGCGCGGGAGCGGCTCGAACGCGGCGGGCGCAGGCGCGGCGGCGACGTCCGGAAGCTCCATGCCGGTGATCGCGTCGTGGAGCCGGTCGACGAGCTGGAGGAGCCCGGACGAGCGGTAATCGCGCGGGCGCGGCAGGGCGTTCTCCACGATCGTCCGAACGCGTCCGGGGTTCGCGTCGAGCAGGACGATCCGGTCGGCCATGTAGGCGACCTCCTTGATGTCGTGGCTGACCATCACGATCGTCGAGGCGCTCTTTTCCTTCGAGGCCCAGATGTCGAGCACCTCGGCCCGGAGGCTCTCCGCGGTGAGGGCGTCCACCTGGCTGAACGGCTCGTCCATGAAGAGCAGCTCGGGGTCGATCGAGAAGGCGCGCGCCATGCCGACCCGCTGCTTCATGCCGCCCGAGAGCTCCCGCGGGTAGGCGCCCTCGAACCCCGCGAGGCCGACCGTCTTGATGGCGCGCTCGGCCCGGGCCGCGATCTCCTCGCGCGGCAGCCCCTTCGCGTGGAGCACCGCCTGGACGTTCTCCTCGACCGTCATCCACGGGAAGAGGGCGAAGCTCTGGAAGACGAACCCGACGCCCGGGTTGAGGCCGGTGAGCGGCGCGCCGTGGTAGAGGACCTCGCCGCGGGTGGGCGGCGAGAGGCCGGCGAGGATCCGGAGGATGGTGGACTTGCCGCAGCCGGACGGGCCGAGGAGCGCGACGACCTCGTTCGGGCGGACCTCGAGCGAGATGTCCTGGAGCACGCGGAGTGTCTGCCCCTTCCCCTGCGGGAACTCCTTGTCCACGTGGCGGAGGGAGCAGAGCGCGTCGCGCGCGGAAGCCGGATCGGTCGGGACGGGCATGGAGGTCACCGCGCGAGCGTGAAGCGCTCCTCGGCCACCGCGTGCAGGCGGCGCCAGACGAGCCGGTTGAAGACCGCCACCATCGCGGCCATGAAGGTGATCGCGGCCGCGAGCACCGCGTAGTCGGCGCTCGCCGCCGCGGTGCTGATGCGCGCCCCGAGCCCGTTCGCGGAGAGCACCTCGCCCCGGAAGCTCATGTACTCGGAGACGATCGAGGCGTTCCAGGCGCCCCCTGCGGCGGTGACCCAGCCGGTGACGAGGTACGGGAAGATCGCCGGCAGGTAGAGGGTCCGCAGCCGCTGCACGAGCGTGAGCCGGTACATCTCCGCCGCCTCGCGGAGGTCCGCTGGGATCGCGGTCGCGCCCGCGATCACGTTGAAGAGCACGTACCACTGCGTCCCGAGGAGCATGAGCAGGATGCTCCCCCAGCCGAGGCCCACGCCGACGGCGGTGAGCCCGGCGACGACCGCCGGGAAGAGCATCGGCGCCGGGAACGACGCGACCACCTGGACGACCGGCTGCATCACCCGCGAGAGCCGCGGGGAGAGGCCGATGGCGAGCCCGGCGGGCACCGCCCAGAGGGTCCCGAGCGCCACCGCGAGGAGGACGCGGCCGAGGGTGAGCGCGGCGGACCCGGCGATCTGCGCCCAGCCGGCGGCCGGCACGTTCCGGAGGAGGCCGAGGAGCCCGAAGGTGCCCCACGCCAGGACCACGAGCAGGAGGCCGAACGAGGCAGTCGAGGCCACCGCCGAGGCGCGGCCCTGCGGCCGGGGCGCCCGCGGCGGCCGGGGCGGCCGCGCCGGAGAGAGGGCGCGCCCGGCGCGAGCGAGCCGCTCCGAGACCCACGGGAGGATCTCCGAGCGCCGCAGGAAGTCGAGGAACCACGACTCCATCGTCTCGGTCTGGCCGCTCTCCTCCACCCGGAACTTCTGGGCCCAGACCACGACCGGGCGCCAGAGGAGCTGGTCGAGGGCCACGATCATCCCGGCCATCGCGACGACCGCGGCGACCATGGCGCGGCCGTCGCCCTTCGCCACCGCGACGCTCATGTACGAGCCGAGCCCGGGCAGGCGGAAGTCCTTGTCCCCGAGGACGAACGCCTCGCTCACCATCAGGAAGAACCAGCCGCCCGCCATGCTCATCATGCTGTTCCAGACGAGCCCGATGGCGGCGAAGGGAAGCTCGAGGCTCCGGAGGCGCTGCCAGCGGCCAAAGCGGTTCAGCGTCGCCGCCTCGTCCATGTCGCGGGGGATGGACCGGAGCGAGTAGTAGAAGCTGAACGTCATGTTCCAGGCCTGCCCGGTGAAGATCATGATCACCGACGCGAGCTCGAGCCCGACGTTGCTGCGCGGGAACGCGGCGACGAGGCCGAGCACGAGCCCCGGCATGAACCCGAGCACCGGGATCGACTGGAGGATGTCGAGCGCGGGGATGAGGACGCGCTCGGCGGCCTTGTCGCGCGCCGCCCAGTAACCGTAACCGAGCGTGAACGCCAGCGAGAGGAGGTAGGCGGCGAGCCCGCGGGAGAGGGAGAGGAGCGCGTAGCCGGGCAGCGCGGCGGGCGAGAGGTCGATCTCGACCGCCGGTCGGAGGTCGCCCGACCACTCGCGCGCGAGGAGCATGAGCCCGTAGATCGTCCCGCCGAGGCCGGCGACGAGCGCGAGATCGGTCCACCGCAG
>DASWCJ010000332.1:0-8107 GCA_036390155.1 Anaeromyxobacter sp.
ACCAGAGGAACTTGAGGAGCCAGGGGAACGACACCACCGACAGGAGCCCGATCGTGGACTTCGGGATCCCGAGCGCGACCAGGAAGAACTGGAGCGTCGTGTACACCCAGCCGAGCGGCATCCCCGACGCCGTCGAGAGGAGCGACAGGACGGCGATGCGCTTCGACCGGAGGAGCTTCGTGTTCAAGGTGTCCGCAGCCTAGGCGGCGACCGGCGGGGGGACAAGGAGCTTCCGGGGCGGCGCCGCACGGCTGCGGTCGGGACGCGTCACGCCACCGGCTTCACCGCGCGGCGGAACTCCTCGACCGGCAGGCAATTCAGCACCTGCCCGCGGCGGATCCAGCCACGCCGGGCGGTCGCCGCCGCCCAGCGCAGGTAGCCGAGGTCCCGGATCGAGTGGGCGTCCACCGAGAGGACCACCGGGATGCCGCGCGCCGTCGCGGCGCGGAGCCAGCGCGGCTCGAGCTCGAGCCGCTTCGGGTCGCCGTTCACCTCGACCGCGCCGCGGGAGGCGGCGAGCGCGTCGAGCACCTCCTCCACCCGGCAGGCGAACGGGTCGCGATCGAGGAGGAGTCGCCCGAGCGCGTGCCCCCAGATCTTGAACACCGGCAGCGACATGCAGCGCACGAGCCGCCGCGTCATCGTCGCCTCGTCCATCTTCATCCGCGCGTGGACGGACGCGACGACCACGTCGAGCCGCTCCACCACCTCGTCCGGGAAGTCGAGCGCGCCATCCTCGAGGATGTCGGACTCCGTGCCGCGGAGCAGCCGCACCTTCACCTGCTCCTGCACGCGCGCGATCTCGTCCCACTGCCGGCGGATCCGGTCCGGGTCGAGCCCCCCTGCGTACCCGGCGGTGCGCGAATGGTCGGTCACGGTGAGGTACTCGACCCCGAGCGCGTCGGCGGCGCGCGCCATCTCCTCGAGCGTGGCGCGGCCGTCGGACCAGGTCGTGTGGCAGTGCACGAGGCCGCGCACGTCCTCGGCGCGGACGAGGTCCCCGGGGATCGCGCCGGCGAGCGCGGCCTCGACCTCGCCCTGGTCCTCGCGGAGCTCCGGTGGGACGGGCGCCATCCCGAGCGCCGCGTAGAGCGCGTCCTCGGACGGGATGGGCACCTTCCCGCCGCCGTCGAGCCGCTCGAGCCCCCACTCCGACAGGGTGAAGCCGCGGTCGCGCGCGAGCCCGCGGAGCTTCACGTGGTGCGCCTTCGAGCCGGTGGAGTGGTGGAGGAGGGTCGCGAAGTCGCCGGGCGGGACCACGCGAAGCTCGATCTGCAGCCCGGACGCGAGCCGCACCACCGTCTTCGTGTCCCCGCGCCCGAGCACCTCCGCGACCGTCGGCCACGCCGCGAGGGCCGCGGAGAGCGCGGCAGGGTCGTCCGAGCCGGCGACGACGTCGAGGTCCGCGACGGTCTCGCGCATGCGCCGGGCGGACCCCGCGAGCTCGACCTTCACCGCGCCGGGCACGGAACGGAGGTGCGCGAGCAGCGGCTCCGCCTGGGCGAGCGCGTCGGAGAGGAGCACGCGGCGCTCCGCGGCCCGCTCGCGCAGGCGCAGGACGCCCTCGAGGATCCGCGCCTCCGTCTTCTCCCCGAACCCCTTCACGCCGCGCACGCGCCCCTCCCGGCACGCGCGCTCGAGGTCGTCGAGGCCGCGGATCCCGAGCGCCGCCTGGAGCGCCGCGACCTTCCGCGGTCCGAGCTCCGGGACCTGCACGAGCTCGAGCGTCCCCGGCGGGTGCGCGGCGCGCAGCTTCTCGAGCGTCGGGGTGGTGCCGGTCCGGTGCAGCTCGGCGATCTTTCGCGCGAGCGCCTCGCCGATCCCCGGGAGCTCGACGAGCCGCCCCTCCTCGGCGAGCGTCCCGAGGTCGTCGGAGAGCCCCTCGAGCGCCCGCGCGCCGGTCTCGTACGCGCGCACCTTGAACGGGTTCTCCCCGTCCACCTCGAGCAGCGCCCCGATCTCCCGGAGCGCACGGGCCACCTCGAGCTTGTTCATCATCGGGGCCGGTTATAGCGTCGGCTCGGCGCCGCGGCGCGGCTCCCTCACCCTGCCTCTCCCCCGGTGGGGGAGAGGAGCAAAGGAAGGGCGTCGATCCATGAGCCACGTCGAGCATCGTAGCGAGGCGCCGCGGTCGTTGCGGTTCTTCGTCGTGACCGCCTCCGACACGCGGAGCGAGCCGGAGGACGAGAGCGGCGCGTGGCTCAGGGGCGCGATCGCCGCGGCGGGGCACGCGCTCGCCGGCTACCTCCTGGTGAAGGACGAGCCCGTCGAGCTGCGCCGCGCGCTCGACGAGGCGGCGGCGGCGGGCGCGGAGGTCGTGGTCGTGAACGGCGGGACCGGGATCGCCGCGCGCGATCGCACCTACGAGGCCGTCGCCGCCGTGCTCGAGAAGCGGATCGACGGCTTCGGCGAGCTCTTCCGCGCGCTCTCGTACGCCGAGATCGGCGCCGCGGCGATGCTCTCGCGCGCGGTCGCGGGCGCCTGGGGCGGGCGCGCGGTCTTCTCGGTGCCGGGGTCGAAGGCGGCGGTCCGGCTCGCGTGGGAGAAGCTCATCGCGCCCGAGGCGGGCCACGTCGTGCGCGAGCTCCGGAAGGACGCCGCACGGGGCTGATCCCGGCCGCTTCCCGCGAGTGAACTCCGAGCGAGTGCGGCACCTTCCGCTCCGCGCGCGAGGGTCGCCGTTCGACGGATATCGACCGCATCGGTCAACGTAGACCAGCGGGGCCGACAAATATGCGCGTTCCGTAAGATCTTGAAGTCCTTAGCCTACGCATGAACTGCGCGAAATTTTGGCATTGACTGACGGTCGTCAAGGATCGGGCTGCGGCATCTTGGCAACCTATGCTCCACGGTCGGGCCGTCCCGCGCCCGGCCGAGGAGGCGACGGATGCCGCTCTCGATGACGGACGCGCTGCCGGGTATCACGCGCCGTGACTTCGTGAAGGTCTGCTCCGCAGCGGCCGCCGCGGTCGGCCTGCCTGCCTGGGCGGGCGAGAAGATGGCCGAGAAGGTGGCGAAGGGGCAGAAGCCTTCGGTCGTCTGGCTCCACTTCCAGGAGTGCACCGGCTGCACCGAGTCGCTGCTCCGGACGAGCCACCCGGACGTCGGCGCGCTCGTGCTCGACCTCGTCTCGCTCGACTACCACGAGACGCTCGCCGCCGCCGCCGGCCACCAGCTCGAGGCGAACCTCGAGGCCGCGAAGAAGAAGGGCGGCTACGTGCTCGTGGTCGAGGGCGCGATCCCGACGAAGCAGGACGGGATCTACTGCATCGTCGGCGGGAAGACGGCGGAGCAGTCCCTCCTCGAGTGCGCCGAGAAGGCCGCCGCGGTGATCTGCATCGGATCGTGCGCGTCGTGGGGGGGCGTCCCCTCCGCCGACCCGAACCCGACCGGCGCGACCGGCGCGGCGAAGATCCTGAAGGACAAAGGCGTGAACAAGCCGGTGGTGACGCTCCCCGGCTGCCCGGCGAACCCGTACAACCTCCTCGGCACGGTCCTCCAGTTCGCGACCTTCGGGACGCTCCCGAAGCTCGACGACAAGGCGCGCCCGCTCTTCGCGTACGGGCGGGTCATCCACGAGGACTGCCCGCGCCGGCCGCACTTCGACGCCGCCCGGTTCGCGCAGTCCTTCGGCGACGAGGGGCACCGCAACGGCTGGTGCCTCTACAAGCTCGGCTGCAAGGGCCCCCAGACCCACGCCAACTGCTCGCTCCTCCACTTCTGCGAGGTGACGGGCGCGTGGCCCATCGGCATCGGCCACCCGTGCGTCGGGTGTACCGAGCAGGAGATCGCGTTCCGCATCCCGCTCCACACCACCGTGCCCATCGAGAAGCCGACCGCCCCCATGGCATACCCGGGCGTCGCGCCGGAGCAGGGCACCGTCTCCGCCGTCGCCGCGGGCGTCGCCGGCCTCGTGGTCGGCGCGGCCGCCGGCGCGGGCTGGCTCGCCTCCCGCAAGGTGGCGCGGGAGCCGGGCGCCACGATCGACGAGCGGAAGGAGTAGGCGCCATGCCCGGGATCGGAAGAAGGGCCGCGCTCAAGATCCTCGGGGCCGCCGGCGCCACCGCGGCGGTGGCGTCGCCCGGCGAGGCGGACGCCCGCGTCGCGTTCCGCCAGCCGGACCCGCAGGACCACGGGCTCCTCGTCGACGCCGTGCGCTGCGTCGGGTGCCGCGCCTGCGTGACGAAGTGCAAGGAGGCGAACGGCAAGCCGCAGGACCTCGCGAGCGTCCAGGGGGTCACCTATGACGCCCCGCTGGACCTGAACGCCACGACCCTCACGATCATCAAGGCGTTCGCGGGCGAGAGGGAGACCGGGTTCGTGAAGGCGCAGTGCATGCACTGCGTCCACCCCGCCTGCGCCTCCGTCTGCATGATGCAGGCGCTCCACAAGGGCGAGCACGGCGTCGTCGAGTACGACGTGACGAAGTGCATCGGCTGCCGAAACTGCCAGATCGCGTGCCCGTTCAACGTCCCCAAGTTCGAGTGGGCGAGCGCGACGCCGAAGATCGTGAAGTGCGAGCTCTGCCGCCACCGCGCGAAGGACGGCAAGGGCCCGGCCTGCGCCGAGGTCTGCCCGCGCGACGCGGTCACCTTCGGCAAGCGCGGCGCGCTCCTCGAGGAGGCGAAGCGGCGGATCGCGGCGCGCCCGAGCGCGTACCTGCCGCGGGTCTACGGCGAGACGGACGGCGGAGGGACGAACGTCCTCTACCTCTCGCCCGTCGCGTTCGAGACCCTCGGCCTGCCGCAGCTCGGCACCGAGCCCGCGCCGGCGCTCTCCGAGGTCGTGCAGGGGACCCTGTACCAGGGCTTCGCCGCGCCCGTGGTGCTGCTCGGCGCGCTCTCGTTCGTCACCTGGCGGAACGCACCTGCCCAGAAGCAGGGGGAGGGCCGATGAGCGCGCGCGCGAAGGCGGTCGAGGGCAGGTTCCTCACCCCGGCCGTCCGGATCATGCTGGTCCTGTGGGCGCTCGGCACGGTCGCCGGGCTCTACCGGTTCGTGCAGGGGCTCGGCGCCGCGACCGCGATGAGCGACGGCTTTCCCTGGGGCATCTGGATCGCCTTCGACGTCGTGGTGGGGACCGGGCTCGCGTCCGGCGGCTACGCGATGGCGCTCCTCGTCTACGTCTTCAACAAGGGGAAGTTCCACCCGCTCGTCCGTCCGGCGCTCCTCACGAGCTTCCTCGGCTACTCGGTCGCGGGCGTGGCGGTCACCTTCGACCTCGGCCGCTACTGGAACATGTGGCGGATCCCGGTGGCGATCGGCGACTGGAACCACACCTCCATCCTGCTCGAGGTCGCCCTCTGCATGATGGCCTACACGGGCGTCCTCTTCCTCGAGCTCTCGCCGGCGCTGCTCGAGTGGCTCGAGGAGACCGGGAAGGGCGGCCTCGCCGCGTTCGCGAAGGCGGCGCGGCCGAAGGTGGACCGGGCGCTGCCGTTCATCGTGGCGGTCGGCCTCGTCCTCCCGACGATGCACCAGTCGAGCCTCGGCTCGCTCCTGCTCGTCGCGGGCACGAAGGTCCACGGCCTGTGGCACACCGGGCTGCTGCCCCTCCTGTTCCTGCTCACCGCGCTCGCGATGGGCTACGCGGTCATCTACTTCGAGTCGATCTTCTCGTCGGTCGCCTTCCGGCGGCAGCTCGAGACGGACCTCCTCGCGAGGCTCGGCACCGCGGTGGGCGCCGTCATCGCGGCGTTCCTCGTGATCCGCTTCGGCGATCTCGTCCTGAAGGGCCGGGTCGGGCTGCTGTTCGGGTCCGGCGCGCTGTCCTTCTTCTTCTGGGTCGAGACCGTCCTCTTCGCGGCCGCCGCCTGGCGCTTCCTGCAGCAGCGCGTCCGTGCGAGCGCGCAGGCGCAGCTGCAGGCGGCGCTCCTCGCGCTCTTCGCCGGGTCGATCTACCGGATCGACGCGTTCCTCACCGGCTTCAACCCCGGGACGAACTGGGTCTACTTCCCGACCCTCCCGGAGCTGCTCGTGACGCTGGGTCTCGTCGCGACCGAGACCGTGGCGTACGTCTGGCTCGTCCGGAAGTTCCCCATCCTCGCCGGCGTCGCGATGCCGGAGACCCGCACCGCGCCGGCAGCCGCAGCGGCGCAGCAGGGGGTGTCATGAGCAAGCGAATCACCATCGACCCCATCTCCCGGATCGAGGGGCACCTCCGCATCGACCTCGAGGTGGAGGGCGGGGTCGTGAAGAAGGCCTGGTCCACCGGGACCATGTGGCGCGGGTTCGAGCAGATCCTGACCGGGCGCGACCCCCGCGACGCCTGGGTCTTCACCCAGCGGATCTGCGGCGTCTGCACCACGGTGCACGCGATCGCGTCGGTCCGGGCGGTGGAGAACGCGATCGCGCTCGAGATCCCGCTGAACGCGCAGCTCATCCGCAACCTCATCGTGATCGCGCACGCGCTGCACGACCACATCGTCCACTTCTACCATCTGTCCGCGCTGGACTGGGTGGACGTGACGAAGGCGCTCGCCGCCGATCCGGCGAAGGCCTCGCAGCTCGCCGAGAGCCTCTCCGCCTGGCCGGGGAACTCGAAGCACCAGCTCGCCGCGGTGAAGGAGAAGCTCAAGGGCTTCGTCGAGGCGGGGCAGCTCGGGATCTTCCAGAACGGCTACTGGGGCCACCCGGCGATGAAGCTCCCGCCGGAGGTGAACCTGCTCGCCGTCGCGCACTACCTGCAGGCGCTCGACGTGCAGCGCAAGGCCAACCAGGCGGTCGCGATCCTCGGCTCGAAGACGCCGAACATCCAGAACCTCGCCGTGGGCGGGGTGGCGAACGCGATCAACCTGGACAGCCCCGCCGCGCTCAACATGGAGAAGCTGTACCAGGTGAAGACGCTGCTCGACGAGGTCACGACCTTCGTCCAGCAGGTCTACATCCCGGACGTCTGCGCCATCGGCGCGATGTACGCCGACTGGACGAAGTACGGCGCGGGGGTGACGAACTACCTCGCGGTGCCGGACCTGCCGCTCGACACGAAGGCGACGAAGTTCTCGATCCCCGGCGGCACGATCCTGAACGGCGACCTCGCGACGGCGAAGCCGATCCAGACGTTCCAGGACCCCTACTTCCGGGAGAACGTGACCGAGTCCATCGCGCGCTCCTGGTACCAGGGCGACTGGCAGAAGCACCCGTTCGCCGAGGAGACCGTCCCGGCGTACTCGAAGTGGGACGAGAACGGGAAGTACTCCTGGGTGAAGGCGCCGCGGTTCGACGGCAAGCCCATGCAGGTCGGGCCGCTCGCCCAGATGCTCGTCGGCTACGCCCAGGGCCACCCGCGCATCAAGTTCTGGGTGGACAAGGCGCTCGAGACGGTGAGCTCGATCGCGAAGACCAAGGTCGGCCCGGCCGCGCTCCACTCCACCCTCGGCCGCCACGCCGCGCGGGCGGTACGCTGCGCGGTGCTCGCCGAGGAGGCGCAGCACCACTGGAAGCTCCTCGTCGAGAACATCGGGAAGGGCGACACGACGATCTTCAACCCGCCCTCGTTCCCGAAGGGCGAGGTGCGTGGCTTCGGCTTCCACGAGGCGCCCCGCGGCGTGCTCTCGCACTGGGCGGTGATCGAGGACGGGAAGATCAAGAACTACCAGGCGGTGGTCCCCTCCACCTGGAACGCCGGACCGAGGGACGGGAAGGGGCAGATGGGCCCGTACGAGGCGTCGCTCGTCGGGAACCCCATCGCCGACCCGGAGAAGCCCCTCGAGGCCCTCCGCACCATCCACTCCTTCGACCCGTGCCTCGCCTGCGCCATCCACACGGTGGACGCGGACGGGCGCGAGCTCTCGCGGGTGAAGGTCGGAGTCTAGGCGAAGCCCCCCGGGTCGGCCCTGCGCTACGACAGCGTCGCCGCCGCGGCGGCGCGCTCGAAGATCGGATGGAGGGGCGCGCTCAGCTGGCCCGAGCGGCCGCCGCGGATGTAGCACTCGAGCTGGTCGATCGACCACTGCTTGTCCTGGTCCACGAGGGCCACGAGGTCGAGGAGCGAGAGGACCCCGACGATCTCCCCGTTCTCGGCCACCGCGAGGTGGCGGGTGTGGTGGAACCGCATCAGCTCGGCCGCCTCGCGCTCGGTGGAGCAGGGCGAGACGAGCGCCGGCCGC
>DASWCJ010000333.1:0-11099 GCA_036390155.1 Anaeromyxobacter sp.
CCGAACGAGATCCGCTCGTACACCGCGGTCGAGCGCAAGCAGCGGACCCACGCCGCGGCGGGGCGGGACTCCCGCTCGCGCGCGGTGGCGGCCATCACCGAGAGCGTGTCCGCGTAGCGGCCGGTGCAGCCCGGGCGCGGCGACGCGACCGGCGCGGGGCGAGACGGGAGCGGGGAGAGGAGGACGGCGGCGGCCACGAGGCGGGCGTTCACGGACATCGCGCCTGAACGTAGGCGCTCGCGCCCCGGACGACCGCTATCCGATCGAGATCCGGTCCCGCTTCTTCGGCGGGTCGGCAGGCTCGGCGCGATCGCCGCCCGCCTCGACCGCCCTCGCGAGGGCCTCGCCCGCGCGCTTCACGAGCCCGCCGAACGAGACCGTGCCGTCCCCGTCGTGCCCCGCGATCCCCGCGCTCGCCGTCACGGTCGGCATCCCCGGATGGTCCCGCACGAGCGCGCAGAGCCGGCGCGCCACGCGGAGCCCGCCGTCGGCCTTGGTGTGCGGCATGAGCACGAGCAGCCGCTCCTCCGAGAAGGGGACGGCGACGTCGATGTCGCGGAGCGTCCCGCGCACGACGCCGAGCAGGTCCGCGAGGAGCGCGGTGCGCCCGCGGCCGCCCAGCTTCGGGGCGAGCGCGTCCCATCCGTCCACCGCGAGGAGCCCGAGCGACAGCGGAAACCCGTAGCGCTTCGAGCGCTTCACCTCGACGAAGAGGAGCCGCTTCAGGAACTCGAGCTCGCGCTGCGCCGGCGTCCTCCGCAGCCGCTCGAGCTCCGCGATCCGCTCCCCGCGGGCACGGAGCTCCTCCGCGAGGGTGCAGGTGGCGGCGACCGCAGAGGGGGTGAGCGGCCCGACCAGCACCGCGTCGCCCTTCACGCCCGCGTGGAGCGCCGCCTCCTTCCGGTCGAGGAAGACGACCACCACCGGGAGGGCCGGATCGGCCTCGCGCAGCGCCGCCAGGACCTCCGCGCCGGCGGTGCCCCGGATGAGCGCGGCGGCGAACCTCGCCCCCGTGGCCCGCACGGCGGCCTCGCCCGGCGCGACCGCGACCACCTCGCGCCCTTCCCCCTCGAGGTCCCGCCGGAGCGCCGCGATCACGGCCTCCGATCCGTCTGCCACGAGGATGCGGCGAGCCATCGTGCCGTTAATGTACCATCCTCGCTCCGTGCCTCCATCCGGACGCATCGCCCTCGGGCAGATCGACACCACCGTCGGGGACTTCGCCGGGAACGCGGAGCGCATCCGCAGCGCGACCGCGGTCGCCCGCGCGGCGGGCGCCTCGCTCGTGATCTTCCCGGAGCTCGCGCTCTGCGGGTATCCGCCGCGCGACTTCCTCGACTTCCCCGAGTTCCTCGACCGGGCGGCCCGCGCGCTCGCCGACCTCGCCCGCCCCGCGGAGTGGTCCCGGGACGTCGCGGTCGTGCTCGGGTTCCCCGAGGCCGTGCCGGGCGCGCCGCCGCCCGCGATCTACAACTCGGTCGCGCTCATCGAGGGGGGGCGCGTCGCCGCGATCGGCCGGAAGTCCCTCCTGCCGACGTACGACGTCTTCGACGAGACCCGCTACTTCCTGCCGGCCGAGCGCTCGACGACGGCGGACGCCGCCGCGCCGGCCCTCCGGCTCGGCCTCTCGATCTGCGAGGACGTCTGGAACGACAAACGCTTCTGGGACCGCCCGCGCTACGCGCGCGACCCGGTGGCGGAGCTCGCAGGCTCCGGGGCGGGGCTCGTCGTCAACGTCTCCGCCTCGCCGTACGCGATCCACAAGCCCGCGCTGCGCACGCGGATGCTCTCCGCGAGCGCGCTCGGCCATCGGGTCCCGCTCGCGTACGTGAACCAGGTCGGAGGGAACGACGCGCTCGTCTTCGACGGCGGGTCGATGCTGGTCGGCCCCGACGGGCAGATCGTCGCGCGGGCGCCGCTCTTCCAGGAGGCGGTCCTGGTGGCGGATCTCGCCGGCGGCGCGCCCCGCGTCCTCGGGCTCGACGGCGGACCGCTCCCCCCGCCGCGTCCCACCGCGGCCGATCCGCTCGCGGACGAGGTCCTCTCGGCGCTCGAGCTCGGGCTCCGCGACTACGTGCGCAAGTGCGGATTCCGCTCCACGCTCGTCGGGCTCTCCGGTGGGATCGACTCCGCCCTCACGGCGGCGATCGCCGCCGAGGCGCTCGGCCGCGACGCGGTGCTCGGGGTGGGGATGCCCTCCCGCTACAGCTCCGACCACTCGCGCGAGGATGCCGCCGCGCTCGCCCGGAATCTCGGGATCCGCTTCCGCGAGATCTCGATCGAGCCGATGCACGCCGCCTTCCTCGCGCAGCTCGAGGCGGCCGAGGGGCACCCGCTCGGCGACCTCGCCGAGCAGAACGTCCAGGCCCGCGTGCGCGGCCAGATCCTGATGGCGCTGTCGAACGACACGGGCGGCCTCGTGCTCTCGACGGGCAACAAGAGCGAGCTCGCGGTCGGCTACTGCACCCTCTACGGCGACATGGCGGGCGGGCTCGCGGTGATCGGCGACGTGCCGAAGACCCTCGTGTACCGGGTCGCGCGCGCCGCGAACGCCCGCGCCGGCCGGGACGTCATTCCCGAGCGGACCTTCACGAAGCCGCCGTCGGCGGAGCTCAAGCCCGGGCAGGTCGACCAGGACTCGCTGCCGCCCTACGAGGTGCTCGACGACGTGCTCGCCGCGTACGTCGAGGAGCGGCTCCCGTTCCAGGCGATCGTCGCGCGCGGCCACCCGGAGGAGACGGTGCGGCGCGTGCTGCGGATGGTGGGGTCGAGCGAGTACAAGCGCCGCCAGGCCGCGCCCGTGCTGAAGGTGAGCGAGAAGGCGTTCGGCGAGGGGCGCCGGCTGCCGATCGCGCACGGGTACCGGTACTAGCGTTCCGCGACGACCTCGACCCGCCGGTTGGCGGCGCGCCCCTTCGCGGTGAAGTTCGGCGCGACGGGCTCCGTCCCGCCCTTCGCGACCTGCGCGATCCGCTCCCGCGCGACGCCGAGGGTCACGAGGCGACGCACGACCGCCATCGCCTGGGCCATCGAGGCGCTCGCGTCCTGCTGGGCGTTCCCGGAGGCGTCCACGAAGACCTCGATCCGGACCGTCGCCCGGGGGACCGACCCCATCGCGCCGGCGAGGTCCGTGAGCCCGTCCTCCTGCGCGAACACCGCCGTGCGTCCGGCGAACTCGACGTCGTCGAGGAGGAACCGCTCGCGCCGCTCGAGCTTGCGCGCGAGCTCGCTCCGGCGCTCCGCGCGGGGATCGGCCTTGGGCGCCGGCTCAGAGGCGGTCGCGGCCGCGAGCGCGCCCGCGGCGGCGGCAGCAGCCGCGTCGAGCGGCCGGGGAGGCTCCGGCTCCGGAGCGGGCGCGGCGACCGAGGGCGTGGCGCGCATCACCCGCGCCCGGCGGACGATCTCGGGGTCGAAGCAGCTCCGCTCGCCGGGCGAGCCCATCTCGAGGAGCATCGGCCGGGCGGCGAGGAGCAGCGCCCGCCGGAGCGCGACCTCGACCTTCTCGCCGGGCTCGCTCCGGACGGGCGCGGCGTTCGCGAAGATCACCTCGCGCCCCGCGGTCGACTGGAGCCGGACGCTCACGACGAGCCCCGTGGACGGCTCCTGGGCACTCCCCTCGACCGAGCCGTAGAGCGCCGCGTCCGCCTGGACCCTCTCCGCGAGCTCCATCGCGAGCCGCGCCGATACGCCGTGCGGCGGGAGCTCGTACGAGGTGCCGCGGAAGAGCCGGCGCAGGTCCTCCACCGGGAAGACCCGGGTCTGCTCCGGATCGACGGAGGACACGAGGGCGGTGGTCGCCACGTCCCCGAGCTTCGGCCGATCCGAGGCGTCCTCGAACGGAGCGACGACGAGGCAGCGGACCTTCGCGAGCTTCGCCTCGGCGACCACGATCGCCTGCGGCGCCGCCGGCGGCGGGGCGCGCTCGGGCGTCGCGCACGCCGAGGCGAGCGCGAAGGCGACGGCCGCTCTCGTCGCGCTCCGGGGCATCCGGGGGGCGAGTGTATCCGCATCGCGCCGCCGCACCTATCGGCCCCCGCTCCCGGCGCCGGTCTCGCCGTCGGGCGGCACGGCGCCGTAGCCCGGGTCCCGGAGCGACGGGAGCCGTCCGGCGGGATCGAGCGCGTCGAGGATGCAGCGGAGCTCGCCCGCGTCGAAGACCGGCGGCGCGCGCTCCGGCAGCGTGACCACGGCGCGGCACGACCCGCCGCCCCACACCGCCTGCAGGACGTGCTTCCCGGGCGGCATCCGCTCGAGGAAGAAGCGACCCTCGTCGGTGATGGGGGAGGTCCTGAGGTCGCCGTCCACGATCACCGAGAGCTCGCCGTTGGCCGGCCGCGCGTCCTTCCCCCGGACCTGGACCGCGAGCTGTCCGGCGAGGGCGGAGATGCGCCGCACGTCGAAGCGCGCGATCGCGCCGCCACGGAGGGGCGGCGCGAACCAGCCCGCGGTGCGGCCGGGCTCGTACTCCGCGGGGACGTCACGATCGAGGAGCGCGAGCCGGCTCGCGTAGTAGGGCTGCAGCTCGGTGACGAGCAGCTTCCCGTTGGCGCCGGTCCGGCCGGCGAGCACGTTCTCGACGGTGACGCCCACGCCGGGGATCCCGCCCGCGTCCACGAGCGCGAAGCCGTCCGCGGTGGGGCGCGAGAGGTAGGCGCCGCCGTCGACGTACACGAGCCCGCCCTCCGCGTGCGCGCGCCACGTCGTGACGCCGTCGGCACTCGCCGCGCGGAGCTCGGCGCGGCCGAACGAGGACTGTCCCTGGAGCGAGCCGTCGACGGCCCGGTCGCGATCGTCGCCGGAGGCGTGGACGCGGTACCCGACGTTCGAGTCCCGGGCGAGCGGACGCCCCGCCGAGGCGCTCTCCACGACGCGGCCGTCGCGGTCGCGCGTGACGCTCGCGTCGCCGCTGTGGACGCCCTGGCGCCAGCTGAGCACCGCGTACGCCTGCACGCCGGTCCGGCCGCCCACGTCGTTGCCGTAGTCGCCGGACACGGTCAGCATCACGCCGCCGAGCTGGACCGACGCCCGCACTCCCCCCGCGGCGAAGTCGCCGAGGTCGCGGAACCGGCCGCCGCGGAGGTCGAGGCCGAGCCCCACCCGCCGCGCCACGGTGAGGTCGAAGCTCGCGCGCGCGTCGAGCACCGGGCGGTCCGCCTCGGGGGGGAGCGCGAGGTGGGCGTAGCGGTCGGTCTGGCCGGCGAGCCGGAGCGCGGTCGAGAGCGGCTGGGAGGTCCACGACCAGCCGACGAGCGCCGCGCCGCCGCCGCGCCCGCCTGCCGCGCTCGCCGCGCCCTCGAGCAGGAGCTCGCCGAAGCGCGAGCCCATCGTGGCGCCGCCGCCGCCCGAGACGACGTCCGACGAGGCCTCCGCGCGAAGGTCGGGCGTGAGCCAGTCCGAGGCGCCCCAGCGGTACCGCGCGGACGCCGCCGGTCCGCCGTAGTCGAACCAGTCCTCGCCGAAGGTCCTCCGGCGGAGGCCCGCGGTCACCGCGTAGTCGGAGTAGCCGGGCGCGAGGAGGCCAGACGAGAAGTAGAACCGGTTGTCGATGCTCTGCTCGTGGCCGAACGCGTCGCGGACGACGGTGTGCACGAAGCTCTGCCCCGAGGTGGCGGGCAGGTTCGCGAGGGTCCAGTACCCGGGCGCGAGCGGCTGCTGCCGCACCATCGCCCCGTTCACGTAGACCTCGAGGGTGGAGGGCGCGCCGACGAGCGCGGACGTCGCGGGGAACGGCGCGCGCACGAGGTACGGGTCGAGGGAGAGCTCGCGCGCGAAGGTGATGCCGGCGACCGCGACGCCTCCGCCCAGGGTCCCCGTCGACGCGACGGTGTCGCCCACGGTCCAGCGCTGCAGGCTCGGCACGTCGTCCCGGATCGCCGCGGTCGTCCCGCGGAGCCAGCGCCCGTCCGCGATCGAGCGGCTCACGTCGGTGAGGGCGAGCCAGCGCCCGACGCGCCCGCCGCCCTGGAAGGCGAGCCCGATCCCGCCCGCGAGGTCCGAGTCGGCGGCGTAGTCGAGGAACGCGCTCCGGTCGAAGCGCTGCTCGACCTCGCGAGGGCGCGCCTGGGGGCGCAGATCGAGGGTGTGGCGGCCGAGGAGCGCGGGGTCGGCGGTGATTCGGACCGCCAGCGCCCGCTCGTCCACGACGAACCGCACGCCCGGCTCGAGCGAGCGGAGCGAGAGGAGCGCGCGATCGTCGATCGTCACGCGCCGCCCGCCGGGGGCCTTCAGCCCCGCGCGCTCGAGGTCCTCGGGCAGCACCAGCGCGTCGCCCCGCTCGAGCACGACGAGCGCCGTTCCCGCGGGCGCGCCGTTCAGGAACAGGTCGAACTCGGCGCGGATCCGCACGAGCGGGTCCTTCACGTCGATGGTGTACTCCTCCGCGCCGGCGCGCCGCGCGGCGAGGAGCGTCAGCGCGAGGACCGCCGAGATGAGCGCGGTCCAGGCGACGTCACGGCGCACAGACTCCCCCGGGCGTCTCGACCCGGGCGCGTACGGAGCCGCCGCCGATCGGAGCGCTCACGGCGACGGTTCGCGTGCGGGCGCAGCCGTCCGCCGGGAGCGGCACGTCGAGCGCGCGCTCCCCACCGGCGAGGACGTACCAGACGTCGGCCTCGGTCGTGGCGACGGGCTTGCCGGCCGCGTCGAGCCCCTCGACCTTCAGCTTCCCGGGCGAGAGCCGCGTCGTGCCGGTGTTCTTGAGGGTCACCGCGACGCGGCCGGCGTGGACCGCGACCCCGGCGATCTCGGCCTTGAGCTCGGGCCGCCCCGGCAGGAGGAACACCGGGATGCCGATCTTGGTGAGGAGCCGGACGCCGGTCCGCTGGCTCGGAGTCTCGGCGGGAGGGAGCTCCCGGATGAACACCCGGTACGACTGCTCGCGCGCGCCGAACGCCGCGGTGGTCGAGACGCGCACCTTCCGCTCCTCCTGCGGGGCGACCTCGAGGAGCGGCGGGTAGACGAGGATCTCGGGCGCAGGCGCGAGCCGCATCTGGCCGTCCGCGGCCTGGCCCCAGGCCGACCCGGTGAGCTCGAGCCGGACCGGCGCGTCGGAGAGGTTCTTCACGACGACCGTCGCGCGCGGCTCGGCGCGCGACAGCTCGACGAGGACGGGCGTGACCTGCAGGCCGGCGGCCCGCGCGGACGCCGCTCCGAGGAGCAGGACGACGGGCGCGAGCCGCCGGAGCATCGGAGGGATTCCGGCCTGCCTAGTAGTTGACCGTGAGGGTGATCGTGTCGGTGTAGCTCGTGGAGGGCGTGGGGTACTGGCCGCCCGGAATCGCGCCGTAGATCGTGACGGAGTCAACGCCGGGGATGCCCGCGCCGGTCACGACGTTGGGCGCAACCGCAGCGGCCGAGCTGGACCACACGTTCGCGTAGCCGGAGTCGGTGTAGAGCTCGTAGCTCAGGTAGTCGCCGGCGGCCGTCATCGCGCGCGTCGTCCCGACCGCGCCCGCCGAGTTGCTGCCCGTGCTGAGCGTGATCTTGTAGCTCGTGCCCTTCGTGCAGTGGAAGCTCACGGTGGTCGAGCCCGTCGCGCCGTTTCCGGCGGCGGTCGGGTCGTAGGCCGCGAACGCGAGGTCGGCGGCACCGGGCGTCACCTTGCAGGTCGCCGGAACGGTGGCCGTGACGTTGAACGTGCCGGTCGCGACGGCGGCGAGGGCGGGCGCCGCGAGGCCGGCGAGGGCGGCGGCGAGGGCGAGGCGGGACAGCATCTTCATCGGGTGCTCCCTGCGGAAGGGCGAAACGAGGCGGGGGGGGGGTTGAAGCAGTGGGGATTGTAGGGCCCTCCTCCGGGGCAATCAAACCAGGGCACGCCCCGTGAACATGGCACTCCGCGGGCCCGAACCGCGCGACATGCGCGACATGTAAGCGGTCCGGCGACACCCGGAACCAAGACTTGCGGCGCCGCGGCGGCGATCTAGGATCCGGGCGATGCGGCGCGCCCGACCCCTCCTGCAAGCGATCGTCGTCGTCTCCCTGCTCGCGCCCGCGGCGGCGCGTGCGCAGACGTGCACCTTCGCGAGCGGCCCGAGCACCCTCTCGTTCGGCGCGTACGACCCGGGCGCCACCGGCCCGACCGACTCGAGCTCCACGTTCTCGTACGCGTGCACGAGCGCGCGGGCGAGACCCGTGCTGATCGAGCTCAGCACCGGCGGCGGGGGCGCGTTCAATCCTCGGCAGCTGTCGTCCGGAGGCGAGCGGCTCGCCTACGGCCTCTACTCCGACTCGACGCGGTCCACGATCTGGGGCGACGGCACCGGGGGCTCGCAGAGCGTCTCGAGCGTTCCCGTCGGACCGGCGCACGGCGCCACGCTGACGATCTACGGCCGGATCGCGACGGGCCAGTGGGTCGCCCCGGGCGCCTACACGGACTCGATCACCGTGACCCTGAACTTCTGATCGCGTGCCCATCCCCGGTCGGACCCGAATGGCTCCTCGCCGCCGGCGGCGCCACGGTAGAGTCTGCCGCGGAGACCTCTCGTGAACCCACTCCACCCGACGCTCGTCTTCCTCCACGTCGTCTCGATCTCCGCCTGGCTCGCCGCCGCGCTCTGGGTCGCGGGCGACGTGAAGCGCGCCCTCGTGCTCGGCGGCGCGCACCCCGGCGTCCTCGCCGCGAGCGTCCGCCCGAAGCTCGGCCTCGACGCCGCCGCGGGGATCGCGACGCTCGTGACGGGCCTCCTCCTCATGTGGGAGGAGGCGATCGCGCGGCCGCGGCTCGGGATCACCGCGGGCGTCGTGCTCGCGCTGGTCCGGCTCGGGCTCCTCGCCTCCATCCGGCGGGCGTTCCGCTCGATCGCGGCGCGGGTCGCGGCGGGCGAGCCGGTTCCGGCGGGCGATCCCTCGGCGCGGCGGATGTCGATGCTCGCGGGGATCGCCCACCTGCTCTGGGCGCTCGCGCTCGCGGGGATGGTGTTCCCGGTCTAGCTACGGTCTCGCTACCAGAGGCGGAGCACCGCCGCGAGCACGAGCCACGCCGGCACGCCGGCGAGCAGGAGCAGCACCCAGCCGACCTGGTAGACGCGCCGGCGGCGTGGCGCGAGCGCGGGCTGCTGCGAGAGGACCCGGAGCGCGCCGGACGCGGCGCCGAGCACGAGGAGCGGGAGCCCGAGGAGCAGGGCGGAGCCGAGCGTGAGCCGGCTCAGGGCGCGTGATCCGATCCCCGGACCGAGCCGGACGTCCGAGACGCGAGCAGCGCGAGGCGCGACGACCGAGCATACCCGGAGGGTATGTGAGGGAGGAGCAACGAAGCGATGCGAAGCGGATCGGACGGCGCGGCGATGGGAGGGGAGCGGTTCACGTGCCCTCACACCTGCATCACGTCCTTCTCCTTCGCGGTGACGATCTCGTCGACCTTCTTCACGCCCTCGTCCGTCTCCTTCTGCATCTTCTCGAGGGCCTTCTTCGCGTCGTCGGCCGAGATCTCGCCGTCCTTCTCCGAGGCCTCGATGAGCTCCTTCGCGTCGCGGCGCTCGTTGCGGATGGCGATCTTGTGGTCCTCGCCCTTCGACTTGCACTGCTTCACGATCTCCCGGCGCCGCTCCTCGGTGAGGGGCGGGATGGGCACGCGGACGAGGTCCTTGTCCGACATCGGGTTCACGCCCAGGTTCGCGTCCCGGATCGCCTTCTCGATCGGCGGGATCATGTTCTTCTCCCAGGGCTTCACCACGATGAGGCGGGCCTCGGGGACGGAGAGGGTCGCGACCTGGTTGATCGGCGTCGGCGTGCCGTAGTAGTCGACCCGGACGCCGTCGAGCAGGTGGAGGTTCGCGCGACCGGTGCGGACGTTCGAGAGCTCGCGCCGGAGGTCGTCGAGGGTCTTGGCGATGCGGGCGTGGAGGTCCGTCAGGATCTCTTCGGCGGCGTTCATTCGCGCTCCTATTGCTTCGAGCCGCGCCCGGCCGCGGCGGGGCGGCCGACCAGGGTCCCGATCTCCTCGCCCATCACGACCCGCCGGACGTTCCCCCGCCTCGTCGAGTCGAACACGATGATGGGCAGGTCGTTGTCCATGCAGAGGCTGATGGCGGTCGAGTCCATCACCTTCAGGTTCTTCTTCAGCACGTCGATGTAGCTGAGCTGCTTGAACCGCGTCGCGCCGGGGTTCTTCTTCGGGTCGTCGGTGTAGACCCCGTCGACCTTGGTCGCCTTGAGGAGCACGTCCGCGTGGATCTCCATCGCGCGGAGCGACGCGGCGGTGTCGGTCGTGAAGTAGGGGTTGCCGGTCCCGGCCGCGAAGATGACGACGCGGCCCTTCTCGAGGTGGCGCATGGCGCGGCGGCGGATGTACGGCTCGCCCACGTGGTGCATCTCGATCGCCGTCTGCACGCGCGTGACGACGCCGATCTTCTCGAGCGCGTCCTGCAGCGCCATCGCGTTGATGACGGTGGCGAGCATCCCCATGTAGTCGGCGGAGGCGCGATCCATGCCCTCCGTCGCCCCGGAGACGCCGCGGAAGATGTTCCCGCCGCCGATCGTGAGCGCGACCTCGACGCCGAGGTCGACGATGTCCTTCACGTCCGATGCGATGGCGGAGAGGGTCTTCGTCGAGATGCCGTACTTCCCCTCCCCCATGAGCGCCTCGCCCGAGAGCTTGAGGAGGATGCGCTTGAACTTCGCCTTCTCGGTGTTCTTCTCGGGGGGCATGTCGGCGCGTTCTACCGGAGGGGGTCTCGTACATTCAACGGAGCGAAGCCGGGCGATTCTACCCGAACGTCTCCGTCCGGGTGGGTCGTTCACGCGGACGGACCGCCGGAGCCGCCGGAGCCTCCGCCGCCACCGCCACTCCGCCGGCGCCGACGGCGCCCGCCGCGCCGCCGCCGCGGAGCGCGGCCACCAGGATCGGCCGACCCGCCCCCGGCCGAACCGGAGATGGTGACGGTGCGGATGCCGTCGCCGGACACCTCGGCGGAGTCGCCCGAGGCCTCTTCCCGCTCGTCCAGGTCCTCGGCGTCCTCCGGCTCCTCGACCTCGTCCCGGGCGTCCAGGTCCTCGTCGCGGGGCGCTTCTCCGCCGTGCCGGTGCGCCTCGTGCGCCGGCTCGCCCGGCCGCGCGGCGTGCGCGTGCCGCGCCGCCGTGAGCCGCGCGAGCGCCTCGCGCCC
>DASWCJ010000334.1:0-18397 GCA_036390155.1 Anaeromyxobacter sp.
TCAACAAGGAGATCGCGGCCAAGATCCCGGACCCCACCGAGGCCGAGCTGAAGGCGCTCTACGAGACCGCCAAGGCGGGCGGGCAGAAGCTCCCGCCGTTCGACGAGGTGAAGGGCGAGATCGTCAAGTTCATGAAGACGAAGAAGGCCCAGGGCGCGATCGCGCAGTACTACGAAGATCTAAAGAAGGAGATGGGGATCGAGGTCCTCCTCCCGGCCTACGAGACGCCGAAGGTCGCGGTGGACGCGACCGGTCCGTCGAAGGGGCCGGACGCTGCGCCGATCACGATCGTCGAGTTCTCCGACTTCGAGTGCCCGTACTGCGTGCGCGCCGAGCCGACCGTGAAGCAGCTCCTCGAGGCGTACCCCGGGAAGATCAAGCTCGTGTTCCGCGACTTCCCGCTCCCGATGCACCCGCACGCGCCGAAGGCGGCCGAGGCGGCCCACTGCGCGGGCGACCAGGGCAAGTACTGGGACATGCACGAGAAGCTCTTCGCGAACTCGCAGAAGCTCGAGGTCGGTGACCTGAAGGGGTACGCGAAGGACCTGAAGCTCGACGTCGCCAAGTTCGACAAGTGCCTCGACTCGGGTGAGAAGTCCGCGCTCGTCGAGAAGAACCGGAAGGCGGGCGAGGACGCCGGCGTGACCGGCACCCCCGCGTTCTTCGTCAACGGCCACTCGCTCTCGGGCGCGCAGCCGCTCGAGGCCTTCAAGACGATCGTGGACCAGGAGCTGAAGGCGAAGTAGCCCCGCTCCGAGGTTTGCACCGGCCGCGGCCGCGTCCTACAAATGGGCGCGGCCGCTTCCGTTTCCGGGCGGCGAACGCGAATGGGCGGTTACGGCAAAGGCGAGGGCGCGACCCTCGGCGCGCGGCGCGCGACGCGCCAGATCCGGCTCGGGTCCGTCCCGATCGGCGGGGGCGCGCCGGTCGCCGTCCAGTCGATGACGACCACCCAGACCGCGGACGCCGCCGCGACGCTCGCGCAGGTCCGGGCGCTCGCCGAGGCGGGCGCCGACGTGGTCCGGCTCGCGGTCCCGGACGCAGCCGCCGCGGCGGCGCTCCCCGCGATCGTCTCCGCGTCGCCGGTCCCGCTCGTCGCGGACATCCACTTCGACTACCGGCTCGCCCTCGCCGCCCTGAAGGCCGGGATCCAGGGCGTGCGGCTCAACCCGGGCAACATCGGCTCGCGTGAGCGGGTGCGGGAGGTGGTCCGGGCCGCGCGGGAGCGGAGCGTGCCGATCCGCATCGGCGTGAACGCGGGCTCCCTCGAGGCGGACCTCGTCGAGAAGCACGGCTGGCCCACCGCGGAGGCGATGGTCGAGAGCGCCGAGCGCCACGTCCGCGCCCTCGAGGACGAGGGCTACCGGGAGATCAAGGTCTCGCTCAAGGCGCACGACGTCGCGATGACGGTCCGCGCGAACCGGCTCTTCGCGGAGCGCTTCGACTACCCGCTCCACCTCGGCGTGACGGAGGCGGGCACGCTCGTCGCCGGCACCGTGAAGAGCGCGGCCGGGCTCGGCATCCTCCTCGCGGACGGGATCGGCGACACGATCCGCGTCTCGCTCACGGCGGACCCGGTCGAGGAGGTCCGCGTCGCCCGGCTCCTCCTGCAGGCGCTCGGGCTCAAGTTCGGCGGCGCGACCCTCACCTCCTGCCCGACCTGCGGGCGCTGCTCGGTCGAGATGATCCCGATCGCCGAGCGCGTCGAGAAGCGGCTCGCCACGGTGAAGGGCGACGTCTCGGTCGCGGTGATGGGGTGCGAGGTGAACGGGCCGGGCGAGGCCGCCGCCGCCGACGTGGGCGTCGCCTACGGCCACGGCGGAGTCGGGCTCCTCTTCCGCGACGGGAAGATCGTGAAGCGGATGAAGGCGGAGGAGCTCGAGGAGGCGGTCGTCGCCGAGGCGCTCGCGATCGCGGCGAGCCGGACGCCGAGGTAGCGCCCCGCGCCCGCCGCGTCCGCGGGCTGCTCGGGTCAGAAGTTCCGGATGATCTGCATCACCCCGGGCTCGAGGTCCTGCCAGTACTGATCCTGCGGGAAGTCGTTCACGATCTGGCCGCAGACGGCGTCGGTGTTCGCCGGGACGTCCGCGACGGTGAGCCCGCCCGCGGACTCGCCGAGCTGCACGACGAAGTGGACGAGGGCGACCTTCGAGAGGGGCGCGACCTCGAGCGCGTGCACGATGAAAATCTGCGAGTAGTCGGCGGCGAGGTACGCCGCCCCGTTCCCGAGGACGAGGCCCACGTCGCGCTCGGGTTCGCCCGCGGGGCCCCACCCGACCACGGCCGCGCCGTACTGCGTCACCGCCGCGAGCGGCGCCGCCGTGAGGAGGACCGTCGAGTACACCGCGGAGGTCGTGACGGTGGACACGGTCTGGTTCTCGAACACGTCCACCACGCGCGCCCAGGTCGCGGCGGGGGGCGCGTAGACAGCGCGGGTGACGACGAGGGCGGAGCCGCCGGTGACGACCGTGCGCGGGCCGCTCCGGACGTTCTGCGACTCGGCGCCGGCGTTCGCGACCCACGGCGTGAGGAGGCCGCTTTCGAAGTTGCCGTTCCCCGGATCCACGGGCCCGCTTCCGGCGTCGATCGTGAGCTGGTCGATCTCCCCGTAGCTCGTCAGCTCGCCGTGGAGCTCGAACGAGAGCACGAGATCCTTGGGCGATGCGCCGCCCCAGACCACCGCGATGCTCGGCGACGCGTGGTCGAAGTCGACCGTCACCACGTAGAGCGGGTCGCCGAACTGCGACATCCCGTTCGCGGGATCGCGCAGCACCACCTGGAAGCGCGGGGCGTAGGGCGCGTCGAGCGAGCCGGCGAGGTGGCGCACGGGGTCCAGGTCCAGGAACACTTCATGGGTCCACGAGATCGTGTACACGAGCCCCGGATCGAACTCGATGTTGCGCGAGAGCCGCGAGTCCGACGTCGCGTTCAGGTAGCCGGAGTAGGAGCCGTCGAGCGGCGGGATGCCCATCGTCACGCCGTCCGACGCCGCCGCGGTGATGACCCCGTCCGCGGTCCCGAAGCGAGGCGAGAGGAACGCGACCTCCGCCCGGCTCTGGTCGACGGGGAAGAGGCCATACCCGGAGAAGTCCGCCGTCAGGTGATCGGGGTTGACGACGGGGCTGAGGCCGACCTGGAGGGCGTACTGGTACTGCGCGCCAAATCCGGTCACGAACGAGAAGTCCGGGTAGAGGACCCAGGAGTTGGCCTGACCGGGGAAGATCTCGCTCGACGGCGACTGCGTGGCGGACGGCACCGACTGGCCCCAGGCCGTCACTGGCAGCGGCGTGCCGGGCGGGAAGGTCAAGGTCTCCGCGGTGCGCGCGAGCGAGAGCGAGAACGCCGAGCTCGCGAACCCGGAGCCGTTGCCGGCGTCGTCCACGGTGCGGGCGAGGGCGGTGTAGCGCCCGGACGCCGTGAGCGTCGCGTTCGTGGACCACGAGCCGTCGCCGGCGGCGGTGACCGTGGCGACGTGGACGCCGTCCATCTGGACGTCCACCGTCACGCCGGCGGCGGCCGTGCCCGAAACCGCGACCTGCGTGGAGAGGACTCCGGGCGCGGCGAGGTGTGTTCCCGGCACCGGCACGAGCACGGCGGGGACGGGGGGCGGCGTGAGATCGAGGGTGAAGGTCACCGCGATGGAGAAGGGCGAGGCGCCGCCCGGCGAGAGGGTCGCCTTCGCGAGCGCCTGCCTCGCGCCCTCGGTCACGGTGCCCTGGCAGGACCAGGTGCGGTCGGAGGCGGTGGTCGCCTGGCAGACCTCAGCGCTCCCGACCTCGACCGCCACGCGCGCACCGGAGACGGACGTTCCGGAGAACGTCACGTGCCCCGACGGCGCGTCCGCGAGGCCCAGCAGCGCCCCGTCGTGCGGGACGAGGATGACCGGGGCGGGCGGGGGAGAGGCGGGCGTGTCCGACGACGTCGTGCCGCCGCAGGCTGCGGCGAGCGAGGCGGTGAGCAGGGCGAGGGCGCGACGGGCCATGGGTGGTCCTCCCGGGGACCCACATTCGTAGCATGGAGCACCCGGTCGGAGGCTAGGGCGCTTCCGCCGCACCCGCGCCCAGGGCGGCGAGGTAGGAGGCGACGTCCCGGCGGTCGTCCTCGGAGCCGGGGAAGGGCGGCATCGCCGCGTTCGTGGCCGGCAACCTCCCCACGACGTCGTACGCGCGCCGCGACGTCCAGCCCGCCACCCGCGGTGCGAGCGCGATCGTCGCGTGGCAGTGCAGGCAGTGCCCGCGCACGAACGCCCGCCCCCGCGCGATCGCCTGCGCCGTCGGCTCGAGCCGCGGCGGAGGCCGCAGCCCCGCGTCCCACGCGACCCCGCCCGCCACGAGCAGGGCGGCGGCCGCGAGCAGGCCGTTGCGCAGGCGCCGGGGCACGACGAGAGTGTATAACCCCACCCCCATGCGCACCGTCCGACTCTCGAAGGCCTTCGTCCCCACGCTGAAGGAGGCGCCCGCCGACGCGCAGGTCGCGAGCCACAAGCTCCTCGTGCGCGCGGGCTTCATCCGCCAGCTGGGCGCCGGGATCTACGACTATCTGCCGCTCGCGCGCCGCACGCTCGCCAAGATCGAGGCGATCGTCCGCGAGGAGATGGACGCGATCGGCGGCCAGGAGTTCTTCCTCCCCGCCCTCCACCCGGCCGAGATCTGGAAGGAGTCCGGCCGCTGGGAGGTGATGGGCGACAACATGTTCCGGCTGAAGGATCGCAAGGGCGGCGACTACGGCCTCGGCATGACGCACGAGGAGATCTTCACCGCCATCGCCCGCGACGAGCTCCGCAGCTACCGGCAGCTGCCCCAGATTTGGTACCAGATCCAGAGCAAGTTCCGCGACGAGCCGCGTCCGAAGTCCGGCCTCCTCCGCGTCCGGCAGTTCACCATGAAGGATGCCTACTCCTTCGACGTGGACCGCGCCGGGCTCGACCGGAGCTACGAGGACCAGCGCGTCGCGTACGAGAAGATCTTCTCGCGCTGTGGCCTCTCGTTCGTGGCGGTGCAGGCCCACTCCGGCGCGATGGGCGGCTCCGAGTCCTCCGAGTTCATGGTCCGCACCGACGCGGGCGAGGACCTCGTCGCCGCCTGCCCGAAGTGCCGCTACGCCGCGAACACCGAGACCGCGACCTCCCGCGTGTCGCCCGAGGCGGACGGCCCCGGGCTCCCGAAGCCCGAGAAGTTCGCGACCCCCGGCGTCGTGACGATCGAGGCGCTCGAGCAGAACCCGTACGCGGTGCCGGCGCGCCGGCAGCTCAAGACCCTCGTGTACGTCGCGGACGAGGAGCTCGTCCTCGCGATCGTGCGCGGCGACCAGGAGCTGAACGAGGCGAAGCTCCAGACCGCAACCGGCGCCCAGGTCGTCCGGCCCGCGCGCGCGGAGGAGATCCCGCCGCTCCTCGGCGCGCGGCCGGGCTCGCTCGGCGGCGTCGGGTTCTCGAAGGCGCCGGTGTTCGTGGATCCGTCCCTGGCCGAGCGGAAGGACATGGTCACCGGCGCGAACGAGGACGGGTTCCACCTGCGCGGGGTGGACGTCCGCCGCGACGTCCTCACCGGGCCGCACGCGAAGCTCGCGGAGCTGCGCACCGTGAAGGCGGGCGAGGGCTGCCCGCGCTGCGACGGCACCCTCGACGTGTACAAGGCGCTCGAGGTGGGGCACATCTTCAAGCTCGGCACGAAGTACTCCGAGTCGCTGAAGGCGACGGTCCTCGACGCGGAGGGAAAGCAGGTGCCCATCGTGATGGGCAGCTACGGCATCGGGGTCGAGCGGATCATGGCCGCCGCGATCGAGCTTCACCACGACGACAACGGCATCCGCTGGCCGGCGTCGATCGCGCCCTACCAGGTCGCGCTCCTCACCCTCGGGCCGGAGCCCGAGCTCCGGAAGGCGGCGGACGAGCTCGCCGACGCGCTCGCCGCGGCAGGGGTCGAGGTGCTCTACGACGACCGCGACGAGCGGGCCGGCGTGAAGTTCAAGGACGCGGATCTCGTCGGGCTCCCGATCCGGATCGCGGTCGGGAAAAAGGGGCTCGCCGAGGGGAAGGCGGAGTGGAAGCTCCGCGGCGACGCCAAGGCGGAGCTCGTCCCGCTCGGCGAGGTCGCCGCCAGGACGGCCGCCGCGGTGCGTTCCCCGGCGCGGTAGTCCGACCCCGGAGCTCGTCCGGGGGCGCCCTCCCGCCTCGACCGGGCGCCTGCTACTCTCGCGGGGACCGTCTCGTGGAGGTGGCCGTTGCGCGCGAAGCTCGACGTCGGACCCGAAGGAAGGATCGCGGTGCCGCCGCGCCAGGCGGAGGCCCTCGGGCTCGCCGGCGGCGGCGACGTGCACTTCGTCTCCGCCCGCGGGGCCTTCGCGCTCGTCGTCCCGGCCCGCGAGGACGCCCCCCGCGCCTGGTTCGCGGGCTCGCTCGCGGCGCTCAACTTCCCCGAGATCGTCCACTTCGTCTTCCAGTCCCTCAAGACCGGCGTGCTGCTCATGTCCTTCGGCCCGTCCGACGCGCCACCGTCGGACAAGCCGGAGGGGCTCCGCCGCAAGAGCATCTACTTCAAGGACGGGCAGGTGGTGTTCGGGTCCTCCTCCGACCCGAACGACCGGCTCGGCCCGGTGCTGGCGCGGTGCGGCTTCGTCTCGAACGCCGACCTCGAGCGGTGCTCGCGGCTGGTGCGGAGCGGCCGGCCGCTCGGGCGCGTCCTCGTGGACGAGAAGATCCTCGACGCCGGGCAGCTGTACGAGGGGATCACCGCGCAGGTGAAGGAGATCTTCCTCTCCTGCTTCCTCGAGACCTCGGGCGACTTCGCCTTCCTCGAGGGGGGCACCGACGAGCAGAGCTCGGTGAAGCTGCCGGAGCGGACGCGCGAGCTCATCCTCCAGGGCATGAAGCGGCTCGAGGAGGCGGAGCTGAAGCGGGCCGAGGCGGAGCTCGCGGCGGGCGCCCCACCGCCCGAGATCGTGGTCGAGGTCGAGCTGCCGGCCGCGACGCCCGTGCCCGGCGCGAAGGAGCGCGAGAAGGTCCCGCGCTCGGCCGGCCCGTTCGAGACCTACCGCCGGATCTTCAAGCGCGTCCACGGCGCGCTCGCCGCGGTGGAGCCGGACGCGGCGGCCCGGCTCAACACCTGGTTCGATCGGCTCCCTGACAAGCGCAAGGCGATCTTCCACGGCGTGCGCATCGCGGAGGACGGCGAGATCGACGTCGCGGCGATCCTCATGAACGTGAGCGCGAGCGGCACGCACCGCGGGGCGGCGGCGCGCGCCCGGTCGCTCGAGGCGCTCGAGGAGCTCCTCGCCTTCGCGCTCTTCGAGGCGAAGAACCGGCTCCCCAAGAACGACGCGGAGCGGCTCCTCCGCGAGGTCGGCAAGATGCAGGTGGGGAAGGCGTGAGTCGCCGTTCTCCCTCGCCTCGTCCTCCCTCGCCCCGGCGGACGCCGGATGCAGGTGGGGAAGACTTGAGTCGCCGTCCTCCCTCGCCCCGGCGGACGCCGGATGCAGGTGGGGAAGACTTGAGGCGCCGTCCTCCCTCGCCCCGGCGGACGCCGGGGAGAGGGTTGGGGAGAGGGGTGGAGGGACATGCAGCAGAGTGAACGGATCTGCGCGGCGCTGGACTTCCCGGCGTGGGCGGCCGCCGAGCCCTTCGCTCGGACGATCGCGCCCGCAGTCGGCATGCTCAAGGTCGGTCTCGAGCTCTTCGCGGCGGAGGGGCCGTCCGCGGTGCGCGCGGCGGCCGCGCTCGGCCGGCCGGTGTTCCTCGACCTCAAGCTCCACGACATCCCGAACACCGTCGAGGGCGCGGCGCGGAGCGCGGCGGCGAGCGGCGCGTCCCTCCTCACCGTGCACGCCGCGGGCGGGTCCGCGATGGTGCGGGCCGCGGTGAAGGGCGCCGGCGATCGGCTGCGCGTGCTCGCGGTGACGGTCCTCACGAGCCTCGACGCGGCGGCGCTCGGCGAGATCGGCCTCGCCGGGCCGCCCGAGGACGCGGTGGTCCGGCTCGCGAAGCTCGCGGTGGGCGCGGGCGCCGGCGGCCTCGTCTGCTCGCCGCACGAGGTCCGGGCGGTGCGCGCCGCGGTCGGGCCGGGCCCCCTCCTCGTCGTACCCGGCGTGCGGCCCGCGGGCGCGGAGAAGGGCGACCAGGCCCGGGTCGCGACGCCGGCCGAGGCGGTCGCGGCGGGCGCGGACGTGATCGTGCTCGGGCGGCCGCTCCGCGACGCGAAGGATCCCGCGGCGGCGGCGCGCGAGATCGCGGCCAGTCTCTAGCGCCCCGCGCGGCGGAGCAGCACGTAGATCGCCCCCGCGCCGCCGTCTACCGGCCGCGCGGTCGCGAACGCGAGCACGTGCCGCGCGAACCGCGCGGTCGAGAGCCAGGTCCGGAGCGCGTCCTTCAGGACCGGCAGGTGGTCCTTCGAGTGGATCCCCCGGCCGTGCACCAGGAGCACGCAGCGCTTCCCGGAGCTCCGCGAGGCGCGGAGGAACGCGTCCACCTCCCGCTTCGCCTCGTCCCGCGTCAAGCCGTGCAGGTCCACGTGTCCCTGCACCGCGAACTCGCCGCGGCGGAGCTTCCGCACGACGTGGTGGTCGAGCCCGGCGACCTTCCCCTCGATGAACTCGTCGCCGTCGGAGAGGTCGAACGGAGCGTCGCCGCGCACGAGCGCCCGCAGCTCGTCGATCGCGTCGAGGTCCGGGTGCCAGAAGCGCTCGGGCGGTCCCGGCGGCGGCGCCGGCCCGACCTTGCCGGGCCCTGGCTCGATCCGCTCCACCCCGAGCGTCGCGCCGGTCCAGAGCTCGTCCTCGGACTGCTCGCGCGGCGGCGGCGGCGCGGCCGGGGGCGGGGGCGGGGGCGGCTCCTCCCGCGCGGGCGGGGGCCTCTCCGGCGCCGCGGCGTGCTCGCGGAGCTTTGCAAAGGCTTCGTTGAACGGTCGCGGCTTCTTCGCCACCTCCGGACTATAACGGCGGCCGGGATGGACATCGAGATCGAGTGCCCGTACTGCGGCGAGTGGGTCACGATCTTCGTCGACCCGGGCGGCGGCGCGGAGCAGCAGTACGTCGAGGACTGCCCGGTCTGCTGCCGGCCCTGGACGGTGGCCGCGCGCGAGGAGGAGGCGGGCGGGTTCGCGGTCGCGGTGACGAGGCAGGACGACTGAGGGTGCGGCGCGTTGTTGCTTGACAGATATATCCGGGAGATATATCGGTCCGCGCCGTGAAGATGGCGCTCGCCTCGCCCGCCCGCCCGCCCCGCGCGAACCGGACCCGGTTCGTGATCCTCGGCATGCTCTCCGCCCGGCCCATGACCGGCTACGGGCTGCGCAAGGCCATCGACGGCAGCGTCGGCCACTTCTGGCAGGAGAGCTTCGGCCAGCTCTATCCCGCGCTCCGCCGCCTCGCCGCGGAGGGGCTCGTCGAGGCCCGGGCGACGCACGGCGGGCCGGGGCGCGGCGGCGCGACCTACCACGTCATGCCGCGCGGACGCGCGGCGCTCGCGGACTGGGTCGCGATCCCTCCCTCCCTCGAGCCGCAGCGGAACGAGCTCCTCCTCAAGGTGTTCTTCGCGGGGGCGGTGCCGCCCAAGGTCACCTCCCGGAACCTCGAGGGGGTGGCGGCGGGCCTGCGCGCGGAGCTCGCCGTTCTCGAGCAGATCGCCGCGCACATTGCGGCGGCGAAGGAGCCGCCCCACCCCGACGCGCCCTACTGGCGCCTCACCCTCGACTTCGGCCTCGAGTTCCTGCGAATGGCCCTCGCCTGGATCGCGAAGACCCAGGGCGTCCTCGCCCGTCGCTCCTCCTCGCGCCGTCCGCGCCCGGGCGCGCCCGGAACCCCTCGCCTCAGGAGAACCCGATGAGCGCCATCGTCTCGGTGCGGAACGTCACGAAGGACTACATGCTCGGCAAGACCGTGGTCCACGCGCTGCGGGAGGTCTCGCTCGAGGTCGAGGGCGGAGACTTCCTCTCGATCGCGGGACCGTCGGGGAGCGGCAAGACCACCCTCCTCAACCTCGTCGGCTGCGTGGACACGGCCACCGGCGGGGTGGTGGAGGTGGACGGGCGCGACACCTCCACGCTGTCGGAGCGGGCCCTCACCGACCTGCGGCTCAGGCGAATCGGCTTCATCTTCCAGAGCTTCAACCTCGTGTCGGTGCTCACGGTCGCCCAGAACGTGGAGTTCCCGCTCCTGCTCCAGGGCGGCCTCACCGCGAAGGAGCGCGCGCAGCGCGTGGCGGCCCTGCTCGCGGCGGTGGGGATCGAGGGCTACGCGAAGCACCGCCCGAGCGAGCTCTCCGGCGGCCAGCGCCAGCGCGTCGCGGTCGCGCGCGCGCTCGTCACCCGCCCGGCCCTGGTGCTCGCCGACGAGCCCACCGCGAACCTCGACTCGAAGACGGGGGAGAGCGTCATCGACCTCATGAAGGAGATGAACCGGAAGGACGGGACCACCTTCATCTTCTCCACTCACGATCCGAAGGTGATGGCGCACGCGAGCGCCATCGTCCGAATCGAGGACGGACGGATCGTCGCCCGCGAGCGGACCGCCGCAGCCTGAGGAGGACGCCATGCGCACCCGCGTCGACGCCACGCGCATCCTGTTCCGGATCGCCTTTCGAAACCTCCTCGCCAGCCGGGCGAAGACCGCCATCATGGGCGGCATCATCGGGCTCGGCTCGCTGCTCGTCGTCTTCGGCACGGCGGTGGTGGACTCGCTCGACGCGGGGATGGCGCGCTCCATCCAGGGGAGCCTCACCGCGCACCTGCAGCTCTACCGCAAGGACTCCCCCGACTCGCTCCAGGTGTTCGGCGGGATGACCGGCGCGTCCCGGCTCGAGCCGATGGAGAGCTACGAGGCCGTGAAGAAGGTCGTCGCCGCGGTCCCGAACGTGAAGGCGGTCGTGCCGATGGGGATCGATCGGGCCTTCGTCAGCTCCGGGAACGTGATGGACCTCGCGCTCGAGAAGCTGCGCGCCGACGCGAGGGAGGTCTTCCCGCAGGGGTCGGGCAAGCGGACCACCCCCGCGACCACCCCCGAGGCTCGCCAGCGCTACGACGCGCGCAAGGCGCACGTGCGCCGGATGATCGCGATCCTGCGCGAGGAGCTGGGGCAGGCGCGGGTGCTCGTGGACATCCCGCCGGCGGAGCGGGCGGAGCGCGCCGCGCAGTGGGCGGACCTCGAGCGGGCCGACACGAGCGCCTTCTGGAGCTCGTTCGATCGCGACCCGTGGGTCGCGCTCGAGTTCCTCGAGAATCGGGTGGCGCCGCTCCAGACCGAGAACGGCTTCCTCTTCATCCGCTACCTCGGCACCGACCTCGAGGCGTTCCGGAAGGCCTTCGACCGGATGGAGGTGGTGGAGGGGACGGCGGTCCCGCCGGGCCGGCGCGGGATCCTCCTCGGGAAGTTCTACGCGGAGGAGTTCCTCAAGCTGAAGCACGCGCGCCGGCTCGACAAGATCAAGGAGGCCCGCGCCCGCGGCCGCCGGATCGCGACCGACGAGGAGCTGAAGCGCTGGGTCGCCGAGAACGCCTCCCAGACCCGCGACATCCTCCTGCAGCTCGATCCGACGCAGGCGGAGTCCGCCACCGCCAAGCTGGACGCGTTCCTGGGCGTGCCGGAGCGGGACCTCGCGAAGCTCCTGCCCCTGTTCTTCCGGACCGACGACGCGAGCTTCGACGCCCGGGAGCGGTTCTTCTACGCGGAGCTCGCGCCGATGCTGCAGCTGTACACGTTCCGGGTCGGGGACGTCATCACCATCAAGGCGCCCGCGCGGTCCGGCTACATGAACGCGGTGAACGTGAAGATCTACGGGGTCGTCGCGTTCAAGGGGCTCGAGGACTCGAGCCTGGCGAGCGTCTTCACGCTCATGGACCTCCAGAGCTTCCGCGATCTCTACGGCTGGGTGACGCCCGACAAGGCCGCCGAGATCGCCGAGATCAAGCGAAGCGCCGGGCTCACCGAGCTCGGCCGCGAGGACGCGGAGGCCGCGCTCTTCGGGGCCCAGGGCTCGACCGCGACGCCGGCGGCTGGGCGCCCGACCCCGATCCCCGACGTCCCCGTGACGCGGGAGCGGCGCGGGCGCGACTCCGACCTCTTCTCGCGCGTCTACTCGCAGGAGGAGATCGACCGGGGCGTCGTGATGAACGTGGCGGTCGCCCTCCAGGATCCCCGGCGGCTGCGCGAGACCCAGGCCGCCATCCAGAAGGCGGTCGACGACGCCGGGCTCGGCCTCACCGTCATCGACTGGAAGCAGGCGGCGGGGACCCTCGGCCAGACCATGACCGGGCTCCAGGTCGCGCTCTACACCTCGGCCTTCATCCTGTTCGTCATCGCGCTCGTCATCATGAACAACGCCATGGTGATGGCGATGCTCCAGCGAGTGAAGGAGATCGGCACCATGCGCGCCATCGGCGCGCAGCGCCGGTTCGTGCTGCTCGTGTCGCTCGTCGAATCGATCGCGGTCGGGGTCGTCTTCGGGCTCGCCGGCGCCGGCGCAGCGGCGGGCCTCGTCTGGCTCGTGCGGGCGATGGGAGGCATCCGGAGCGACAACGCCCAGCTCCAGTTCCTCTTCTCCGGCCCGACCCTCATGCCGCGCTTCGCCGGGAGCGGCCTCGCGATCGCGCTCGGCATCGTGATCCTCGTCTCCGTCGTCTCCGGCATCTACCCCGCCATCCTCGCCACGCGCATCACGCCGCTCGAGGCGATGCAGTCCGAGGAGTGACCATGCTCGCAACCGACCTCCTCGTCGCCGGCCGCAACCTCTTGCAGCACAGGCGCCGGAACCTCTTCCTGGGCGGCGCCATCGCGGCCGTCGCCGCGCTCCTCGTCCTCTTCCTCGGCTTCGTGGCCGGGATCCGCGGGGCCATGATGGAGTCGGCGACCACCGTCATGTGCGGGCACGTGAACGTGGGCGGCTTCTTCAAGATCACCTCCGGCACCTCGGCGCCGCTCGTCACCGACTGGCCGAAGGTGCTGGAGGACGTCCGGCGGCTCGTCCCGGAGCTCGACTACGCCACCATCCGCGGCCGCGGCTACGTGAAGGCGATCTCGGACAGCCAGTCGATGGACCTCGTCATCTCCGCGATCCAGATCGACCAGGAGCGGCGCTTCCGGCGGGTGGTCGAGGTGGTGGAGGGTTCGCTCGACGGGCTCACCCAGCCGAACACCATCCTCCTCTCCGAGAAGCAGGCGGAGCGGCTCAAGGTCAAGGTGGGGGACGCGATCACGCTCTCGGCGCCCACCGCGCGCGGCGTCAGCAACACCGTGGACGTGCGGGTGGTCGGGGTGATGCGCTCGGTGGGCGTCCTCTCGAGCATCTTCTCCTTCATCCCGGAGGAGTCGCTGCGGCGCCTGTACCAGCTGAACGAGCGGACCACCGGGGCGATCCACCTGTACCTCAAGGACGCCGAGGCGGCGCCGCAGGTGATGTCGCGCCTGCTCGCGGACCTGCGCACGGCGGGGTACCGGGTGATGGACCACGACCCGCAGCCCTACTGGATGAAGCTCATGACCAAGGTGAACTCGGAGGACTGGACGGGGCAGAAGCTCGACGTGACCACCTGGCAGGACGAGGTCTCCTTCCTCGACACCATGCTCAAGATCGTCTCGGGCCTCTCCACCCTCCTCGTCTCCGTGCTGCTCTTCATCGTGGTGATCGGGATCATGAACACCCTCTGGATCGCGATCCGCGAGCGGACGCGCGAGATCGGCACGCTCCGCGCCATCGGCATGCACCGCCGGAAGGTCGCGTGGCTGTTCCTGCTCGAGGCGGGCCTGCTCGCTCTCGGCGGCGCGACCGTGGGGGTCCTCGCCGGCTGGGGCGTGAGCGCGCTCATCAACGCCGCCGAGGTGCGGGTGAACGAGGGGCTGCAGATGCTGATCTCGCAGGACCGGCTCACGGTGGTGGTCCGGCCGGGGATGCTCGTGCTCGCCGTCGTGGGCATCACGCTCCTCACCGCCGTCGGCGCGCTCCTCCCGGCGGTCCGCGCCGCGCGGCTCCGGCCGGTCACCGCCATGCATCACATCGGGTGAAATCCATGCGAACCGTCCCGCCGCTGCTCCTGCTCCTCACCGCGCTCGGCGCGCCCGCGGCGGCGCGCCCCGCCGACGTCGACGTGAGGAAGATCGTCCGCGCCGTCGACGAGCGGCAGCGCAACCAGGGCGACTGGAAGGCGCTCTGCTACATGGAGCAGAAGGAGAAGGACAAGACCGACATCGTCTACGAGCTGGTGGTCTACCGGCGCGACCTCGCGAATCAGCAGCTCTTCATGTTCACGAAGCCGAAGTCCGAGGCGGGGAAGGGCTACCTCCGGCTCGAGAAGAACCTCTGGTTCTACGATCCGGGGGTCGGCCGCTGGGAGCGCCGCACCGAGCGCGAGCGGATCGGCGGCACCGACACGCGCCGCAGCGACCTCGACGAGTCGAAGCTCGCGGAGGAGTACGACGCCACCTACCTCGGCGCGGAGAAGCTCGGGGCGTACCAGGTCCACAAGCTCGAGCTCAAGGCGAAGCCCGGCATCGACGTGGCCTTCCCGGTGGTCCGCCTCTGGGTGGACCAGCCGACGGACAACGTGCTGAAGCGCCAGGAGTTCGCGCTGTCCGGCCGCCTCATGCGGACCGCCTACTATCCGCGCTGGAAGAAGGTCTACTCCGAGTCGAAGAAGGGCGAGGTCTGGTACCCGGAGGAGATGCGGTTCTTCGACGAGATCGACAAGGCCAACTCCACCTACATCCTGATCCAGCAGATCGACCTGCGCGCGCTCGAGCCCAACATCTTCACCAAGGCCTGGCTCGAGTCGAAGAGCCGCTGATCGGAGCCTCGCCCCGATGACGACGCGCTCCGCACGCCGCGCCGCCTTGCTCGCCGCGGCGCTCCTCGCCGCCCGCGCCGGCGCCCAGGACCGCCCGAGCGAGGAGGACCTCTTCGGCGCGCCTGCCGCGCCGCCGTCCGCGGACGGCTCGCCGGCCGCGAAGGAGGCGCCTGCTCCGCCCCCTCCGCGGGGCTCGGTCTCGAAGGAGCGGGAGGACGCGCTCAAGGTCGGTGGGCTCCTCTACCTCCGCGCCGCGACGAGCGGCCAGGCGGCGACGCCGGCCGCCGACTGGCGGCTCTCCTCGCCGAACCTCCTCGACGTCTACCTCGACGTCCGCCCGAACGACCGCGTCCGGGGCTTCGTCCTCGGGCGCATGCTCTACGACCCGTCCCTCCCGCCGGCGGGCTCGGCGCTCCCGAGCCGCCTCGAGCCCGCGACGATCTTCAACAGGACCCAGGCGAACCCGACGGGCGTCCTCGATCAGCTCTGGATCAACTTCGACGTCCAGCGGACCGTGTTCGTCACCGCGGGCCGGCAGCACGTGAAGTGGGGCGTCGGGCGGTTCTGGAACCCGACCGACTACCTGCACCCGGTGCGGCGCGATCCGCTCGCGACCTTCGACGTCCGGACCGGCACGACGATGGTGAAGCTCCACCTCCCCTGGGAGGCGCGCGGCTGGAACCTCTACGGCATGGCGATCCTCGACGACGTCGCCGGGGAGCTCCCGGTGAAGCCCGACGGGACGCAGGACGCGACCAACCGGCTCGGCCGGCTCGGGGCGGGCGGCCGCGCCGAGGTGGTGCTCGGGCCGGTGGAGCTCGGCCTCGACGCGGTCGCGCAGCAGGGTCATCGGCCGCGCTTCGGCGCGGACGTGTCGGCGGGGATCTGGGACGTGGACGTGTACGCCGAGGCCGCGTTCCGCACCCAGGTGGACACGCCGCGGTGGCGGAAGGTCCCGGGCGCGCCCGACTCCGCCCCGCTCCTCGAGCGATACGAGCGCTTCAACCCGCTCGAGCTCACGCCGCAGGTCGTGGTGGGCGCGACGTACTCGGCGAAGTACTCCGACGAGGACTCGGTGACGTTCGGCGCCGAGTACTTCTACGACCACAGCGGCTACGCCGGGCCGGAGATCTACCCGGTGCTGCTCGGCGTCGCGGCGATCTCGCCGGTGTCGTCCTTCCCGCCCATCCCGCCGAGCACGTCGGCGACGCCGAACCCGATCGCCGGCCAGCCGAATCCGTTCACGTCCTTCTACCTGGGCAAGCACTACGGCGGCGCGTACGTGTCGCTGCCGAGCCCGGGGAGCTGGAACGACACGACCTTCACGCTCTCGGTCCTCGGGAACCTCTCGGACAAGAGCTTCGTCGCACGGCTGGACCACTTCGTCCTCCTGAACACCTACCTCAGGCTCGAGACCTTCCTCGCTGGGCACCTCGGCGCGCGGGAGGGCGAGTTCCGCCTCGGCTTCGCCGTTCCGCCCCAGCAGGTCGCGGCCGGGCTCCCGTCGTTCGGGTTCTCGTCGCAGCCGATGGTCCTCGACGCGGGGATGGCGCTGCGCGTGACCCTCTGACGGCCTGCGGGCGGCCCGCGCCCCGACCCGATCGAGGCCGACCGGAACCCCCCGCCGCGTGGCAGGATCAAACCCGGCGGAGGTTTCACATGGCCGGCATCGGCATCCAGAAGACGGTGGCGAAGGGCTTCGACGAGGTGCTCGCCCGCATCCCCGAGGCGCTCAAGGCGGAGGGGTTCGGGATCCTCACGCGGATCGACGTGAAGCAGACGCTGAAGGAGAAGCTCGGCGTCGACTTCAAGCGCTACCAGATCCTCGGCGCGTGCAACCCGAAGTACGCGCACCAGGCCCTCACCGCGGTGCCCGAGGTCGGCGCGATGCTTCCGTGCAGCGTCGCGGTCTGGGAGGAGGGCACGGGGACGGTCGTGAACGCGGTCGACCCGATGCAGACCATCGCCGCCGCCGTCCCCGCGCTCGCGCCGATCGCGAAGGAGGTCCGGGAGCGGCTCGCCCGGGCGCTCGAGGCGCTGTAGCCGCACGCGGAACCCTTTTCGCGCGGCGGGGCTCCGACGTTCGGGCCCCTTCCCGCGCATGTCCGACCTCCCCTCGACCCTCCTCTTCCTCGGCGGCTGGATCCTGCTGCAGTACGTGATCCTCCCGAAGCTCGGGGTGCCCACCTGAGGCGTGCCCTATCGCCCCCGTGACGGGGCGAAGGATGCGACCGACGGAGAGAGCGGCGCCGGCGGGCCGGGGCGGCCCCGGGGCTGCTGATCCCTGGTGCGCGCAGGCGCGCCGGAATTTTCGCGCCCGCGGCGCGCTGGATCCGGCATCATTCCTGCGGGGGGTGAAACGATGGCCGCTTCGAATCCCGAGGACGCTTCCTCGAAGGATCCCGGTGGGCCGCCGCTCGCGGGCGCGCGCGCCGCGGTGTTCGACGCCTACGGCACGCTCTTCGACGTCGCGAGCGCCGCGGAGCGCGCAAAGGGCTCGCTCGGCGACAAGTGGCAGCCGCTCGCGGAGCTCTGGCGGGCGAAGCAGCTCCAGTACACCTGGCTCCGCAGCCTCATGGGACGCCACGCCGACTTCTGGCGCATCACCGGCGACGCCCTCGACTTCGCGATGGAGAGCCTGGGCATCTCGGACGCGGAGCTCCGCCAGCGGCTCATGGGGCTCTACGAGCGGCTCGGCGCCTACCCCGAGGTGCGCCCGGCGCTCGAGGCGCTCCGTGCGGCCGGGCTCAAGATCGCGATCCTGTCGAACGGCACGCCCCGCATGCTGGCCGCGGCGGCGGAGGCCTCCGGGATCGCCTCGCTCATCGACGAGGTGATCTCGGTGGAGGCGGTCGGCATCTACAAGCCGAGCCCGGCCGTCTACCGGCACGCGCTCGACCAGCTGCGGATGTGGCCGAACGAGATCGTCTTCGTCTCGGCGAACGGCTGGGACGCCTACGCCGCGAAGTACTGCGGGCTCCGGGTCGCGTGGTGCAACCGCGCCGGCCAACCCGGGGAGCGCATCCCCGAGAAGCCGGACGTCGTGATCCGGACGCTCGCGGAGCTGCCGGCGCTGGTGGGGGCGTAGCGGGCTTTGCGGCGCTACTTCAGCTCGACCAGTCGTAGATTTCGCCGAGCCGTCGCGAACGCGGGTGCGAGGCGGAGCGCCTCCCGATACTCGCGGGTGGCGTCGTCGAGCCGGCCCGCGCGCTCGTAGGCGGAACCGAGGTTGTTGTGCGCCGCCGCGAGCTCGGGTGCGAGCCGGACCGCCTCGAGCTGCTCGAGGATCGCCTCGTCCACCCGGCCCATGAGCAGCCAGCAGACGCCGAGGTTCGTGTGCGGGTCGGCGAACCCCGGGTCGAGCCGGATCGCCTCGCGGAGCTCCCGGACTGCATCGTCGAGCTGCCCTTTCGCGTGGTGCACCACGCCCAGATGGTTGTGGGGATGCGGGAAGGTGGGATCCAGTCGGGCCGCCGCGCGATACTCGGCCATCGCCTCGTCGAGCTGGCCGTTCGTCTCGTAGACCAGGCCGAGATCGTAGCGGGCCTTCTGGACGTCCGGATCGAGCCGGACCGCTTCGCGCAGCTCCCGGAGCGCGTCCTCGGCCCGACCGCTGTTCCGGTACGCCATGC
>DASWCJ010000335.1:0-3073 GCA_036390155.1 Anaeromyxobacter sp.
CGCGCACGCGCACACGATCAAGGGGCAGGCCTACGCGAAGCTCGGCAAGTGCGCGGACGCCGGAAGGGCGTTCGACGAGGCGCTGAAGCTCGACCCGAAGGAGAAGGCGACGGTCGAGCCGGCGCGGGCGGCGTGTAAGTAGGGTCCCCTCCGCCGGTCGGCGAGCGGCCGCGAAGGCCTGGACGCGCGGGCCTCCGCCCGTGGGCGAGCGGCTGCGAAGGCCCGGGCATGGCCCCCGGTCCTCCTGCGCCGCCGCCAGAGTCGCAAACCGGCACCGGACGGTCGATCGGGTCCCGAAACGTAGAGGCCGGCGCACGCCCGGGCGCGCCAGCTTCGCGCGAGGGCGATCCCGTACGGCGGCGGGCACGGCGGAACCACGCGCGCGTGACCTAAGCCGAGATCGGATTCGGCGCGCGAAGCTGTCACGCCGCGTGCACGCCGGCTTGCGTACTGTCGACCGAATCCGTTCGCAGCGACGGCGGCGTGCTCGTCGGAGGGGGCCAGCCCAGGCCACGCACGCCGCCGAACGGGCGGCGGTGAACCACGGCTCCGGGGTGATCGACCTTCACGAGTTTCGTGGTTCGTTCGCAGCCCCGTCGGCAGCCGCCACCAAGGGCTGGGGAGGCGTCTCCGACGAGCACGCCGCCGTCGCTGCGGTCGGACCCCGCTCCGATCGACGGAGCCGGCGTGCACGCGGCGTGACAGCGGCACACGCCAGACCCGCTCCTCCTCGGTGGCGCCCTCATTGATTTCGCCGTGCCGGTCGCAGTCCGTTTCCGGTGCCGTGTGCCGCTGGCGCGCCCGGGCGTGCGCCGGCGTCTGCGTTTCGGGGTCCTTTCGACAGTCCGGCGCCGGTCGCGACTCTGGCGGCGGCGCAGGAGGACGGCGCCTTCCCCGGCCCGCCTCGGCGGCGTTCGGTCCGGGCGACGAGATCGTCGAGTTGGAGCCGCACCACCGTGCGCGACCTCGAGAGGCCGGCACTGCTAAGTGACCGGCATTGCGGCTACGCCTTCAGCGCCGCGCCATCCAGGATCTTCTCGCAGAGGTCGGGGAACGCGATCCCGAGCCCGGCGGCGATCTTCGGGGTGAGCGAGGTCGCGGTCATCCCGGGGAGCGTGTTGATCTCGAGGATGAACGGCGTGCCGTCCGGCGCGACGATGAAGTCGACGCGCGTGACGCCCGCGCAGCCGAGCCCGCGGTGGGCCTTCTCCGCCGCCTCCAGCGCGCGCTGCTGGTGCGCCGCGGGGATCCGCGCCGGGTAGTGATAGCGGGTCGTGCCCGCGGTGTACTTCGCCGCGTAGTCGTAGAACTCGTTCGCGGGCTCGATCTCGATCGCGCCGAGCGCCTTCCCCTCGAGGACCGCGACGTTCACCTCGACGCCCTTGAGGTACCGCTCGACGATCACGTCCCCCTTGAAGGTCGCCGCGTCGAGGCACGCCGCGCGGAGGTTCGCCGGGTCCTTCACGAGGTGCACGCCCACGGAGGAGCCCTCGCCGGCGGGCTTCACCACGCACGGGATCCCAAACGGCAGGTCGGCCGGGCCGATCTCGCCGGCCTTCGCCTGCGGGAAGACCCGGTACTCGATGAGGGAGAGGCCGAGCGCGCCGAACATCGCCTTCGCGAAGACCTTGTCCATCCCGAGCGCCGAGGCGAGCACGCCCGACCCGGTGTACGGGATCGCCATCGCCTCGAGCAGCCCCTGCACGCAGCCGTCCTCTCCCCAGCGGCCGTGCAGCGCGTTGAAGGCGACGTCGATCCGCGCCGCGCGGAGCCGCTCGGGCAGGTCGAGCCCGACGTCCACCAGGGTCACGTCGTAGCCCTTCGCGACGAGCGCGTCGGCGCAGGCCTTCCCGGTCTTGAGGGAGACCTCGCGCTCGCTGGAGCGCCCACCGTACAGCACCGCCACCTTCTTCCCCGTCCAGGTCGGCATGCGTCCTCCTCGAGCGAGCCTAGCCCGCCATCACGTCTTGCAGGTCCTCTGCCAGGAACGCGCCCGCGAGGCGGACCTCCGTCTCGAGCGCGATCCCGAACCGCTCCTTCACCCGCGATCTCGCGAGGTTCACGAGCCCGAGCACGTCCCGGGCGGTGGCGCCGCCGGCGTTCACGACGAAGTTCGCGTGGACGTCCGACCACAGCGCGCCGCCGATCCGGTGTCCCTTGAGACCCACCGCCTCTATGAGCCGCCCCGCGAACTCGCCGGGCGGGTTGCGGAACGTGGAGCCGAAGGTGGGGCGGTCGAGCGGCTGCGCGCGGCGCCTCCGATCCCGGTCCTCCTGCATCGTGGCCTCGCTCTCCGCGACGTCGCCCCGCCGGAGCGCGAACTCGACCCGCGTCGCGACCGCGCCCGCGGGCAGGCGACAGGTCCGGTAGGCGAACCCGAGCGCGGCCGAGTCTACGAAGCCGGTGCCGTCGGCCGTCGCGACCTCCACCCGACGGACGACGTCCTTCATCTCGCCGAGCCGCGTCCCCGCGTTCATCGCGAGCGCGCCCCCGAGCGTGCCGGGGATGCCGGCGAGGAACTCCATCCCGACGAGGCCGAGCGCGTGGCCGCGGAGCCAGAGCCGCGAGGTCGGCTGCCCCGCGCCGAGGAGGAGCGTCTCGCCCCGGGCTTCCTCCGGGGCGGCGTCGGCGGGGAGGCGCAGCACGACGCCGCGGACCCCCGCGTCGGCGACGAGGGTGTTCGCGCCGCCGCCGAGGACGTGGAGCGGCACGTCGAGGTCGCGCACCGCCCGGAGCAGCTCGACCAGGTCCGCGACGTCCGCCGGCCGGACGAGCAGGTCCGCCGGCCCGCCCACGCGGAGGGTCGTGCGCGGCGCGAGCGGCGCGTCCCGCACCACCTCGCCGCGGACCCTTCGCGCGATCTCCTCACGCCAGTCCACGAACTCCTCCGGTCCACGTGAACGTGAACGTGAATGTGAACGTGAACGTGAACGTGAACGGGGTCGTGGTCGGACTCGGGGTCGCGGTCGGTGTTCAGCTCTCCAGCAGCTTCAGCAGCTCGGGCCCGGCCAGGGTCACGTCGCCGGCGCCGAGGGTGAGCACGAGGTCGCCCGGGCGCACCCGGCCGCGGGCC
>DASWCJ010000336.1:0-16687 GCA_036390155.1 Anaeromyxobacter sp.
TCGAGCGTCGTCTCGAGGCCCTTCGCCTCCTCGACGGTGATGACGCCCTCCTTGCCGACCTTGTTCATCGCCTCGGCGATGATGTGACCGATCGTCTCGTCGCCGTTGGCGGAGATGGTGCCGACCTGCGCGATGTCCTTCTTCCCCTCGGTCGGCTTGGAGAGCTTCTTCAGCTCGCCGGTCACGACCTCGACCGCGGCGTCGATGCCGCGCTTCAGGTCCATCGGGTTGTGGCCGGCCGCGACGAGGCGGAGCCCCTCCTCGTAGATGGCGCGGGCGAGGACGGTGGCGGTGGTGGTGCCGTCGCCGGCCTTGTCGGAGGTCTTCGACGCGACCTCCTTCACCATCTGCGCGCCCATGTTCTCGAACTTCGAGTCGAGCTCGATCTCCTTCGCGACGGTGACGCCGTCCTTGGTGATCGTGGGCGACCCGTACGACTTCTCGAGGACGACGTTGCGCCCCTTCGGGCCGAGCGTGACCGCGACGGCCTCGGCGAGGGTCTGCACCCCGCGGAGGATCGCCTCGCGCGCGGGCTGGTTGAACAGGATCTGCTTGGCAGCCATGGGACCGTCCTTTCTGAAAACGCGTTAAAATCTCGATGGTTCGGCGGGCCGCTGCGCTGGCAGTCGCCCTGGGCGGGCGCTAACATAAGGCTCGCCTCCCCCCCGTCAAGCCGCGCGTTGACGCGGGACCCGCCCGCGCGTTACGTCGCGTGCGTGCGCGGGCGGGACGACGGAGCGGACGCGGAGCGGATCGTCGAGGAGGCCGAGGCGCTCCTCGCGGAGGACCGGCTCGAGGAGGCGCTCCTCGCCTACGACCGCGCGCTCGCGGCGGGGAAGGACGACGTGGAGGTCCTCCTCGGCGCGGCGGACCTGTACGTCAACCGGCTGCCGGACGACGCGCGCGACCACGAGGACCTCGCGCGTGGGATCGAGCTCGCGCGGCGCGCGGCGAGGCTCGCGCGCAAGGCGGAGGACGACGCGCTCGTCGGCGAGGCGGCCTGGCTCGAGGGGGCCGCGCTCAACCAGCTCGGCCGGCCCGCCGAGGCGCTCGCGCGCCTCGACGCGGCGGCGGAGGCGCTCCCCGACGCGGTGGAGGTCGCGCTCGAGCGCGGCATCGCGCTCTACGAGCTCTGCCGGTGGGACGACGCGCGCGAGGCGCTCCGCTCCGCCGAGGCGCTCGACCGGGACGACGCGTGGGTGCAACACCACCTCGGTCTCGTGGCGGAGCGGCGCGGCGACGAGAAGGAGGCGCGGCGCCGCTTCGACCGGGCCCGGAAGCTCGCGCCCGACGACTTCCCGAGGCCGATCGCCCTGTCGCGCCCCGCGTTCGACGCCGCGGTGGAGAAGGCGCTCGCGGGCGTCCCCGAGCCGGTCCGGCGCCACCTCGCGAACGTCGCGATCACGGTCGAGGACCTGCCGTCGATGGACGACCTCGTCGGCGCCGACCCTCCCCTCTCGCCGACGATCCTCGGGCTCTTTCGCGGCGCCGGGTTCGGGCGCGGCGCGATCGAGACGTCGGCACAGCTGCCGAGCTCGATCGTGCTCTTCCAGAAGAACCTGGAGCGGTTCGCCCGGAGCCGCGAGGAGCTCGCCGAGGAGATCCGCGTGACACTCGTCCACGAGGTCGGCCACTTCCTCGGGCTCGACGAGGACGAGCTGTACGGGCGGGGGCTGGATTAGGCGCAATGCCGGTCACTTAGCGGCCGGCCGCTAACGGCGAACGCTCCCGTGGGCCTCCGGCATGGCCCCCGGTCCTCCTGCGCGGCGCAGGAGGACGGCGCCTTCCCCGGCCCGCCTCGGCGGCGTTCGGTCCGGGCGACGAGATCGTCGTGATGGAGCCGCACCACGATGTGCGCGACCTCGAGAGGCCGACACCGCTAAGTGACCGGCTTTGGGATTAGGCGACATCGCTACGTCGCCGGATCCGGGATGGGCTGCAGGTTCAGCTCGCGGCCGTTCGGCAGGAGATTCGGCGGAACCCGCACGCCGTTCTTCGACATCACGTAGCGTGCGCAGGTCTCGTAGGCGTTCTCGCAGTAGTGGGTCTGCCAGACCCCGAGGGACGACTTCATCCTGAACAGCGGGAACAGCGGACAGCCCTGGGTGTTCGGGCACTTCATGATTCGCATCGCTTTCCCCCCCCCTTCGGTCGATATTCCCCGTTTCCGGCCGCGATTCAACGATGTGTCCCTCCCACAGCCGGCGCGGATGAGCGACGAGCGACCACCGCAAAGCGCGGTGAAACGGGTGTTTCGAGCCTCGTTCGTGGGACCCAGGGGCGCTCCGAGCGCAACGCCTGCACCGAAGGCGCGCGAAGGCTTCGCGCTCAAGCGATCGGACGCGTCAACGTACCGCAGGACGCAGGGTGATCGAGCCGCACTCGGCGTCTACCCGAACCTCGTCGCCCGGCCCGAACTCGCCCGCGAGGATCTTCTCCGCGATCGGCGCCTCGACGAGCCGCTGCACCGCGCCCCGCATCGGGCGCGCGCCGAGCGCGGGATCCCAGCCGCCGTGGTCGAGGAGGTGCGCGACCGCGGCGTCCGTCGCGGTGAAGCGGATCTTCCGCTCGCCCTCGAGCCGGCGCGAGGACTCCGCGAGGAGGAGGCCCGCGATCCGCGCCACGTCCTCGCGCGAGAGCGGCTCGAAGACGACCCGCTCGTCGAGCCGGTTCCAGAGCTCCGGCGGGACCGCGCCGCGCGCCGCGTCGAGCACGCGCTCGCCCCGCGGCGCCGCCCGCTCCTGCGCGCCGAACCCCATCGCGCCGGACGACGCGCGCGTCGCCTCGGCCGCGCCGAGGTTCGAGGTGAGGACCACGACCGCGTTCGAGAAGTCCACCTGCCGGCCGCGGCCGTCGGTGAGCCGACCCTCCTCGAGCACCTGGAGGAGCAGCATCTGCACGTCGCGGTGCGCCTTCTCGATCTCGTCGAGCACGACCACCGAGGCCGGGCGGCGGCGGACGCGGTCGGTGAGCTGCCCGCCCTCCCCGTAGCCGACATAGCCGGGCGCGGCGCCGACGAGGCGCGCGACGCCGGTCTGCTCGGCGCACTCGCTCATGTCGAGCTGCACGAGCGCGTCCTTCGACCCGAAGAGCGCGTCGGCGAGGGCGCGGGCGAGCTCGGTCTTCCCGACGCCCGTCGGCCCGAGGAAGAGGAACGACCCCATCGGCCGGCGCGAGGCGAACCCGGCGAAGTTGCGCTTCAGCACCCGCGCGACGCGCGAGACCGCGTCGGCGTGGCCGATCACACGTCCCCCGAGCGCCGCCTCGAGCGCGACGATCCGCTCGCGGTCGGAGGCGAGGAGGCGCGACTCGGGGATGCCCGCCATCTTCGCGACGACCTGCGCGATCTCCGCCTCGCCCACCTGCGCGAGCCCCGCGCGGTGCGCGCGCGAGCCGGCGAGGTCGAGGACCGCGACCGCCTTGTCCGGGAGGAACCGGTCGGTGACGTACCGCGCGGAGAGCGACGCCGCCGCCTCGAGCGCCGCGGGCGCGTAGCGGACGGCGTGGTGCTTCTCGTAGCGGGGCGCGAGCCCGGAGAGGATCGTGACCGTGTCCGGCACCGACGGCTCCCTCACCAGCACCGGCGTGAAGCGGCGCTCGAGCGCCGGGTCCTTCTCGATGTGCTTGCGGAACTCGTCGTGCGTCGTCGCGCCGATGCAGGGGAACTCACCCCGCGCGAGCGCGGCCTTGAGCTCGTTCGCCGCGTCCTGCGGCCCCTCGCCGGTCGAGCCGGCCCCGACCACCGTGTGGACCTCGTCGATGAAGACGACGACGCGCCCCGCCGCCTTGCGGACCTCGTCCTTGATGCCGATGAGCTTCTCGGAGAAGGAGCCCCGGAGCTGCGTGCCCGCGACGACGCTCGCCATGTCGAGCTCGACGACGACCCGGCTCGAGGCGGCCGCGAGGAGCCTCTGCGCGATCCCCTCGACGATGGCGGTCTTGCCGACGCCCGGCTCGCCGACGAGGAGCGGGTTGTTCGTGCGGCGCTTCCCGAGGACGTCGATCGCCTCCTCGACCTCGCGCTCGCGCCCGACGAGCGGGTCGAGCTTGCCGGCGGCGGCGAGCTCGGTGAGGTTGCGGCCGAGCTGCGACAGCCAGGGGAACTCCCTGGGATCGAGGGCGTGGGGGGAGCGCGCGACCCGCGGAGCGCGAGGCGCGGTCGTGGTCCGGGTCGCGTTCGAGACCGGCGTGGCGGCCGGGGTCGCGGTCGCGGCCGCGGCCGCGACGGGATCGACGCCCGACGCCGCCTCGAGCTCCTCCATCGCCTTCTCGAGCTGGTCGTCGAGCGACCGGAGCGAGTCCATCTCCGTCTCGACGTCCTCGGGGGAGCGCGGCGGCGCGGCGGGCGCCCGCGACGGGGTCCGCGACGGGGCGGCGGCGCCCTGGGGCGGGCGGACCTGCACCGGCTGCAGCTCCTTCAGCCGCCGGGGCATGCGCCCGGTGAAGTACGACAGCGCGACGTTCCGCAGGGTCGGGAGCTGGAGGCCGCAGGACGAGAGGAGCTGGTGCGCGAGGCTCGCGCGCACGCGGCTCATCGCGATGAGGAGGTGGAGGCAGTCCACGTCGTGCGAGCCGGAGGACTCCGCGAGCTCCTTCGCGCGTTCGCGGAGATCGCGCACGAGGCCGTCCGGCTCCTTCGGCTTCTCGGTCATCGCCGCGAGGATCCGATCCTCGTCTACGCCGCGCTCGCGCAGGAGGATCTCGGCGCGGTTCGGGACGGTGAAGAAGGCGAGGAGCTGGTGCGCGCTCGTGAGCTTCTGGTTCACGCTCTGCGCGATGTCCGCCGCCTCCGCGAGGACCTGCGCGAGCTCCATCGACTCGATGACCTGGGGCATGCGTGGGGCGACGATCCGATATCGGTGTTAACCGGTCAATTTTTCGACTGATCTCGACGCCGGCAGGCTTCTCGCCCGGAGCGATCCGAATTACTCTCGGTCGGGTGAAGAAGGCTCCCGTCATGCGGCGAGTCGCCGCGCTCGCCCTCCTCGCCTCGTCCTGCGTGACGGTGCCCGTGACGGTACCGGTCGCCGCGCCTCCCCCGGTCGCGCCGCCGCCTTCGGCCCCGATCCCGGAGCCGAAGGTGGCCCTCGTCCTGTCGGGTGGCGCCGCCCGCGGCTTCGCCCACGTCGGCGTCATCCGCGTGCTCGAGCAGGAGCGGATCCCGGTGGACCTCGTGGTGGGGACGAGCGTCGGGAGCCTCATCGGCGCGCTCTACGCGAGCTCGCGCAACGGGTTCGAGCTCGAGTGGGAGGCGTTCCAGCTGAAGCAGGAGGACCTCTTCGACTTCGGCGTCTGGAACGCGGTGCTCGGGATGGGGCTCGCGAAGGGCGAGAAGCTCGAGGCGTTCGTCCGGGCGAAGATGAAGAGGCCCAACATCGAGGAGCTCCCGCTCCCGTTTGCCGCGGTCGCGACCGACCTCAACTGGGGGACGCGGGTCGTCCTCGACAAGGGGTCGGTGGCGCGCGCGGTCCACGCCTCGTCGGCGATCCCCGGCGTCTTCGAGCCGGTGCTCCTCGACGGGAAGCTCCTCGTGGACGGCGGCGTCGTGGACAACATCCCCATCGACGTCGCGCGCGCGAAGGGCGCCGACCTCGTCGTGGCGGTGGACATCAGCGAGGACGTCGGGAACACGCGGATCAAGAACCTCGTCGACGTGCTCCTCCAGTCCACGAACATCATGTTCGAGGTGAACTCCGCGCACCTGCGCACGACCGCGGACGTGCTCGTGCAGCCGAAGGTGGGCGGGATCGCGATGCTCGACTTCGGCCGCCGCAAGGAGGCGATGGACGCCGGCATCGTCGCGGCGCGGGACGCGGTCCCGCGCATCCGCGCGGCGATCGACGCCTGGAAGCGCCGGAAGGTGGCGGAGGCGGCGCCGCGCGGGTAGCGCTCACCGCGCCCGGAAGCCCTGCAGAAGCCAGCGGAAGGTGTCGAGGTTCACCCCGACCTCCTTCTCCGTGTTCCCGAACTCGAACGCGAAGGCGTGCCCCTCGAGCTTCAGCGACGGGAGCGTCCCGATCTCGAGCGTCCGGTTGCCCTGGGAGCAGGGCCCCTGCGTCGGCGAGCGGCTCCCGCGCTCGCACATCTTCCCCTCGCCGCCGAGCTCGACCGTCGCGCCGTCGGGCCCCGCCCGCACGGTCCAGACCGCGTCGAGCTCGACGTCGTTCACGTGGTCCACGAAGATCGAGAGGTAGTTCCCGCGGTGGTCGGCGACGACCACGATCCGCGCCGTCGCCGCGGCCTTCGGCTTCTTCGCGGGGACCGCGCGGCGGCCGTTGGGCCCCGGCCTCCAGTCCGCGACGAACCACCCGCCTGGCATTCGCAGCGTGAACCGCTCGTGCTGGAAGGTGCGGTACTTGCCGGCGTGCGCGGGGGCGGGCGCGAGCGCGGCGAGGAACAGGGCCGTGGTGAGGGCGGCGCGGTGCATTGGCGCCCAGCGTAGCACTGGCGAGCGGCTCGGCGTCAGCGGCCGTTCACGTTCACGTCCACGTCCACGTCGGAGGGGACGTGACTACCGGTACAGCCCCTTCTCCGCGACGTACTCACGGACGTGCCGCGGCACGAGCGCGGAGACGTCCTCGCCGCGCGCGATCCGCGCGCGGATCTCCGTCGACGAGATCGCCGGGAAGCTCGGCGCCCCCGGCACCGGCGGGAACCCCTCGCGCCCGACCACCACCACGCGCGCGAGCGCGTTCACCCGGTCCCACCGGTACCACGTGGGCGTGTCGGGCAGGATGTCGGCGCCGACGACGAGGACGAAGTCCGTGTCCGGGTGCTTCGCGACGAGGTGCTCGAGGGTGCGGGCCGTCTTCCCGACGAGCGGGTCGCCGGCGAGCTCGCGCTCCGCGGTGCAGACCGCGACGCCGCGCACGCCGCGCGCGGCGAGCTCGCACATCCGGACGCGGTCCTCGAACGGCGCGAGCTCCTTCCCGAACGGATGAAGGAAGGACGGGAGGAGCCACACCTCCCGGACCTCCTGCGTCGCGAGCATCCAGTAGGCCGCCATGAGGTGGGCGACGTGGGGAGGGTTGAAGGACCCGCCGAGGAGCGCGACCGCCCGGCGGCGCGCGCCCGACCCCGTCGCTCCCGCGCCGCCCGCCATCAGCGCACCGACATCTTCCCGGAGGACCCGATCAGCACGCGGTCCTGCCTCTGCTCGACCGACTCGTCGCTGAAGACGGTGAGCACGACCTCGCGCGCCGCGACCTCCACGAGGCAGAAGGTCGCGGGGCGCCCCTCCGGCGCCGGCGCGCGCAGGTGACCGGGGGTGACGAAGCAGCGCGGCCCGATCTGCACGAGAGCGGGCGCGACCGCGTTCCCGTGGAAGAGCAGCGCGGAGTTCGCGATGTCGTCGCGATCGAGCTCCGACTTGTCGTGCACGACGGTCGCGATGTGCCCCTCCAGGAGATCGACCTGCTTCCGCGGCACCCTCCCGGTCTCGTACTCGGGGCAGGCGCGGCTCGCCACCCGGACGATCCGGCCGTCGAGCGGATCCGTCGCGGGCGCCGCCTCCTGCCGCGCGAGCGCACCGCGCACCGCGGAGAGGAACTCGGCGTCGGTGCGGGGGACCGGCGCCTCGCGCGAGCCGACCGACCGCCGCGCGAGCACCGCGTCCACGTCCGCAACGCGCCCGCCGAGGAAGAAGACGCGGTCCACCCGGCAGCGCCGGAAGAGCTCCAGCGCCCGCTCGAGCGCGGGGAGGTTCCCGTGGCTGTCGCTGGCGAGTCCGATCCGCAAGGGGTCTCCGGAGCGGCCGGAGCGTACCTCACTCGGCGTAGCGGAGATAAGGCGCCCGGCGTCGGGTGAACGTGCGCTCCTCGGGCACGATGTGCGCCGCGAGCTCCCGGAGCGTCGCGCCCGCCTCGAGGGCGGTCCGCTCGCGCGCCGACCCGCAGAGCAGGTCGAAGGCGGGCACGTCGCCGACGAACTCGTACGGCTCGGCGCGCCATGCGAAGCGCGCCGGGTCCTGCCGCCGCGCGTGCAGCACCGCCGCGAGCCCGGCGCGGAACGGCCGGAACCGGCGCGCGTCGAAGACGTGCAGCTCGACGCCGTGGCAGCGGACCCCCGCGTGCTTGTCCCAGGTCGGCACGAAGGACGCGGGCCGGAAGCGGACGCCGGGGAGCCGCTCGCGCGCGAGGTCGTCGGCGAGCCGCTGGCCGTCGAGCCACGGCGCGCCGAACAGCTCGAAGGGCCGGGTCGTCCCCCGCCCCTCCGAGAGGTTCGTCCCCTCGAGCAGGCACATCCCCGGATAGACGAGCGCGGTCTCCGGCGTCGGCATGTTCGGCGACGGGAACACCCACGGCAGGCCCGTCTCGCGGAAGGACGCGCCGCGCCGCCAGCCCTCGCACGGCACGAGCTCGAGCTCGAGGTCGAGCTTCCGCTCCGCGCGGAAGAGGAGCGCGAGCTCGCCGACGGTGAGGCCGTGGCGCACCGCGAGGTCGTGGAGCCCGCAGAAGCTCTCGAAGCCCGGGCGGAGCGCGGGCCCCTCGACGAGCACGCCGCCGATCGGGTTCGGCCGGTCGAGGACGACGAAGCCGATCCCCGCCTCGGCCGCCGCCTCCATGCAGAGGAGCATCGTCGCCTGGTACGTGTAGTAGCGCGCCCCCACGTCCTGGACGTCGAACACGAGCAGGTCGAGCCCCTCGAGCTGGTCCGGGCGCGGCGTGAGCGACGCCCGCGTCGCCCCGTAGAGCGAGTGGACGGGGAGCCCGGTGCGCGGGTCGCGCTCGCCGCCGACGGCCGCCATGTACTGCGCGTCGCCGCGGACGCCGTGCTCCGGGCCGAAGAGCGCGGCGAGCCGGACGCGCGGGCCGGCCGCGAGGAGGTCCGCGGCGTGGACGAGCCGGCGCGTGACCGCGGTCGGGTTGCAGACGAGCCCGACCGTGCGTCCGGCGAGCGGCCGGAAGCGCCGCGCCGCGAGGACCTCGAGGCCGGGGACGACGGCGCGCGGGGGACGACGCTCAGCGTTTCGTGAACGAGAACGCGAACGTGAAGCGGCCCGGCTTGTTCTGCGGGTACGTCGCATCGCGGAGGTTCCAGTAGGCGCAGGCCCGGACGTCGGGGTCGTGGACGGTGTCCTCGAGGACCTCGACCTCCTTCGCCTCGCCCGCCGGCGTCACGGTCACGCGGACCTTGAGGTCGCCGGAGAGCGTCGGCAAGGACGCGGCGCGCACGCGGAAGGTGCGGTCGACGAGCGCCTGGACCGCACGCTGGAGCTGGCCGACGTCGGGGCGCGAGACCCGGTCGAGGTTGAGCCGCTTCTCGAGCGCGAGGAGGTCCGCCTTGCCGTCCTCGCCGGAGATCCGCAGCGCCTCGATCGCCTGCTCGACGTCGCCCCGCTGCAGCTGGATCTTCCCGAGGCCGTGGTTCGCGGAGGGGTCGCGCGGGTTGCGCTGGAGCGCGCTCCGGAACGCCTTCTCGGCGCCGTCCCAGTCCTGGTAGCCGAGCCGCATGTGGCCGATCTTCGCCCACTCCGCCGAGGAGGGATCGAGGCCGGAGAGCCGCTCGACCGCCTCGATCTCGGTCCGCACGTCGTTCGCGGCGCGCGCGGCCTCGGCGAGGAGCGAGAGCACCTCCGCGTCCTCCTTCAGCGTCGCGGCGACCTTGAGCTGGTCGCGGGCGAGGTCCGGCCTGCCCGCCTTGCGGTAGAGCGCGGCGACGGTGAGGCGGGCCTTGCGGTTGTGCGGGCTCGCGTCCACCACCTGCTGCCACAGGCTCGCGGCCTCCGCGGCGGCCCCGTCGGCGACCGCGAGGTCGGCGAGGAGCGAGAGCGCCCCGACGTGCCCGGGCGCGGACGCGAGCGCCGCGTTCGCCTCCTGCCTCGCCTTCGGCGCGTCGCCCCGGACCTTCGCCACGCGGGCGAGGCCCATGTGCGCCTCGGCGTTCTGCGGATCCGCCGAGAGCACGGTCCGGTAGTCCGTCGCCGCGAAGTCGTACTTCTCCTTCCGCTCGAACGACTGGGCGCGGAAGAGCACGGCGAGCCAGTTGTCGGGCTCGACCTCGAGCGCGAGGACGACCGCCTTGTCGGCCTGGTCGAGCACCTTCCACTCCACGTAGACGCTCGCCATCCCGACCTGGCCGAGGGCGTGGTCCGGAAGGTCCTTCGCGAGCCGGTAGAACCCGGCCCAGCGATCCTCGCCGTGGGGCTGGGCGTAGACCGCGAGGAAGCGGGCCACCGCGTCGCTCGGCGCGGAGTCGGCGGCGACCGTGCGGACCTGGCGCTCCAGCATCAGCTCCTCGCCGCCGCGCTCCACCAGCCCGTCGATCGACACCATCGCGCGCGCCACCGGCACGAGATCCGGCCGCGGCCGCCCGTCGCCTCGACCGCTGCGGCCGGAGGTCGCGCAGGCGGCGAGGAGCGCGAGCGCGATGGTGGAAGCGAGCCTCATCCTGCCCTCCCGGTCGGGTGGGCTCCCCTTGTACCTCGCTTCCCCCTATCCGCGCACGCTATCCGCGCACGCCGATCGAGCGGTACAGGCCGAGGAGCTCGTGCGCGACCGCGGGCCACGCGTGGCGCTGCGCCGTCAGGCGGCCCCGCTCCCCGTACGCCGCGACCCGCACCGGCTCGCGCGAGATGCGGACGAGCGCGCGCGCCCAGGCGCCCGGGTCGTCGGGCGCGAGCAGCTCGCCCTCGCGCCCGTGCGAGAGCACGTCCCGGTAGCCCTCCACGTCGGAGGCGAGCACCGGCTTTCCCGAGGCCATCGCCTCGAGCAGCGTCTGGCCCTCGCTCGGCTCCTGCGACGGCGCGCAGAACACGTCCGCCGCCGCGAACCAGTCCGCCCGCTCCTCGCCGGCGGGGCCGGCGAAGATCACGTCCTCCTCGAGCTCGGCAGGCAGGCGCGCCTTCGCGCCCGCGAGCCGGGGGCCGTCGCCGACGACGAGCAGCCGCGCCTCGATCTGCTTCCACGCGCGGTGGAACCCGGCGAGGAGGACGTCGAGGCCGTTCCGCCGCTCGATCCGTCCGGCGAAGAGGACGTTCAGCTTGCCGTCGTCGAAGCGGCGCAGTCGCCGCCCCCGCGAGAACCGCTCGAGGTCCACGCCGCCGGGGATGAACCGCACGTCCGGGGGGCGCCGGTTCCCGAGCGGCGCGAGGCAGGCGGGCGACACCGCCACGGCCGCGTCGAGCCGGTCGAGGTAGCGCTGCCGCGCGGCGGGCGCGAGCCGGAGCAGGAGTCCCGGCCGCGCGTGCGCGTGGAACGCCCCGACCACCGGCACGCGCGCGTGATGGAGCGCGAGGAGCGGGAGGACGGGGGTGAGCGGCGCGTGGACGTGGAGGACGTCGAGCCGCTCGCGGGCGAGCACGTCGCGGAGCGCCGCCCCCGCGCCGGAGGTGACCCGACCGACCGAGCCGTCCCGCAGGAGGGGGCGCGCCGCCCCGATCCGGATGACGTCGTCGGCCCGATCCTCGTCCGTGCGGCCCGCCCCCGACACCTCGCCGGTGATGATCTTCACGACGTGCCCGAGCCGGCGCGCCTCGCGCGCGAACCCGTGGACGTGCTCGGCCACCGCACCCCAGCTCGGGAAGTAGTCCTCGGTGACGACGCCGATGCGCACGGCGGATCAGCGCGGCAGCGCCTGCTCGCGATCGCGGCGCCGCTCGAACGGGATGACGCGCGCCTCGCGCGGACGGAGCGGGCGCAGCCGCACGCCGACCGGCGCGCGGCGCCAGGCGACGGGGAGCAGCGCGAGCGCGGCGACCACCCAGGCGAAGACGGTGAGCGCCGCGAGCACCATCGCGGCCGCGACGGAGCGCGCGCGCAGGAGGGCGCGGCTCTCGGAGACCTTGCGCCGCTCCGGGGGCGAGCCGGCCAGCTTGAGGTGGCCGCGTGTGGCGGGGGGACCGGGATACGGCACGGGCGAGAACCTCCGGGTCGAATCTAGACACCGCCCCCGCGGCACGGCATGGCTCCCTCTCGTGTTCCCCCGGCGCCGGTGGCGGGAGCGCCCCGACTCCTGCTACACGACGAGCATGGACGGAGAGGCGACGCGGACCCGGGTCTTCGTCGCGACGGCCCTCGCGGGCGCGGCGCACCTCGCGTTCGACGGCATCTCGAGCCGGCTGCTCTGGACGACGCCCCCCTACCTGCTGCTCGACTACGCGAGCGAGGCCTTCCGGGACGTCCTGAACCTCGACCGCACGTCGATCCTGATCGTGGTCGCGGTGATCTCCGCAGGGGTGAACGGGGTCATCTCGGGGCTCTTCGCTGCGGCGTTCGACGAGCTCGACCGGCGCGTGCTGAAGCTCGGGATCGCGCTCTCCGCGCTGTGGATGTTCTCGGGCGGGCTCATGTCGCTCGTCTACCTCTCGCCGCCCGCGGGGGTCGTCGCAGGGAGCCTCCTCGCTGGGATCCCGCGGGCGTTCGCCGTCTCGTGGCTGCTCGATCGGGTCGGCCGCCGTGCCCCGGCCGGCGCGGCGCCCGAGACGGGGGCTCGCACGAGCTAGTTCCTCGAACGGGGAAGCGGCCGCAGGGTCCGCTCGGGCCTCTGGCCGGCGGCCTTCGCCTTCTCGTGCGCCGCCCGCGCGTCCCGCTCTCGCCCCGTCCGCTCGTAGAACCGCGCGAGCCGCTCCCAGCCCGTGGCGCGCCCGGGCTGCTGCTCCGCGAGGAAGCGGTACTCGGTCTCCGCCTCCCCGAGGCGCCGCGCCGCCTCGTACCCCTCGGCGAGCTGGGCGCGGACGATCGCGTCGTCCGGACGCGCGACCCGGACCCGCTCGAGCTCTGCGAGCGCCTCCTCCCCCCGCCCGAGCCGCTCGAGGGCGAGCGCGCGCCGGAGCCTCGCGTCGGGATCGTCCTGTGCCGCGAGGACGGCGCCGTACTCGGCGGCGGCGAGCGCGTCGTCCCGGCGGGCCTCCGCGAGCCGGGCGCGCAAGAGGTGCAGCCGGACGGAGCTGGGCACCGTCAGGAGGAGCTCCTCGGCGCGCGCGAGCTCCTCGCCCTGCGAGACGAGGAGGTCCGCGAGCTCGAGCCGGGCGTCGTCGTCCAGCGGCGCGTTCCGGAGGGCCGTCTCGAGCCGCGACCGCGCCCCCTCGACGTCGCCCTCGGCGCGGAGCGCCCGCGCGCGGGCGACGAGCACGTCCGTCCGGGGCGCGATCGGAGCCGCGGCGGGGGCTGGCGGCGGCGCAGGCGGCGCACCCGCGCAGGACGCGAGGAGGGGAGCGAGCGCCGCGAGGGCGAGGAGCCGTTTCACGGGGCGGATGATAGCCGGACGGAATTCCGATGTGACGTGAACGTGGACGTGGACGTGGACGTGGACGTGGACGTGGACCTCGACCTCGACCTCGACCTCGACCTGGTCCAACTCCAAGTCCAAGTCCAGGTCCAGGTCCAGGTAGCGCGTCACTTCGAGAACCGGTACATCGTCCCGCCCATGGCGGCGGACCGCACCCGGACCGAGCTCGGCTGGCCTCTCGTGCTCGAGGCCCTGGCGGCGCGCTGCCGGACGCCGACGGGTCGGCGGCGCGCCCTCGACCTCCCGTTCCAGCCCACCGCCGGCGATGCCCGCGAGGCCCTCGCCCGGGTCGCCGAGGCCCGCGCGCTCTCCGAGGCGGCCGTCGCGCTTCCGCTCGGCGGCGTCGGCGAGGTCGAGCCGCTCGTCGATCGCGCCGCCCGCGGCGGCGTCCTCGAGCCGCTCGCGCTCCGCGAGGTCGCCGCGCTCGTCCGGGCCGCCACCCGCACCCGCGCGGCGCTCCGGTCCCGCGCCGTGGAGGCGCCGCGCCTGTGGGCGATCGCGGAGCCCCTCGGGGAGAGCGCCGCGCTCGCCGACCGGATCGAGCACGCCATCGAGCCGTCCGGCACGATCTCCGAGCGGGCGAGCCCGGAGCTGGCGCAGGCGCGCGAGCGGGGCCGCGGGCTGCACCGGGCCCTCAAGGTCCAGGTCGAGGGCTACCTCGCGAACCCGGAGCTGGAGCGCCACCTCCGCGACCGCTACTTCACGATCCGGAACGAGCGGTACGTCCTCCCGGTCCTCGCCTCCTCGCGCTCGGCGATGCCGGGCATCGTCCACAATGCGTCGCAGTCGGGGCAGACCCTCTTCGTCGAGCCGGAGGGGATGGTCGAGCTCGGGAACGAGCTCTCGATCGCGAACGCGGTCGCGGCCGAGGAGGAGCAGCGGATCCTGCGCGAGCTCTCCGAGGCCCTCGCGCGCGAGGCGCCCCGCCTCGAGGGGGACCTCGCCGCGCTCGGCGCGCTCGACGTCCTCGAGGCCTCCGCCCGGCTCGGCTCGGACCTCGACGCGCACGCCCCCGAGGTCGGGCCGGCGGTGGACGGGTTCGAGCTCCTCTCGCTCCGCCACCCGATCCTGGTCCTGCAGGGCAAGAAGGTGATCGCGAGCCACGTCCGGCTCTCGCCGCCGGGGCGCGCGCTCATCGTCTCGGGGCCGAACGGCGGCGGGAAGACGGTCGCCATCACCGCGGTGGGGCTCTCGGCGCTGATGCTCCGGGCCGGCCTCCCGGTCGCGGCCGCGGCCGGCTCGCGGCTGCCCCTCTACCTCGAGGTGCAGGCCGCGGTGGACGAGCGCGGCGACCTCGCGAAGGACCTCTCCACCTTCACGGCGCACCTCGCCGCGGTGAAGGAGATGCTCGGCGGCGCGATCCCGGGCTCGCTCGTCCTCGTGGACGAGATCGCCGCGGACACCGACCCGCGCGAGGGCGCGGCGCTCGCCGCCGCGATCCTCGAGGCGCTCGTCGAGCGGGGCGCGACCGTGCTCGTGACGACCCACCTCGACGAGCTGAAGGCGCTCGCCCTCACCGACCCGCGCTACGCGAACGCCCGCGTCGGCTTCGACGCCGAGCGGCTCGTCCCGACCTACCAGCTCCACCTCGGCACGCCGGGCAGCTCCTCCGCGATCGAGGTCGCGGCGCGGCTCGGGCTGCCGATGGCGGTCGTCGACCGCGCCCGGGCCGCGCTCGGCGGCCAAGGCGGGGCGCTCGGTCAGGCGCTCCGCTCGCTCGAGGAGGAGCGGGCGCGGCTCCAGAAGGAGCGGAGCGCGTCGGAGGCGGCGCGCGACGCGGCGCGGAAGGCGGAGGCCCGGGCCCACGGGGCGGAGGAGGCGGCGCGGAGGGCGGAGCGCGAGGCGGCGGCGAAGATGGGGGCGGCGCTCGCGGACGAGCTCGACGCCGCGCGGGACGAGGTCGCGGCCCTGCTCGCGGAGCTCCAGGCGAAGCCGTCGGTGAAGTCGGCCGCCGAGGCGCAGAAGAAGCTCGAGGCCTGGCGGTCCACGGTCGCGGGGGCCGCGAGCACCGCGAAGGCGCGAGCCGAGGCGGGGCCGGAGGCCGTTCCGGGGGGCGAGATCGTGCCGGGGCTCCGCGTCCGAATCATTACTCTCGGACAGGAGGGGGAGGTCATCGAGGTGGACGGCAGGATCGCGCTCATCCGCGCGGGTTCGCTCAAGATCCGGAGGCCCGTCGCCGATCTCCTGCCGCTCCGCGGCAAGGCGAAGGAGGCCTCGCTCGGGCGGTCCCGCTCGGAGCGGCTCGCAGCCGCGGACGAGGCCCGGCCCGACGCGCCGCGCTCCCCGGAGCGGCGGCTCGACGTCCGCGGGCTCCGGGTGGAGGAGCTCCTGCGGGAGGTCGAGCGCTTCCTCGACACCCGGTACTCCGAGGGCGAGGCCGAGTGCTCCATCCTCCATGGTCACGGGACAGGGGCCTTGAAGCAGGCGCTCCGGGATCACCTCTCGGCATCGCCGTATGTCGGCAGCTTCCGGCCCGGCGACCGGCACGAGGGAGGGGACGCGGTGACGGTAGTGATTCTGCGGCGTTGACGTGACATGGCCGTGACGCGGCCGCGGAGTTTTTGCGTCTTTGATGTGACGCCGTCCAAATGCGGTTCCAGGCCAAGCTGCTGCAATTCCAAGGCGTTTTGACTTTGGCCGCACCCCCGAATGGGTGCGCGTTTTGCGCCCAACCCGGCTTTTTTTTGCGTCCGCCAGGCAAGCGTATGGTAGACAGTTAGCCCAACCCGTCCGGGCTTTTCTTACCCTGGCATGCCCGGACCTACCCGCGAACGCGACAGCTAGCTCTACGCGAGGACCCGCATGACGTCTCTGAAGAAGCTCATCGCAGTCCTGGCCATGTCCCTCCCGCTCGCCGCCCTGGCGCAGCAGGCTGCGGCCCCCGCGGCCGACAAGCCGCCGCTCTACCAGATCTACGGCACGCTCAACCTCAACCTGCAGCGGATTGGGACCGTCGGCGCGCCCGTGACCACGATCGGTGGCGCCGAGAACAACATCCAGAGCCGCTGGGCGGTCTCCGCGGACTCCAGCAACATCGGCGTCAAGGGCACCGCGAACGTCGCCGGCGGCTTCGGCGTCGTCTACCAGTGCGAGTCGAACGCGAAGCTCGACGGCGTGGTGCCGGCCGCCGGGGACGTGATCTGCACGCGCAACAGCCGCATCGGCCTCACGAACGCGACCTACGGCACCCTGTTCCTCGGGAACTGGGATACGCCGTTCAAGGCCCTGTACTACGGCACGAAGGCGGACGATCCGTTCGGCTCGACCGACACCTTCGGCGCGAATAACATCCTCGGCTCCCCGGGCTCCAAGACCCGCTCCGGCCAGGCCAACGGCTTCGACATCCGCGCGACCAACAGCATCGCGTACTGGACGCCGAAGATCATGGGGCTCGGCGCCCGCGCGCAGGTCTCGGTGGATGAGAACGCGACGAACCGGTACCACGGCACCCCGGGCGCGA
>DASWCJ010000337.1:0-20909 GCA_036390155.1 Anaeromyxobacter sp.
CGGCTCGCGGCGCCGGCTCCAGGCCGATCACATCCAGCCGCTCGCGCTCGGCGGGACCTCGGACCTCGCGAACATCCGGATCGCCTGCGCGTTCCACAACCTCCTCGCCGCGCGGGAGGTGTTCGGCGACGCGTGGATGGATCAGTTCACGCGGAACCCACGCGCCGCCGCCGCCCGCCGGGCGGGGATGGGGACCGCGATGGGCTCGGCGCAGGCGCTCGCCTTCGGGTGAAGGGAGGTCCTCGCGGTGACGGTTCCGGTCCTCGGAAACGGTCCGGCCTCGCTCCCGTTTCGAGCAGCTTCGGAGCCGACCGCCCGCAGAAGACGCCTGCTCGCATCGGAACGGCGCCGGACTCGCCCCCGCCTACCGCGACCCGGTGTCGCTGCCGGAGCCGCCGCTCGGGCCCGAGCCGCCGGACCTGGACGGGCCGGAGCTCGATGGGCTGCTGCTCCGCGACCTGCCGGTGCCGGTCCCCGGCGGGTTCGTCGGGGTATCCCGCGGCGGCTTCGCCTCGCTGCTCCCTGAGCTCCCCGTCCCGCCGCTCGTCCCGGGGCGGCCGGGCTTCTGGTCGTCCTTCGGGCACCCGAGCGCCGTCGCGAGGAGCGCGGCGCCGGCGAGCGCCGCCCACCCGCCTCGAATCGAGCCCATGAGTCCCCCGTGCCGCTGGTCGAACCCAAGGCCAAGGTATCGGCGACCCTCCGCGACGGCAGCGCGGGGAAGCCTGGCCGGCCGCGTCCCGAAGCGCGGGCTAGAAGCGCTGGAAGCCGCCTCCGGCGCGGGCGCCGCTCGCCCTCCGCACCGCCACCGGGGGCAGGGCCTCGGGTGCGGAGCGGGGGGGCGGCGCGGCGTGCGCCACCCGGGCGCCCGCCCCGTCGAGCGCGGCGAGCCGCGGCCGCGCGACGGCGTCCGCGTGCGTCCCCCGCAGCTGGAAGAACGCGACGAGCTGCTGCAGCGACTCCGACTGCGAGGCCATCTCCTCGGCGGTCGAGGAGAGCTCCTCCGCGGCGGACGCGTTCCGCTGGGTGACCTGGTCCACGGTGCCCATCGCCTTCGAGACCTGGGCCACCCCGGCCGACTGCTCGTTCGACGCCGCCGCGACCTCCTGCACCAGGTCGGCGGTCTTCCGGATCGTCGGAACGAGGTCGAAGAGGAGCTTCCCGCTCCGCTCGGCGACCTGCACCGAGCTCCCCGCGAGCGCGCCGATCTCCTTCGCAGCGCCCTGGGCGCGCTCCGCGAGCTTGCGCACCTCGGCCGCGACCACCGCGAAGCCCCTCCCGTGCTCGCCGGCGCGCGCCGCCTCGATCGCGGCGTTCAGCGCGAGGAGGTTCGTCTGGTACGCGATCTCCTCGATGATCGTGATCTTCTCGGCGATCGCCCTCATCGCGGTGACGGTCTCGCCGACCGCCTTCCCGCTCTCCTCGGCGTTCCGCGCACCCTCCTTCGCCATCGTCTCGGTCGAGCGCGAGCTCTCCGCGTTCTGGGTGATGGAGGCGCTCATCTGCTCGAGCGACGACGTCGTCTCCTCGACGCCGGCGGCCTGCTCGCCGGTGCCTTGCGAGAGGGTCTGGGCCGTCGCGGAGACCTGGGCCGAGGCGCCGGCGAGGGCGTCGGCTCCGACCCGCACCTCACCGAGCACCTGGGCGAGGCGCGCGAGCATGTCCCGCATGGCGGTCTGGAGCTTCCCGAGCTCGTCCCGCCCCTCCACCTCGACGTCGTCCCGGAGGTCTCCCGCGGCGATGCGCTCGGCGACGGCGACGGTGCCGCGGAGCGGGATCGAGATCCCGCGGGTCACGAGCACCGCGAGCGCGGCGCAGAGCAGCCCCGCGAGGATCGCGAACGCGAGGAGCATCCGCCGGGCCGCGAGGTGCACCTCGGCGCCCTCGGCCGCGGAGTCGGCGACGTGACGTCCCTGGTGGTCGTAGAACGCGCGCCAGGCGAGCTCGATCTCGGCGCGCCGGGGGAAGAGCTCGGTCAGCGCGAGCTGCTGCGCCTCGTCGCGCCGTCCTTCCGAGAGGAGCGCCTTCGCCCGCGCGAGGGTGTCGGCGGCGCGCACCCGGGCCTCGGTCACCTTCGCGAGGAGGCCGCGGCCCTCCGCGCACTTCGCGATCATCGGCGTGAGGGACTCGACGACGGCGGTGGTGCGCTTCCCGTGTTCGGCGATGTTCGCCAGCCGCGCCGCGTCGCTCGCGCCGGACCGGTCGAGGAAGACGACCGCGAGATCCCGGGTGTTCTCCCCGGAGGAGAGCAGGCCGTCCACCGCGGCGTTCGCGCCGGGCCAGCGGGTGTGGGCGACGAGGTCGAGCTGCGCGTCGAGCGCGCCGAGCCGATCGATCGCGAGCCAGGAAGCTGCCACCAGCACTGCGAGGACGAGGCCGAATGCCGCAGCGAGCCGCGCGCCGATGGTCAGGTTTCTCATGGGCCCCTCCCAGGGCCCCCCCTGGTGGACATCGGAGTATGCATCGTGCATCCCGCGCACCGGGTCGGCCGCGACATGGCGCCGCGACCGCTTCGCTGGGACTCAGCAGGAAGGCGCGGAATCCCGGTCGCTCTTCGGTGCGTCGCGGATCCGATGCCTCCGGGTGCGCTGCGACCCGGGTGCCGGCGCACTCGACCCGGGCCGGGCCCAGCGATGCGCGCGGGCGCGCAGCGTCCGTGCCGAGCCGCCGCGCACGAGACCGAGGTGCGCGAAGGGAGCGGACCAACAGGGAGCATGCGCCCGCCTTGACGGCCGCGGAGCCGCCGCGCATGAACCCTAACCAGGCGTTCACGGTCGGGAAGCCTCGGAGGCGCGCATGACGGACCGCCGGAAGTTCCTGCAGGACGTCGCGAAGGGGATCGTCGTGGTGGGCGCCGGGAGCCTCGTGCCGGGGCTCGTACGCGCGGCGGGGGACGCGCGGGCGCGAGACGCCCGGATCGTCACCGCGGGGCTCGCCGAGGGCACGAACGAGGCGGCGATCCTCGACGCGCTCCCCGGGAAGCGGCCGCTCATCAAGCGCACCTTCCGCCCGGCGAACTACGAGACGCCGCTCGAGTACTTCGATCAGGCGTACACGCCCAACGACGCCTTCTTCGTCCGCTACCACCTCGGGAACGTGCCCGAGGTGAGCCGGGCGGAATGGAAGCTCGAGATCGCCGCCGAAGCGGTGGAGCGGCCGGTCACGCTCGGCTTCGACGACCTCACGAAGGGGTTCGAGCAGGTCGAGCTCGCCGCGCTCTGCATGTGCTCGGGAAACCGGCGCGGCCTCTCCGACCCGCACGTCGCGGGGGTGCAGTGGGCCTACGGGGCGATGGGGAACGCGCGCTGGAAGGGCGTGCGGCTCAAGGACGTGCTCGCGAAGGCGGGCGTTAAGAAGGACGCGCTCGAGGTGGTGCTGGACGGCGCCGACACCGCCGCGCTCACCACGACCCCCGACTTCGTGAAGAGCATCCCGGTCTGGAAGGCGCTCGACGAGAACACCCTCCTCGCCTGGGAGATGAACGGCGAGCCGCTCCCGCACTGGAACGGCTTCCCGGTCCGGCTCGTGGTCCCGGGGTGGACCGCGACCTACTGGACGAAGCAGATCGCCTCGGTGCGGGTCGTCTCCCAGCCGTTCAAGGGCTTCTGGATGGCGACCGGCTACCGGATCCCGAAGGGCAAGTTCGCGCTGGTGGACCGCTTCCTCTCGCAGGAGACGGAGACGAACACCCCGATCACGGAGATGGTGGTCGGCTCGCTCGTCACGAACCTGCGCGGGGGCGAGAAGTTCCGGCTCGGGCAGCGGGTCGAGGTCCGAGGCATCGCCTGGGACGGCGGCTACGGGATGCAGGGCGTGGACGTGTCCACCGACGGCGGCGGGTCCTGGCGTCCCGCGCAGCTCGGGAAGGACCTCGGCAAGTTCTCGTGGCGGCAGTGGTCCCACGCCTTCAAGCCGGAGCGGAACGGGGTCCACACCGTCCTCGCGAAGGCGACGAACCGGATCGGCGGGAGCCAGACCTTCGACCTCGTCTTCAACCCCGCCGGCTACCACAACAACGTCGTGCAGAAGCTCGACGTGCACGTCGGCTGAGGAGGCCTCCGATGCGAGCCATCGCCGTCACCGTCGCGGCCACCGCCGCCGTCCTGCTCCTCGCCTCCGCGGCGCTCGCGGACGAGAGCGAGCTCCAGCTGCGCGAGGCGCCGAACAAGGACCTCGTCGTCGCGAGCTGCGCCATCTGCCACAGCCTCGACTACATCCCGATGAACTCGCGGTTCCTCGACCGCAAGGGGTGGGAGGGGTCGGTGAACAAGATGATCAAGGTGATGGGCGCGCCCATCACCCCCGACGACGCGACGAAGATCGTCGAGTACCTCTCCACCCAGTACGGCAAGAAGTAGGGCGCGCCTCGCGCGCGCCCCGCGCTCAGGGCGCCTTCGCCGGGATCCGCTCCGCGGCCTCCCGGATGTCGGGCTGGTACTGCGTCGTGTCGAACACGACGAACGCGACGAAGAGCACCGCGAAGAGCACCGCCGACCCGACCACGACCGCCTGGACGCGGCTCTCGTAGCGGAGGTGCATGAAGAAGAGCGCGACGAGCGTGGCCTTCGTGCACGCGACCGCGAGCGCCACCACCACGTTCCACTCCCCGAGGTTCACCCGGGAGGACGCGACGGTGAAGGCGGTGAGCGCGAGGAGGGCGCCGGCGGTCCCGAGGAGCGCCCGCGGCGACATGACGTGAGGCGCGGCGGGCTCCCCCGCGCCGTGCTTCGAAGGCTGGTTCACGGTCGGCCTCATCCGATGAGGTAGAGGAGCGGGAAGAGGAAGATCCAGATCAGGTCCACGAGGTGCCAGTAGAGGGCGACCGCGTCCACCGGGACGTAGTAGCCCGCGCCGAAGTGGCCCCGGGACGCCCGGGTGAGGAGCCAGAGGTAGAGGCCCATCCCGACGAGCACGTGGATCCCGTGCAGCCCGGTCATCACGTAGTAGACGCTGAAGAAGACGCCGAGGTCCCTCGGGACCGGGAGCGCCCGCGCCGCGTCGGGGAGGCTCGCGAGGATCTCCGCGGAGGGGTGGCACGCCGCGCCCCACCCGACCCCGTTGTGCAGCTTGTGGCTGTACTCGAAGTACTTCACCACGAGGAAGACGCTCGCGAGGACGAGCGTGAGGGCGAGGTTCCGGAGGAGCCCGCGCCGGTCGCCGAGCTGTGCGCTCCGGACCGACCAGGCCGCGGTGAGGCTGCTCGAGACGAGCACGACCGTGTTGAGCGCCCCCATCCGCCAGTCGAGGAAGTGGTGGGCGTAGTGGAAGAGGGCCCAGTGGTTCGCCCGGAAGACGCCGTAGGCGGTGAAGAGCCCGGAGAAGAAGAGCACCTCGCTCCCGAGGAAGAGCCAGAGCCCGAGCTTGCTCGTCTCGAGCTGCGCCGCCATGCTCGGGAAGTGGTGCGCGAGGTACGGCGACGGCGCCGCCGCGTCCGCCCTCGCCTCGCGCGCCGCGTCGCCGCTCATCGCGCGCCCTCCTCGACCCCGACCCAGCCCGCCTCGTCCGAGACCTTCCGCAGCCCGGTGTAGTCGTACGGCCGCCGCCCGAGGGGTGGGACCGCGAAGTTCTCGGTGATCGGGGGCGACGCCGCCGACCACTCGAGCGTCGCCGCGCCCCACGGGTTCGCCGGCGCGCGGGCGCCGCTCCGGCGGAGCGACGCGAGCAGCCCGTAGAGCGCGAACCCGAGGCCGAGGGTGAGCACGAACGCGCCGACCGTGGAGAGGCGGTTCATCCCCTGGAACCGCGCCGCGTAGGTGGCGTACCGGCGCGGCATCCCGGCGACCCCGACGAGGAACTGGGGGATGAAGGTCAGGTTGAACCCGAGGAAGACGAGGATCGCGGAGGCGATCCCGGTCCGCTCGTCGTACATCCGGCCGGTCAGCTTCGGCCACCAGTAGTGCAGCCCGGCGAGGAACGCGATCATCACCGCGCCGACCATCACGAAGTGGAAGTGGGCGACCACGAAGTAGGTGTCGTGGAGCGGGATGTCCGTCGCGAGCGCGCCGAGGAAGAGCCCGGTGAGCCCGCCCACCCCGAAGATCGCGAAGAAGGAGAGCACGTACAGCATCGGCGTCTTGAGGACGATCGCGCCCTTGTACATCGTGGCGAGCCAGTTGAAGGTCTTGATGGCGGAGGGGATCGCCACGAGCAGCGTGAGGAAGCTGAAGACGAGGTTCGACCACCGCGACTGGCCGGACACGAACATGTGGTGGCCCCAGACGAAGAACCCGATCACCGCGATCGCGATGGAGCTCATCGCGATGAACCGGTAGCCGAAGATGGGCTTGCGGCTGAAGACCGAGACCACCTCGCTCACGATCCCCATCGCCGGGAGGATCATGATGTAGACGGCGGGGTGCGAGTAGAACCAGAAGAAGTGCTGGAACAGCACGGGATCCCCGCCGTACTCGGGCATGAAGATCCCGAGGTGGAAGAGCCGCTCGAGGAACCCGAGCGCCACCGTGATGCCGAGCACCGGCGTCGCGAAGATCTGGATGATGCCGGTCGCGTAGAGCGCCCAGAGGAAGAGCGGGAGGTCGAACCAGCCCATCCCCGGCGCCCGCATCCTGTGAATCGTCGCGATGAAGTTCACCCCGGTCAGGATCGAGCTGAACCCGGCGAGGAACACGCCGGAGAGGGCGAGGAGGATCCCGAGCCCGCGGGACGACTCCAGGCTGTAGGGCGGGTAGAGCGTCCAGCCGGTGTCGAGCCCGCCCGCGACGAGGGTCGCGACGAAGAGCACCGCGCCGGCGCAGAAGAGCCAGAAGGAGAGGAGGTTCACCCGCGGGAAGGCGACGTCCTTCGCGCCCACCTGGAGCGGGAGGACGAAGTTCCCGAGCGCGGAGGGGATCCCCGGGATTACGAAGAGGAAGATCATCACCGCGCCGTGGAGCGTGAACATCTTGTTGTAGGAATCGTTCGAGACGAGCGCGCCGCCCGGCGACCAGAGGTGGAGCCGCACCACGAGCGCGAACACCCCGCCGAGGAGGAGGCAGGCGGAGATGAGCGCGAGGTACATGATCCCGATCCGCTTGTGGTCGAGGGTGAAGAGCCACGAGCGGACGCCGCGGCGGTGGGTCAGGTAGCTCTCGCCGGCGACGGCCGGAGCCGCGAGGGCGGCCTCTGCCGGGGTCATGGCCCCTCCTTCACGCTCTGGAGGAAGGTGATGATCCCCTGCACCTCCCGCTCCTCGAGCGGGATGGGGGGCATGAGGTTCTCGAACCCGACGACGACCTTCGCGCCGGGGTTGACGATCGACTCGCGCACGTAGGCCTCGTCCACCTTCGCGCTCCCGCCGCCCTGGAGCGCGTGCACCTTGCCCCAGATCCCCTTGAAGCTCGGGCCGACCCCGGGCGTGCCGTCGACGCTGTGGCAGCCGCTGCAGCCCTTCTCGTCGTAGACCGCCTTGCCGACCTGGAGAAGCGAGACCGCGCCGCCGCCTCCGCCGCCCTGTCCCTCCGCGGCCCAGGCGTCGAAGGCGGCCTGGTCCGGGTGGACGATCACCGGGGCGGACATCGCGGAGTGGTTCGTCCCGCAGTACTCGGCGCAGAGGACCTGGAACGTCCCCGCCACGGTGGGCGTGAACACCATCCGCGTGAAGCGCCCGGGCACCGCGTCCTGCTTGAGCCGGAACTCCGGCACGTAGAGCGAGTGGATGACGTCGGTGGAGGCGAGCACGAGCTCGACCGGGCGCCCGGCCACGAGGTGCAGCTCCTTCGAGCCCTTCCCGCCCGGGTGGTCGAACCACCACGACCACTTCCGCGCGGTGACGTCCACCCGCAGGGGCGCGGCCCCCGGCTCGAGGGAGGTCATGGCGAGGTAGACCCGGGTCGAGGCGACGAAGAGGATGAGGACGAGGACGAGCGGGACCGCGATCCAGAGGAGCTCGAGCCGGTCGTCGTGATCGGGGCACGGCTCCGGGGCGGGGCGATCGGGCCGCTCGCGGTAGCGGACCACGAACAGCGCGGTGAGGCCGAGGATGAGCGCGAGGAAGAACGCGCTCAGCCAGAAGAGGAAGCCGAAGACGTGGTCCACGCCGGCGGCGATGCTCGAGGCGCGCTCGGGCAGGTAGCCCGCGGCGAGGAGCGCTCCGCCGAGCCGGTGCAGGGCGGGGTTCACCGGAGGTCGCCCTCCGAGCGGCGGCGCCGGACGTCCTTCGCGGCGAGGACGCCGAGGAAGGCGAGGAGGAACGCGAGGACCGCGACGCCGCCCGCCCGCATCACCTTCATCGCGAGCGGGGCGTGGTCGGCCGGATCGAAGCCGATGCAGGTGAGGAGGAAGCCGCCGAAGCCCTTCTGCTCCGCGGCGGTCGCCACCGCGCCGGAGCCGGCGCGCGCGAGGGCGGCCCGGAGCGGGTCCTTCGGGTAGGTGATCCCGTGCAGGTACCCGCTCACCCGGCCGTCGCCGGTGAGCACGACGAGCGTCGCCTGGTGCGCGAACTCGCCGGTCTTCGGGTCGTAGCGGTACCGGAAGCCGACCGCGTCCGCGAGGGCGGCCACCGCCGGCGCGGGGCCGCGCAGGAACGCCCAGCCCCGCTCGATCCCGGGACCTCCGCCGGCCTGGTGGACGAAGGACTCCTTGTACCGGGCGAGCTGGTCCGGCTTCTCGGCGGGATCGACGCTCACGGTCGCGACGCCGAAGCCGTCGCCGGTCCAGCCCGCGTCGCGGAGCGCCCGCGCGAGGCCCGCGAGCTGCAGCCCGCACAGCCTCGGGCAGCTCGTGTAGTTGAACGAGAGGAGGAGCGGCCGTCCGCCCATCGCCGCGAGCGACACCGGACGCCCCTCGGTGTCGGTGAAGACCGCGTCCCGGGGCACCGCTGCGCCGAGCTGCTCCACGACGCCGACGGCCGCGACCTCGCGCCTGAGCTGGTCGGTCGTCTGCGCCCCCGCCGAGGGCGCGACGCAGAGGAAGAGGAGTGCCAGCGCGCGCCCCGAGGCGCGGCGTACCGTCGCGGCCATGGCTGGCCTGGCTACTTCTTCTTCTGCTCGAGGCTCGCGACGTAGTGGGCGAGGGCCCAGCGATCCGTCTCGGACAGGTGCTTGAACGCGATCATCGCGGTCCCCTTCACGCCGGTGCCGAGGACCTGGAACACCTCCGGCGCGCCGCCCTGCACGGGCTGCGTGACGAGGTTCCGGGGCGGCGGCTTCAGCGCCTTCGAGGCGGGGCCGTCGCCCTCGCCCTTCGCGCCGTGGCAGGAGGCGCAGTACTTCCCGAAGGCGACCTTGCCCTGCTCGACGAGCTCGGGGGTCTTCTTCGGTGCGTCGGCGGCGTGTACGGGGAGGGCGAGCGCGAGGGCGGCGGCGGCGACGGCCGTCGGGATGAGGTGGAGGTTCACGGTTTGTCTCCTTGGTGAGGCTCGTTCAGGGGGGAACAAGTGCTTACTTAACGGGCGGTCGCTCAGAGGCAACCCTTGAACGCGCCCGGCCGGGGTTTCTTCGTGATCGAGAACTCGGCCACCTCGACGGTGGCGACCTGCTTCGCGTCCACCGACGTCACCTTGCCGGCGAAGTCGATGCTCCCCCCTCCAAAGGCGCTCTCGAGCTGGTACCGGAAGACCTTTGTCCCACCGATGCGGTAGATGCGCTTCTCGGCGACGTCGAAGACGACGATCCCCTTCGTCGCCTGGGCGGGCGGGCAGGAGGTCAGCCGGCGGAGGTCGCCCTTCTCGCGCGCCGCGAGGGCGCACTCGAGGCCGGTGACGACCCCGGCGGTGACGTCCACGTCCTCCGCGGCGCGGGCTGGAGAGGCGCCGAGGGCGACGGCGAGGGCGAGCGCGGCGGCGGGTCTCATGGTGTGCCTCCCGAGCCGGACGGCGCTTGCCCGAGCGTCCGGAGGTGGGCGACGATCGCCTGGACGTCCTCCTTCGGCAGCGAGGAGAAGTCGGGCATCGTCGAGGTCTTCTTCCCGTCCGGCTCGACGCGGTACCAGACGTACCCGTCGTCGTCCGGCCAGGCGGCGCCCCGCGCGAGCTTCGCGGCGCGGTCCTGGTGCTGGGCGGGGTTCGGCGTCGGGACGATCACCTCGCTCGGCAGGACGATCGAGTCGCGCAGGTACGCGGGCGACGCGATGACGCCGATGCGCGAGAGGTCGGGCGCGAGGCCGGGCGCGGCGCGGAGCTCGCCCGCGCTGTGGCACGCGGTGCAGGTGGCCTCGAAGAGCTCCTTCCCCTTGCGCGCGTCGCCGAGCTCTCCCGGCGCGAGGCCCCAGGCGAGCTCGGCGGCGTACGCCGCGTCCAAGGGGAAGCGCGCGAGCCGCAGGAGCTTCCAGCCGGTGAGCGCCTTGTTCCCTGCGCGCTCCTTCGCCGAGCCGTCCCACACCGCCACCGCGAACGGAACGATCCCGCGGCGCAGGTCGAGGCCGCCCGCCGCGAGCGGGCGGACGAAGAGGGCCCGCCAGCCCTTCCCCGCGGGGTCGCGGCGCATCGCGACCGTCAACCCCCCGAGGTCCGCGCGCGCGAGGGTGCCGAAGCCCGCGCCGATCGCCTGGCGCGCGACGGTGCCCGTCGAGGTGGCGCGCTGGAGGAACACGGCGACGCGGGCCCGCTCGTCGCCCATCCCGACGTACGGGAGCCGCTTCCCCGCGCCGAGCTCGAGGGGGAGCTGAAGCGCCGCGGCGTCGCCGAAGACCTCGACGCCGTCCGGCGTCGTGCGATCCTCGGTCGGGTCCGGCCACTCGAGGAGCACGCCGAGCGAGGTCCCGTCGGTCGCGGCGCGCACGCGCACGGTGCGGTTGGCGGCCTTCGCGAGCGCGGCGTTCGCCTGCGCGTCGGGGAGCCGGATCGAGACCTGGGGCGCGGCGACGAGCGCAGCGGGCGGGAGGGCGTTCCAGGCCGGGGACGCCGGATCGGTCGGCACCGGCCCGGCGAGGTCCGCCACCTCGACGATCTCGGTGGTGAGCGCCGGCGGGATCCCCTGCGGCGCCGCGGTGGCGGCGGCGGGGAGGACGAGCGCGAGCGCGAGCGCGACGCGCCGGGGAAGGTCGCGGGCGGTCATCGCGCCTCCCCCGAGTCCATGGACTTCGCGCCGCGGCGGCCGAGCTGGACGAGCCCGGGGCGGGTGGGCGTGCCGAGCCGGAACATGTCCGCCTGCCGGAACGCGATGAGCGTGTCGAGCAGCTCCGAGGGCTCTCCCTTGCGGCGGCGCGCGAGCTCGCCCTGCAGCGTCGCGAGGGCCTTCTTCACCGCCGGTCCAAAGAGCGTCTCGAGGTATTTCGTCGGGATCCGCTCGCTGCCGGCGACGGGCCGCCCCTGCGCGTCGAACCGGGGCGGCCCGGGGAGCGGCGGGACGTAGAAGACGTTCGGCTGCGTTCCGTACTCGGGGTGGAGCGGGAGGGCCACCTCGAAGCGGCGGACGAGCTGGAAGACCTGGCTCGCCTCGTCGTCGAGGTACCCGACCCACCGCATGCGGCCGACGCACTGCTGCGCGCAGGCGGGCGGGAGGCCCTGCTCGACCCGCGGGAAGCAGAGGATGCACTTCTCGGAGTAGCCGAGCGTGGGGTTCGCGTAGACCTTCTTGTACGGGCACGCCGCGACGCAGTAGCGGTGCCCCTCGCACCTCGTCTTGTCCACGAGCACGACCCCGTCCTCGGCGCGCTTGTAGATCGCGCCGCGCGGGCAGGCGGCGAGGCAGGCGGGGCTCGCGCAGTGGTTGCAGATGCGGGGCAGGTAGAAGAACCAGGCGTTCGGGAACTCGCCCGCGCCGCGGTCCTCGTCCCAGTTCGGCCCGTGCGTCGGTTGGCCCTGCGGCCGCACCTCCGCGCCGAACGCCGCCTCGTCGAGGTTGTAGTCCCACGGGATCCCGTACTCGGACGCGCGCGCTGGGACGGCGCCGTCCTGCAGCGCGCCGGAGGGATCGAAGCCGCCGCCGAGCGCCTCCCAGCCCTTCGGGTAGCCGTCGCCCGGCCGCGTCTCGACGTGGTTCCAGTACATGTAGTCGCGGCCGTTGCGCTGGGTCCACTGGGTCTTGCAGGCGACCGTGCAGGTCTGGCAGCCGATGCACTTGTTGAGGTCCATCACCATCGCGAGCTGTCTCGTGGTCATGGCGTCCCTCAGGCCCGGGCGGCGTCGAACTTCGCGACGTCTACGGTGGAGTCGTACGCGTGCTGGTTGCCGTCCCAGTTCGTGCCGAACCGCAGGTGACCCCAGCCGTCGGAGACCTCGAGCAGGTTCGGCAGGTCGCCGGCGAGCGCGTTGTGCCCCTTCTTCCCGCGGTACATGAACGGCTCCCACCCGTGCTCCAGGAGGGCGGCGTCGGGGGGCACGCCCGCGGCGAGCTTCGCCTGCAGGACGACCTCGCCGAGGTCGTTCCACATCCGCACCCGGTCGCCGTCGGCGATCCCGCGCCGCTTCGCCGTCGCGGGGTTGAGCATCACCGCCGGCTCGCCGCGCTGCAGCCGGAGCAGGAGCGGCGAGAGCTTGTAGGTCGAGTGGATCGACCACCGCGCGTGCGGCGTCATGAGGAGGAGCGGGAAGCGCTTCGGGCGGATCGGCTCCTTCGCGGTCGGGACGTTCGCGCCCGCGGCGATCCAGAGCGGGTGGTCCACGTAGAAGGTGAGCCGCCCCGAGACGGTCTCGAACCGCTGGTTCAGGAAGAGATGGTTCTCGAAGGTGCTGTAGGGCCGATCGGCGTAGAGCGGCGAGGACTTCCCCGCCTTCTCGTTCAGGACGAGGAACCCGCCGCGCTTCACCATCGCGGGCAGCGTGCTCGGCTTGAACTGGTCCACGTGCTCGAGCGCGTACTCCACGGCGTCCCGGTCGGTGCGGAGCTTGCCGCCGAGCGTGAACTCCTCGACGAGCGCGTCCATCGAGTGGACCCCGGACTGGGTGTGCGTCGGGTCGGGGATCTTGAGGACCTTCTCGTCCTTCGTCGCCGCGTACCGCGCGAGCGCGAGCGCCTGCAGCTTCTCGACGAGGAGCCGGGAGATCTCCCACTCCGACTTGGCCTCGCCCGCCGGCTTCGACCCCGCCGGCGGTACGCAGACGTTCGCGAAGCGGTGGTAGCCCGGGTTCGTGCGCAGGTCCCAGGACTCGTACGAGGTCGTGCAGGGGAGGAGCACGTCCGCGAAGGTCGCGAAGTCGCTCATCCGGTAGTCGCCGTAGGCGACGAACCTCGCCTGCTCGAGGAAGGCCTTGCGGTAGTCGCCCTTGTTCCGGCGGAAGCGGGCGTCGGCGAAGAGGAGGAAGGTCTCGGTCTCCTTCCACCAGGGCTTCCCCTTCTTCTCGCCCGCGTCGCCCTCCGACGCGTCCACGAGCCCCCTCACCGCCGCGAGGTACTCCGCCTTCGACTGCCCGGTGGCGCGCCGGACGTCGGCGTCGTCGAAGCCCTTGCCGGACGCGGCGAGGCCGCCGCCGAGCATCGTCTCGGAGACGAAGCCGGACGCGAAGCGATGGGTGAAGCGGCCCTGGAAGCCGGACAGGCCGTCGAGCCCGGTGATGCTCCACTCGTTCTCGGTGTTGAGCCCGCCGCGGGGGCCGAGCCGGCCGAGGAGCGCGGGGATCGACGCGATCGCCCGCTGGGAGAGCATGCCGTTGAAGTGCTTGCCGATCGCGAAGCCGAGGGTGAGCACCGCCACCTTCGAGGTCGCGAGCTCGGTCGCGAGCCGCTCGACGACCGACGGGTGGACGCCGGTGAGCTTCGCCGTCCGCGCCGGCGCGTAGGCCTCGAGCTCCTTGGCGAGGAGGGTGAACGCGGGCGCCACCTCCACCTCGCCCTCGCCGCGCAGGCGGAGCCGGAAGCGGCCCCCGAGCGCCGGGTCGATCTTCCAGGTCAGGTCCTCGAGCCGGAGCGTCTCGACGGTGGAGCCCTCGCAGCCCGGCAGCGCGGTCGCCTTCCCGAGCCTCTTGTCCCAGGCGAGGAAGACCTCGTGGTGCCGCGCAGGATCGGCCGCGAAGCGCTCGACCGAGGCGCGGTCGAAGCTCGGCGCGGCGAGGTCCACGTCGGCGAGCCGGACGAGCGCCTTCGTGTCGGTGCGGACGAGGAGGGGGAGGTCGGTGTGCTGCGCGAGGAAGGCCGGCGCGTACAGCTTCCGCCGGACGAGGACGTGCAGGATCGAGAGCGCGAGGTGGCCGTCGTACCCGGCCTTCACCGGGACCCAGAGGTCGGCGTGGATCGCGGAGGAGTTGAACTCCGGCGTGACGACGATGACCTTCGCGCCGCGGTAGCGGGCCTCCCAGAGGTAGTGGGCGTCCGGGATGCGCGAGGTGTTCGGGTTGCAGCCCCAGAACAGCGCCACGTCGGCGCCGTACAGGAAGTCGTAGGTGCAGCCGATGTTCCCCTCGCCGTAGACCACCCCCACGCCGGGGAACATGTCCCCGACGTAGCTCGCGATGTACGGGCGGACCGCGCCGAGGAGCGTCCCGAGCCGCTTCACCGAGGCGGCGCGCGCCTCGGAGAGCATGCCCGACCCCATGTGCACGTAGTTCCCGGCGGGCCCCTTCGAGAGCATTGTCTCGTAGAGCCGCGTCGCGACCTCGGTGATCGCCTCGTCCCAGGAGATCCGCTTCCACTTCCCCTCGCCGCGCGCGCCGGCGCGGCGCATCGGGTGGAGGAGGCGGTCGGCCTGCCGGAGCAGCTGCGACTGCTGCGCGCCCTTGTTGCAGCCGCGCGGGTTCGCGTCCGGTACGTCGGGCGCGATCGGCGGGTAGCTCGCCGCCTGGTTCTCGCGGGTGACGCGCCCCTCCGCGTCGGTCCAGACCTCCCAGGCACAGTTCCCCTGGCAGTTCACGCAGTGGTACGCGAAGCCGTGCGCCTCGCCGTCGCCGTAGGTGGCCGCGAGCTCCGCGCGGTACGCGGCCTCGGTGCCGGCCGGCGCGGTCGGGGGCGCGGCCGCCGCGGCGGTCGCCGGGGCTTGCGACGCGTCGCTCCCGAGCGCCTTGCCGGCGACGCCCGTCGCGCCGAGCGCGGCGATGCCCCGGAGCAGCCCTCGTCGCGTGATCGCCATCCGTTCCCCTTCCTGGGAAGCGTCGTTCGCTACAGGCACCCGCCGCCGGCCTTCACCGACGGGGGCGAGTACGGGCCGGAGTCCTCCGGCAGCCGCGCCGCGCTCCACGCCGCCATGCCTCCGGCGAGGGGGCGCGCTGCGCCGAACCGGGCGAGGCACGCGGCGAGGCCGGCCCCGCCGCCGTCGCCCACCACGATCGTCGGGACCGAGGGGAACACCCGGTCGCGCGCGGCGACGGGCGCGCGGTCGAGGTCGCAGCCCGGGACCGGGATCGCGCCGGGGACGTGCGCGTCCTCGTAGCCGTCCGCGAGGTCGGGCCGGACGTCGATCACCTGCCAGGCCGTCTGGGAGCGCGCGAGCGTGCGGTAGACCTCGCGCGCCTGCACCGGGATGCGGCGCTCGAGGGCGACGCGCCGGCGCCCCTCCTGCACGAGGAGCGCGGAGAGGATCGCGAGCGCCGCCACCCAGGCGGCGAGCTCGAAGGTGCGCTTCTTCATGGCGCCCGCTCCCCGCTCGTGGCGGCGAGCTCGGCGCGGGACCTGAGGTCCACGTTCGCGCCGCGCAGGCCGAGCCAGCCGGCGGCGAGCGCCAGGACGGCGGCGGCGAGGAGGAGGCGGACCTGGGTCGTCATGGATTCACCCCTAGTCATAGGCGCGGTCGCCGGCCGACTGCGCCGCGGGGAGGTCGAGGACGCGGACGAGGAGGCGCCCGTTCGCGACCGCCATCGATACCACGAAGAACGTCCCGGCCATCGCGAGGCTGCCGAGCGAGAGGGTCGGCCACGCGGCGATGAACGCGCCGGTGGTGCAGCCCCCCCCGACGAGCGCGCCGAGCGTCATCACGGTCGCGGCCGAGAAGGAGGTCGCGATCGCGCGGAGGTCGAGGACCTTCGGCGCCCGGGCGGCCGCCGCCGCGCGGGAGCGGAGCGAGGTGGCGGCCGCGAGGAACGCGCCGGGGAACACGCCGAGGAGGAGCGCCGCCCGCCAGAGGATGTCGTCGTTCACGCGCGGCACGACCTCGAGCGTGTGCCCGACGCCGTGCGCGCCCCAGCCGACGGCGGCCAGGATCGCGCCGGAGAACCCGAGGTAGCCGCCCTGCGCGGTCGCGAGGAGGACGAGGACGCCGCCGGCGGTGCCCGCCGCGACCCAGCTCCACTCGCCGCGGATCCGGTCGAGGACGCCGCGGAGCGGCCGCTCCGGCTCGTAGCTGCGCTCGGGCGTCAGGCGATCCACCGCGAGCGCGACGAGGAGGAAGAGCGCGCCCCAGGCGAGCGCCACCGCCGCGTACGGCAGCCCGAGCACGCCGTGGAGCGTGAGCGGCTTCTGGTTCGCCGCGATGATCCCCGTCGCGACGAGCCGGTCCTTCAGCGCCGCGTAGAGGAGCACGCCCGCGACGAGGCCGAGGACGGCGGCGGGGGTCGCCCACTTCTTGTCGCCGCCGCGGCCGCCGGTCTTCGCGGCGCAGGTGCCCGGGCAGAGGCCGGAGACGCCCATCCCGACGCCGAAGAGCGCGCCGCCGACGACGTGCGCGAGGCCGAGGTAGGGCATCACCCGCGGCACGAGCGAGAGCGACTCGGCGAGGCCGAGCGCGGCGGCGAGGCCGTAGCCGAGCGAGGCGACGCCGATCGCGGTGAACGCGAACTTCATCACCTTCGTGTCGCGCAGCGTGAGCATGCCCATCACGCGCGAGTAGCGGGTGGCGCCCACCTTGTAGAGGACCCAGCCGAAGCCGGCTCCGGTGAGCGCGCCGAGCAGGAATGGCTTCACGGTCCCTCCTCGCTAGGGCTGGGCGGCGAGCGGGAGCGACGCGTCGTTCCCCCACTCGTCCCACGAGCCCATGTAGACCTTCACGTTCTCATGCCCCGCCGCCTTGAAGGCGAGGTACTGGAAGGACCCGCGGCCGAGGCCCACGTGGCAGTAGCTGATGACGGTCTTCGCCGGCGCGTACCCGTTCTTCGCGAGCTTCTCGAGCTGCTTCTCGAGCTCGGCCTTCGGCTTCAGGGTCGGCTTGTCGGCCTGGCCGTCCTTGTTGCCCGCGTACTTGGTCCAGGGCGAGAAGATCGCGCCGGGGATGGAGCCGCCGCGCTTCACGGTCTCCTCCTTGCCGGGCGCGGCGAGGGCCGGCAGGAGGGACTTGCCCGTGTACTCGTCGAGGAGGTGCCGGGCGTCGAGGAGCACGTAGCTCGCGGGTTCGGCGGTCGCGCGCTTCACCTCGTCGACCGTCGCGATCATGCCCCACTGCACCGAGGGCGTGTACGACTGCGCGGCGACCTTGGCGGGGCCGCCCGCTTCCACGGCACCCCCGTGCGCCTTCCAGGTGGCGACTCCGCCGTCGAGGATCCGGACCTTCCTCGCGCCGTAGAGCTTCAGGAAGAACCACGTCCCGCTCGCGTTCGCGCCCGCGCCGCCGTCGTAGACGACGACCTCGGTGGCGGCGCCGACGCCGAGCGTCTCGCCGATGACCTTCGCGGCGCGCGGCTCGCACATGGGCAGGCCCTTGCAGGCCTTCACGTCGTCGAGCAGGTGGAGGTCGTGCGCGTAGGCGACGACCGAGCCGGGGATGTGACCCTTGGCGAAGTCCGCCTCCGAGTCGGCGAACACGAACCGCACGTCGGGCTTCCCGACGAGGGCCTTCGCCTCGTCGACGCCGACGAGCTCGCCAGCGGCGAGGGCGGGGGAGGCCAAGGACACGGCCGCGACCAGGGCTGCTACGGCGAGCTTCCTCATCGTCCACTCCTCGTCGAGGTGCGCCGCGTGGGGCGGCGGGTGGTTCGGGCGGCGGAGGGCGCTCCGTCGCCGGTCGCGACGGCGAAGCCCCGGGCGCGCAGGTCGGGGACGCCGAGATCGAGGTGGCGGGCGCGGAAGCCGGCGGCCGTGAGGACGTCCACCGCCTCGGTGGCCATCGGGCAGTAGGGCCCGCGGCAGTAGGCGACGACCTCGCGGTCGCGCGGGAGCTCCGCGAGGCGGGAGGGGAGCTCGTCGAGCGGGATGGAGCGGGCGCCTGGGAGGTGCCCCGCGCGGTACTCCTCGGCGGGGCGCACGTCGAGGAGGGTGACCTCGTCACGGCAGATCCGGGCGAGCAGGGTGTCGCGCGGATCCGGCTCGAGCACGTCCAGCTCGCGGCGCAGCCGGTCGAGCTCGGGCAGGAGCGCCTCCGCGAGCCCGCGCAGCACGCCGAAGACGTGGGAGACGCCCTCGCCGGCGAGGCGGTAGCGGACGTGGCGCCCCTCGCGCTCGGCGTGGACGAGCCGCGCGCCGCGCATCTGCTGGAGGTGGCGGGAGGAGTTCGCGACCGTCTCCCCGGCGGCGGCGGCGAGGTCCTCGACCCGCCGCGGGCCTTGCCGGAGGAGGTCGAGGATCCGGAGCCGGACCGGGCTCGCGAGCGCCTTCCCGAGCCGGGCCATCTCGCCGTAGTGGGCGAGGGCGGCTTCGCGCCGGGCGTCGCGGGGCTGGGTTCCGAGCACGTTCAATCGAAGGCTTGAACGTATGAATGGAGCGGCCGGGCGTCAACCCGCTCGGCCGGCCGGCCCTCGTGGGTCCTCCCTCGGTAGTCCGTGGCGCGCCGCGCCTTCGCCCGGTCGCCGTACCTCGCCCGCCGAGCGCGAAGGGGCCCACGCGACGCGGGAGGGCCAAGGGCCCGGGTGCGCGGAGGAATCCGTTGCCCGGAAGTGCAGCCCGCTCCGGGAGTGAGGCATACTCGCCGTTGCTGAATGCGCTCCGACCCCGTGGTGCAGCACCTGCTCCTCATCATCACGGGGGCGGTGATCATCAACGCCGTCTTCGCGGCGGCGCTCTGGAGGAGCACGCGCGATCGGCTGTTCCGATCGCTCTTCATCGCCTGGGCGATCACGATCGCCGGCGTCTTTCCCCAGAGCCTGCTCGTCGAGGGCGATCTCGCGGTGACGTTGGGGTTCGCGTTCGTCTTCTTCAGCAACGCGGGGTTCGCGCACCTCCTCGCGACCGTCACCGGCGTCTCGACGCCCTGGCGTCCGCTCGCGGTGGGGTATGCCGGCGGCGTCGCGCTCTCCGTCGCGGCCGCGATGGCCGGCGCGCCGTTCGTGCTCGTGGCGCTCCCCACCTCGGTCGCGGTCGCGGCCCCGGCCCTGGCGGTGAGCGTCGAGGTATTCCGGAGACGCTGGAGCACCCTGCACGTGCAGGGCCGGGCGCTGGTGGCGAGCTGCGTCCTGTATTCCCTCCATATCCTCGACTTCGCGTTCCTCCGGGACCAGCCGTCGCTCGGTGCCCTGGGCTTCTCGCTCGCCATGCTCGTCACCTTCGCCATCTCGATCAGCGCGCCGGCGGCCGTCCTCGAGGTGGTGACCCAGCGGCAGGCGCGGCTCGCCGCCCAGCTCGAGATCGCGCGGACGGTCCAGACCCGGCTCGTGCCCTCCGACGCCCGGCTCGACGGGCTCGAGTTCGCGGCCCACATGCGCGCGGCGGAGTCGGTGGGGGGCGACTACCTGCACGCCTTCCACGTGGGGGGCGTGGACTGGTTCTTCGTCGGGGACGTCACCGGACACGGCTTCGGCGCGGGGCTCTTCACGCTCATGGCACACAGCGCCTTCGCCGCGATCATCGAGGCCCGCCCCGAGGTCTCGCCCCGCGAGCTCAACCACCTCGCGAACCGCGTGCTGAGCGCCAGCCTCGCCCGCCTCCAGGAGCGGCGGTCGATGACCATCGTGTCGGTCCGCCGCGAGGCCGCGACCGGCCGGTTCCGGGTGAGCGGCAGCCACGAGGACCTCCTCGTGTACCGGGCCTCGTCGGGCGCGGTGGAGTCGATTCCGATGTCCCACTTCCCGTTCGGGCTCGGGTTCGCCCCGGACCTCGCCCGCGACGCCTTCGGCGACGCTGCGTTCGAGCTCGCGCCCGGGGACGTGCTGTTCGCCGGCACCGACGGGGTGTTCGAGGCTCCCCGCAACGGCGATCACCGCTCCGGGCACTTCGGAATCCAGCCGGTGCAGGAGGCGCTCGTCGCCTCGGGGGGCGTCTCCCTCGCCGAGGTGAGACGACGGATCGTGGAGCGCCTCGACACGTTCACGCAGGGGCACTACGACGACGACGTCGCGTTCCTCATGCTGCGCGCGCGCCCTCCGGGAGACGCGTCCTGAAGCTGCGCCTCCAGATCGCGCAGAGCTCCGGCGACGTCCTGCGCTGCCGGCAGCTCGTCGCGGACGTCTACAACCGACAGTACGGCGTGGTGTTCTCGGAGGATCACTACGACCTCGACGCCAAGATCGAGCCGTGGCCGCACCGATTCGTGATGGGCACCGCCCAGGGGGAGCTCGTGGCGGTGGTCGGGCTGTACGTGCGGAACACCTACGTCGAGCGGTTCGGGCTCGTGACCGACGAGGACGTCCTGGCGGTCCTGCGCGAGGGGGGGATCGACGGACCCTACCAGCCCCTCCACCGCCGGGAGGTCACGAAGCTCGTGGTGACGCCCGCCTTGCGGCACGGCCGCCTCTCCAAGCTCGTCACAGGCTTGGCGTTCTCGCGGGCGTTCGCGTGCGTGGACGCCGAGGGCCCGACGGTCGTGACGCTCTGCTCGGTCCGCACCATCCGCGGATTCGTCGAGCGGCTGGGCATCCGGACGCGTTATCTGAAGCCCTTTCCGCACTACAAGATCCACGAGAAGTACCGGTCCGAGTCGAACCCCATGGACTCCTATTTCGTCCTCCCCGATCTGGACGTCCCCCCGTTCCTGCGCGACCTGGCCATCCCAGGGGAGTACGATCTCGACGCGCTCGCGGAGCTCGGATGACGCCGCAGACGACCATCGGCAGCTTCCCCGAGCCTCCGGGAACGCCCGCCCTCGTCACCATCCGGGTGGAGGTGGTCCCCATCGACCTCGTCACCGAGTGGCGGCGCTGCGGGATCATCTCCGACTTTGCGGCGGCTTATTTGGAGTGGGCCTTCGCGCGCCGCAGCACGGCGCGGAGCGTCGTCTCGACGGTGGTGAACGAGCTCGTCGAGAACGCG